>NZ_CP042261.1:1882283-2257066 GCF_007855645.1 Qingshengfaniella alkalisoli
CTCGGCCAGGAATCGGGGGTTCGCCACATGATCCATCACGGCCAGACCCACCGCGCAGCCCAGCGGATTGCCGCCATAGGTCGAACCGTGCGTGCCCGCGACCATACCGCTTGCCGCATTCTCCGTGGCCAGCACAGCGCCTAGCGGAAAGCCGCCGCCGATTCCTTTTGCCACCATCATGATGTCGGGGGTAATTCCCGCCCATTCATGCGCGAACAGCCGGCCTGTCCGGCCCATGCCGCACTGCACCTCATCAAGGATCAGCAGCGTATCGGTGTCGTCGCAAAGCTTGCGCAGATCCTTGAGCCACTGATCGGGCAGCGCGCGAATGCCGCCCTCGCCCTGAATGGGTTCAATCAGGATTGCAGCGGTCTTTTCTGTGACAGCCCCCTTTACTGCCTCAAAGTCATTCCAGGGAAGATGAGTGAAACCGGGCAGTACGGGCCCGAAGCCGCCGACCATCTTTTCGGTGCCGGCCGCTGCGATCGCTGCAGAGGATCTTCCGTGAAACGCACCCTCGAACGCGATGATCTCGAACCGGTCGGGCTGACCTTTGTCGGCCCAGTACTTCCGCGCCATCTTCACGGCCAGTTCGCAGCTTTCAGTACCGGAATTGGTGAAGAAGACGGTATCGGCAAAGCTCGCTTCAACCAGTTTGTCGGCCAGCGCCTGTTGCTTGGGAATCGTGTAAAGGTTCGACACATGCCACAGGTTACCCGCCTGCTCGGTCAGCGCAGAGATCAGATCGGGGTGCGCGTGGCCAAGCGCATTCACGGCAATTCCCGCACCGAGATCCAGGAATCGGCGGCCGTCCTGCTCCACCAGCCAGCTGCCTTCGCCTTTGACGAAGTTGAGCGGAGTCCGGGTGTATGTCGGCAGGACAGACGGGATCATGAATATAGTCCTCTTTGGGAAGCGTTTTGGTGCCGCAGGCACCGCGCCAAGTCAAGTTGTAGGGGAAGAAGAAACAGCAAACAGCCCTTGCAGCAGGCTGCAAAGGGGAAATCAGGCGCGTCGGCGTCGGATATGCGATGTGTTCTTCATGCGTGGCGGATAACAGGCAACTGGTCAGAAGGAAAGTGGAAATCGCCAGCAACCCTTTTCAGGGTCAGGATTCTCTCACCCTTTGCTTTCTTGACGTAATCCACGGAGAAGCCCAAGCTTCCGTTAGGTAACCATTCACGAGTATTGGGATGTGGACATGCGAATATTTCTTGTCTTGGCTATAGCGCTCGGATTGGGTGTCTTCTTCCTCAGATCGACGCACAGCCCCATGATGATCGAGGAAACCTCTGGCTCGGGAGCCGAAGAAACCTTCGAAAGCGGCATGGATCGGTTGGCTGCGCGTCTCGAATACGCCGCCCGCGTAGGCATTCGGTCCGGTCTGGCTCCGGTCGAGTTCGAGAACCAACTCGCGCCAGGGTCGCAGTTTCCTGTCAGGGAGTACGCCCGCTACTCATATCCTTCGGCACAGCCACCTCCCCCTCGGGCGCCATGCACCCCCAACGTTTCGTCCACAGGCAGCCTTTCCGCCGGCTGTGGTGAATATGCACTTACCGAAGCGCCGAGGCGTCCCAGCACAAGTCATTGCCCCTATTGTTCACAAATCGAAAACGCATCACTCGCCTTCAATCGGCCCGAGCGGATGACCTATCAAGAATCGGAAGACATCGAACTGGTCATCGCGCCCGACACAGCTGGCATTCGGCCCAGAACGCACCTCAGTGACAATCTGGACGGCACGGTTCAGGAACGTGGCGACATTCCCTACACCTTGCGTATGCGGGCGCATCTTTCAGGCAACGATTTCACGATATCGCCTTCGGCACCCCAGGACCGAACGGTTCTGCCTGATCGACCAACGAAATGGACTTGGCAGGTAAGACCGCAATCGTTCGGGGACGACAAGCAACTGGTCATCGAAGTGTCCACGATTCTTGAAATCGAAGGCAATACGCTGCCGCCATCCACACCTGTCATCTTCCGCGAAACCATCCCGGTAGATATCGAACTATGGGATCGCGTGGTCTTTATGGCGGCCGATATCAAGCTGGTCCATGGCCTGATCGTCGCAATCATCGGATCCCTGGTCACCGCTGCGGTTTGGATCAGGAAGCGCCTGAAAGCCAAGCCGGAGGCCACCCCATCGGAAGGAAACGATCAGCACGACAACTGACCGTCAAGCCTTCATACGGAATCCCTTCTTGAACCAATACCAGCACAATCCGCACACGCCCATGGTATAGGCCAAGACAACCACCAGCCCCACCCAAGGCGAGGTGTCAGACGTGCCGATCACACCGTAGCGCGCCCCGTCAATCAGGTAAAAGACCGGGTTGGCATGCGTCATGATCTGCACTGATTTCGGCAAGACCTCGATTGAATAGAAGGTACCAGACAGAAACGTCAGCGGCGTAATGATGAAGTTGGTAATCGCGGCCATCTGGTCGAACTTGTTGGCAAAGATCGCACCGACGATCCCAAGCGCCCCCATCAGCGCACCGCCCAATACCACGAACACCAGTACCCAGACTGGGTGCGCCACGCCCATTCCAAGGAACAGGATCATCACCAACATGATCGCAACCGCAACGAACATCCCGCGCCCGATACCGCCCGCCAGATATCCCAACAGCATCTCCAGCGGCGACAGCGGCGGCATCAGCGTATCGACGATGTTTCCCTGAACCTTCGCGACCATGATCGACGACGACGTATTCGCGAAGGAATTCTGGATCAGCGTCATCATTAACAGCCCCGGTGCGAGGAACTGGACATAGGGCACGCCCATGACATCCCCGCGATGCGGTCCGATCGCCAGGCTGAAGATCGCCAGGAACAACCCAGCGGTGATCAGCGGTGCCCCGAGCGTCTGCTGCCAGACCGCCATGAAGCGGCGCACTTCCCTTTCCGCCAGCGTGTACATGCCCAGCCAGTTGACCGCGCCGAAGCGTCTTGTGCCCATTTCTGCGTGACTTGCCATGCTACCTCACGTCCCTTGTGTCCTGCGTCTTGTATCCGCTGCGTGGGTGATTAAAATAGGGGTCTTGAAGAATTCTTTCAGGGGTCCGCCGCAGTTTACCCCTGTGATGCCCCAAATATCTGACCCGAAGGTGATCTTAATGTCCTGGACCGAAGAGCGTGTCGAGACACTCAAGAAGATGTGGAACGAAGGCCAGAGTGCCAGTCAGATCGCCAAGGAGCTTGGCGGTGTGACACGCAACGCAGTGATTGGCAAGGTTCACCGTCTTGGCCTGTCGAACCGCAATGCCGGCTCTAGCCCCGCGCCGAAGGAAGAACCCAAGGCCGCAAAACCGGAACCGGTAGAGGCCAAGAAACCCGCGCCCAAGCCCGAACACGTGCCGGAACCTGCCGCCGCCGCACCTGCGCCGAAGCCGTCCACCCCGGCACGTCGCCAGATCATTCCCGCGGGCCAGCCGCTTCCGCCGCAGCCGTCGCCGAATGAAATCAGCCCCGAAGCACTGGCACAGCAGCGTGCGACAGAAAAGAAGGCGCGCAAGCTCGATCTGATGGAACTGACCGAGCGCACCTGCAAATGGCCCATCGGCGACCCGGCCACCGAAGATTTCTACTTCTGCGGTCTGCCATCGCAAGCAGGAAAGCCCTATTGCGAGGCGCATGTGGGCGTGGCGTTCCAACCTATGAGTTCGCGCCGCGACCGTCGCCGCTGAGGCGCATCTGGTCTATTTTGACAGAGGTCGCGGGCACGCCCGCGACCTTTTCCGTTTCCAGCCAAGCCGCCGCAAGGTTTCTTTCATGACCGCCAACCCGCCTGACCTTCGTCCTGATCTTGCGCCACGCGCCCGCATCAACGACGCCCCCCGTCCCGGCCAGCCGACCATCGGCATGGTCAGCCTCGGCTGCCCCAAGGCGCTGGTGGACAGTGAACGCATCCTGACGCGCCTGCGGGCCGAAGGCTACGCGATCTCGCCGGATTACTCCGGTGCAGAAGCTGTCATCGTGAACACCTGCGGGTTTCTTGACAGTGCCAAGGCCGAAAGCCTTGATGCCATCGGCGAAGCGCTGAAGGAAAACGGGCGCGTCATCGTGACCGGCTGCCTTGGTGCCGAACCCGAATACATTACCGGCACGCATCCCAAGGTTCTGGCCGTGACCGGACCGCACCAATACGAACAAGTGCTGGACGCGGTGCACACCGCCGTGCCGCCCGCGCCGGACCCGTTCATCGACCTGCTGCCCGCCTCGGGTGTCAGCCTGACACCACGCCATTACAGCTATCTGAAAATCTCCGAGGGTTGTAACCACAAATGCAAGTTCTGCATCATCCCCGACATGCGTGGCCGCCTGGTGTCGCGCCCCGCCAACGCCGTGTTGCGCGAAGCCGAACGGCTGGTGGATGCGGGCGTGAAGGAATTGCTGGTCATCAGTCAGGACACCTCCGCCTATGGCGTCGACATCAAGCACGCCAACAGCCCGTGGCAGAATGGCGAGGCCCGCGCCCATATCACCGATCTGGCACGTAATCTGGGCTCACTCGGCGCATGGGTGCGGCTGCACTACGTCTACCCCTACCCCTTCGTGCGCGACCTGATTCCGCTGATGGCCGACGGGCTGGTACTGCCTTACCTGGACATCCCGTTCCAGCACGCCCACCCCGACACGCTCAAACGGATGGCACGCCCCGCCGCAGCCGCACGGACATTGGACGAAATCGTCGCCTGGCGTGACGTCTGCCCAGACATCACCCTGCGGTCGACCTTCATCGTCGGCTATCCCGGTGAAACCGAGGACGAATTCCAGACGCTGCTGGACTGGCTCGACGAGGCGCAACTCGACCGCGTGGGCTGCTTCCAGTACGAAAACGTTGAAGGTGCCCGCGCCAACGACCTGCCCGACCATATCCCCGCCGAAATCAAGCAGGACCGCTGGGACCGCTTCATGGAAAAGGCGCAGGCCATATCGGAAGCGAAGCTGGCCAAGAAGGTCGGCACCCTTCAGCAGGTCATCGTGGACGAAATCGACGCTGACGGAATCGCCACCTGCCGCACCAAGGCTGACGCACCCGAAATCGACGGCAACCTGTTCATCGACGAAGGCACCGATGGGCTGAACCCCGGCGATCTGGTTACGGTCGAAGTGGACGAGGCCAGCGAATACGACCTTTGGGGGCAGATTCGCCAATGACCGATGATTCGCCCATTGCGCTGAAGGTGGCCTGCCCCGACACGGATATCGCGCGGACCATCGCAAGCGCGGCGGTGGGCGCGGGACTGGCAGCCTGCGGCAACATCATCCCCGGTGTGGAAAGCGTCTTTCAGTGGCAAGGGAAGGTCGAACGCGAGTCCGAGGTGCTCCTGTGGCTCACAACGCGCACATCCTGCCTTGACCGCCTCGTGCCCTTGATCCGCAAGCATCATCCTTATGACCTGCCCGCGATCACGTGGTCGATCACCGGCGCAGAGCCGGAAACCGCAGACTGGATCAAACAGACAACCCGCTAATCAAGCTGCGCCGCCGTCTGCTGCACGATGCGTTGACGGTCACCATTCGGCGGGTGCGTTCCCAGGAACTGGTCGCCCGGATCGGAAATGCGCGTGAAGAACTCCGCCCCGCGCACCGGGTTGAATCCGGCCGCCTTTGCAATCACCGTCCCTGTACGGTCGGCTTCCAATTCATAATTCTTTGAATAGACCCGCGCGCCGGCCATCGCGCCGAATTCCTGTGCGCTCTGAACCATTTCGGGACTGCCGCCATAGGCAGCCACGATCAGCCCCGCCACCATCGCCCCGCCAGAGGCCGATTGCTGCGTGCGTGGCAAATGGTCCTCGATGTGATGAGCGGCCTCATGGCTCAACACGAAGGCGATCTCGTCGGCATTTTGCGTGTCATCGACCAACGCCTGTGTCACTATCAGCACGGGGCGTCCCGATTTATCCAAGGTCTGGAACGCGTTGGACGGGGCATTCTTGCGGGTATCCAGAAGGATCAGGAAATCGCAGTTCTTTTGAGGCGCACGTTGACGGCACATGTTTTCCGCCACGGGTTCCACCCGTCGCACAACGGCCCCGAAATCACCGGACGGCAATTGCGACACCTGTGGCTGACCCGTCCCGATCGGCTGCGTGGACGGCACTGGGCCTCCCGACGGCGCGACCGTGCATCCGGCCAGAGCAACACCCATCACGGCAAGATAGAATCGCAGCATCGGTTCCTCTCAGATCGTTCGATCCATTCATATCAGACCATCCGGCGGACGCGACAGGCTTCACGATGATTTGCATCATGGACGCATGAATTCGCCTCCCCTAAGGTGAAGAAAACGACAGGGGATCCGAGCATGTTCACCATCGAGCACGAATTCGATGCCACCGTGGTTACACTGGTTGATGACGGTCAGGCACCGCTTCAGGAAGATGTCATTGTCACCGCTTTCGAGGATTGCGTCACGGTTGAACAATACGACGCCCGCAAGGACGACAGCCTCAAGATCACCTTTTCCCTCGCCCAGATCCGCGACATGGCGGCTGCGCTCGACCTGCCAGAAGGTGTCTACCGCGTGCGATCCACCCTGCGCGACAAGTGATCAGTCACTGACCCCGAACAGCTTGTCGCGCGACTTCGCCCCGCGCAGCAGCATGATCCGCGATTTCGGGACGCCCAGATGCCTGGACAGCAGTTGTATAACCGCAGCGTTCGCCTTGCCACCCTCGGGCGGCACGGTGACATAGACGCGAAAACCGCCGTCGGCCTCCGCCACGATCCGGGCCTGTCGCGCATTTGGCGTGACGCGCACCCTGATTTCACTCGGATCGGCCATGCCTTCCCCTAAAGGCATCCGAGCGTTTAGGTCAACAACAGGCTTGCAACGCACCGCTCTTTCATGGAATTCACGCTGTCGAATTGATCGGAGACCTCCATGCCCAAGGCAAACCCTGCCGCGCTCGACTTCCTGCTGACCCGCCGCTCGCGCCCAGCAAAGACACTGTCGGCACCCTTTCCGGATCGCGCAGCGCTGGAAACCATACTGACCGCCGCCGCCCGCACGCCCGACCACGGCAAGCTGGAACCGTGGCGCTTCATCGTGCTGCAAGGCGATGCTCTGACCCGGCTGGCCGATCTGGTGCCTGTCCGCGGATCCGAGCTTGACCTGCCCGAAGACAAGATCACCAAGATGCGCGACCAGTTCACCATGGCCGGATGCGTCGTTGCCGTGATCGAGGTGCAGAAACCCTCCGACAAGGTGCCCGCAATCGAACAAACCTATTCCGCCGGTGCCGTCTGCCTGTCGCTGCTCAACGCCGCGCTTGCATCGGGCTGGGGCGCGAATTGGCTGACCGGCTGGGCATCGCTCGACCGTGGATTTGTCGAACAGGGGCTGGGCCTTATGCCCAATGAATCCGTCGCGGGCTTCATCCATCTGGGCACCGAATCGAACGAGCCGCCAGACCGCCCGCGCCCGAACCTGCCCGAAATCACCCAGTGGGTGGATGTGTGATCTTCACCGATTTTTCCAAGGCGCTGGCACAGATGGGCGATCCGCGCTTTCGCAAGGTGCTGTTCGCAGGACTTGGCCTGACCGTCGGCCTGTTCATCGCCTTCTATATCGGGATCGTCTGGCTTGTCGGCGCGGTTTTTCCCGATGTGATCACCCTGCCTTTCGTCGGCGAGGTCACCTTCCTGCAGGACGTGGCATCTGGCGCGTCCCTGCTGGCCGCGATGGGGCTGTCGGTGTTCCTGATGGTTCCCGTGGCCTCCGCCTTCACCGGTCTGTTCCTGGACGAGGTCGCGGACGCCGTCGAAGGAGAACACTACCCCTGGCTGTCGCAAGCCCCCCGCGCGCCGTTCCTGACGACAGTCGCAGACACCATCGCATTTCTGGGCGTCATGCTGGTGGCGAACATCGTGGCACTGGCGTTGTATCTCGCGCTGCCGCCGCTCGCGCCCGTGATCTTCTGGACGCTGAACGGCTATCTTCTGGGGCGCGAATACTTCCAGCTCGTCGCCATGCGCCGCCTTGGGCGTGACGGGGCCGCGCAGATGCGCCGCAAATACGCGGGCCGGATCTGGTTTGCAGGCGGGCTAATGGCGCTGCCCCTATCCATTCCTCTGGTCAACCTGCTGATCCCGATCCTTGGCGCAGCGACCTTCACTCACCTGTATCATCGTCTGTCAAAGGATGCATGTGGTTCATGACATCAATGTCGCGAACCGTAATCGTACCCGATGCAATGATGCCGAAAATGATTGCCCACAGAACCAGCGTCACGACGGTGGTGATGCGGGCCTTCTTGCCGATATTGGGGTTCACCGGCGACGAGACATGAGTCCCCGGCACGCATTCCCCCACATCGCCCTGTGTCTTCAACCGGATCGGCAAGGCGCACAGAAACGTCATGAACCAGATCACGGCGAACAGGACGATGGCTCCGGTAATACTCATTTGGGTTGCTCCAGTTCGATCAGGCAGCCGTTGAAATCCTTGGGGTGCAGGAACAGCACGGGATGACCATGCGCGCCGGTCCTGGGCTGCCCGTCCCCCAGCACGCGCGCACCTTCCGCCAACAGACGGTTTCGCGCGGCAAGGATATCGTCGACCTCATAGCAGATGTGATGGATGCCGCCCGCAGGCGACTTGTCCAGAAAAGCGGCAATCGGGCTGTCCGTGCCAAGCGGGCTCATCAATTCGATCCGCGTATTCGGCAGGTCAACGAACACCACCGTCACCCCGTGATCCGGCAAGTCATGCGGCCCGCCAACCTCGGCCCCCAGCATCTGCCGGTATTGCGCAGCGGCAGCGCCCAGATCCGGCACCGCGATAGCCACATGGTTCAAACGACCGATCATGTCATTCCCTGGAAAATTTCTCCGGGCCTTATCTGCCTGTCGCCGCGCGGTTGCAAGCGGTGCGAAAATTCGTCGCGGTTAACGCACCGTTCACCAAAACCTGCTGGAAATCGGAACAGCAGATAAACGGGAGACGCGCAGAATGAGCGATTCTATCGACGAGTTGATCACATCCCCCCGCCCCACCGCCATGCGGCCCTTGCTGGGACTGACCATCCTCCTGGTCGAAGACAGCCGCTTCGCATCCGAAGCCATCAGACTGCTATGCCTGCGTAGCGGAGCGCGCATCCGTCGTGCGGACTGTCTGGCGTCCGCACGGCGCCATCTGCAAACCTACCGCCCCGCCGTGGTCATTGTCGACCTGGGCCTGCCCGACGGTTCGGGCGCCGATTTGATCCGCGAACTGTCCCGCCCCGGCGGCCGCGATCACAGCCCCGCCATCGTCGCCACCAGCGGCGATGACTTGGCCGCGCACCGTGCGCTGACCGTCGGTGCACAGGCGTTTCTCAGCAAACCAGTCGAGAACCTCGGCGTCTTTCAGGAAGCCATCCTGCGGCTTTTACCGGAAGAAGCCCGCCCCCGCGGACCCCGGATGATCGACGGCGATCCGGTTCAACCTGACGAGTTGGCCCTGCATGACGATCTTGCCCATGTCGCCGATCTGCTGAACAGCAAGGACGCTCCCCAAACGCTTGATTACATATCGCAGTTTCTGGATGGCATCGCGCGCAGTGCCAAGGATGCCGGCCTGACCGAAGTAAGCGCAACGCTCGCCCGAATGCGCGACGATGGCACGCCTCCCGACCAGGCATTCGGAAAACTGCGCATGGCGATTCAGGAACGGCTGTCACAACGTGCCGCGATTTAACGCTCGAACGAAAACCCCTGCGGATAGACGTGCAGCCCGTCGAAATCAGCCTTGCCCAAATCCAGCCCCGCCTGCCGCAACCCGGCATAAGCCATCGACAGATGGAACATCATGTTCGGCAACCCGTATTGGCACAGGAAGGCCCACGCATCCTGATCGAGATCGGCAAAGCCCGCGCGATGGGCATATCTGCGGTCCGTGGCATCGACGAACGCCTCCGGCGACAACGCATCCAGCGCCGCACGTGAGCGGCCCACAAACCCGCGCAACCCGTCCAGATCGGGCGTGACATCGGAAAAATCGGGAACGTCCCGCCCCGCCAGCGCCATCGCGATCCGCAGCGAAAACCCCGCGGCCGTCCGCAGCTGCACACCCACCGGGAACATATCAGGCGCCAACCGCGCAGACAGGAACGCCGCCCCGTCCGGAGCGGCGTCGATCTTGTCCAGCAGCGTATCCACCCGCGCCAGATAGTGCAGGAAAACCGGAACCGACGCGGTGTAAATCGCCGGTTCCATCGGCTTAGTCCTGCTCGATGACGCGCAGGTTCAACTCGCGCAGTTGTTCGTTCGTCGGCTCGCTCGGTGCGGCCATCATCAGGTCTTCGGCGCGCTGGTTCATCGGGAACATGATGACCTCGCGGATGTTCGCCTCTTCGGCCAGCAGCATCACGATACGGTCGATCCCCGCCGCGCAACCTCCGTGGGGCGGTGCACCATATTGGAACGCGTTGACCATGCCGCCGAAGCGCTTGCGCACCTCGTTTTCGCCATAGCCTGCGATCTCGAACGCCTTGAACATGATCTCCGGGCGGTGGTTCCGGATCGCGCCCGACACCAGCTCATAGCCGTTGCACGCCAAGTCGTACTGGAAGCCCAGCACATCCAGCGGATCGCCGTCCAGCGCGTCCATGCCACCCTGCGGCATCGAGAACGGGTTGTGCTCGAAATCGATCTTGCCGGTTTCTTCGTCCTTCTCGTAAATCGGGAAATCCACGATCCACGCGAATGCGAAACGGTCCGTGTCGGTCAGGCCCAGCTCATCGCCGATCACCGTGCGCGCCTTGCCGGCAACGGTTTCGAACGATGACGGTTTGCCACCCAGGAAGAACGCCGCATCGCCGACCTCTAGCCCAAGCTGCTGGCGGATCGCCTCGGTGCGCTCCGGCCCGATATTCTTGGCCAGCGGACCGGCGGCTTCCATGCCATCGCCCTGATCGCGCCAGAAGATATACCCCATCCCCGGCAGACCCTGTTCCTGCGCAAACTTGTTCATCCGGTCACAGAACTTGCGCGACCCGCCCTTGGGCGCGGGAATGGCGCGGATCTCGGTGCCGTCCTGTTCCAGCAGCTTGGCAAAGATCGCGAAACCCGACCCGCGGAAGTGATCGCTCACGACCTGCATCTTGATCGGGTTGCGCAAATCGGGCTTGTCGGTGCCATACCAAAGCGCCGCATCGCGATAGCTGATCTGCGGCCACTCGGCCGGGTTGTCCACCTTCTTGCCGCCGCCGAATTCCTCGAACACACCGGCCAGAACGGGCGACACCGTGTCGAACACATCCTGCTGGGTGACGAACGACATCTCCATGTCGAGCTGGTAGAAATCGGTCGGCGACCGGTCAGCACGGGGGTCTTCATCACGGAAACACGGCGCGATCTGGAAATACTTGTCGAAGCCCGACACCATGATCAGCTGCTTGAACTGCTGCGGCGCCTGCGGCAGCGCATAGAACTTGCCCGGATGCAGACGCGACGGCACAAGGAAATCACGCGCACCTTCAGGGCTGGACGCGGTGATGATCGGCGTCTGGAATTCGCGGAATTCCTTGTCCCACATGCGCTTGCGGATCGATGCCACGACGTCCGAACGCATCTTCATGTTGCGCTGCAACTTCTCGCGTCGCAGGTCCAGGTAACGGTATTTCAGGCGCGTCTCTTCGGGGTATTCCTGATCGCCGAACACGATCAGCGGCAACTCACCCGCCGCGCCCAGAACTTCCATATCCTTGATGTAGACTTCGATCTCACCCGTCGGCAGCTTGGTGTTGATCAGGCTTTCGTCGCGCGCCTTCACCACCCCGTCGATGCGGATGCACCACTCGGACCGCACCTTTTCCACCTCGGCGAAAACCGGGCTGTCGCTGTCGGCCAGAACTTGCGTGATGCCAAAGTGGTCGCGCAGGTCGATGAACAGAACGCCGCCGTGATCTCGTACCCGATGGACCCAACCGGAGAGGCGAACGGTATCGCCGACATTCGCTTTCGTCAGCTGATCGCAAGTATGGGAACGGTACGCGTGCATCTGTCATATCCCTCGGGGTTTGGGGTTCCGCGCCGATACACAGGGTTGAGGGGGTCTTGTCAAGCGATGGGGGCCATCCGCACGGGAATCAGCCCCCGCAAAGAGTTGCCCATGAACGCTTCCGTCGCGTCTTTCAGGTCATCGAGCGTCAGAACCGCCTCGCGCCACCCCGATTGCAGCAGGCTTTGCCGCAACACGCCGGGCAGCAACCCGCAAGACAGCGCGGGCGTCACATGCCGCCCGTCCGCCGTGACAACGAACAGATTGCTGATCGTGCCTTCGCACAGCTCGCCCCGTTCGTTCAAAAACAGCCATTCATCCACCCCGGGCGGCAGATCGGCGCGCGCCTCGTCATAGATCACCCGATTGGTCGTCTTGATGCCTAACCAGGGATCGTCCGAGCGAAGCCGCGCCTCGGCAATTTTCACTGTCCAGAACGGCGGATTGCGTGGCAGAGATGCAGTCGTCACCTCTACCTCGCCCGTCGCATCCAGCGTCAAGCGCAGCCGCTGAGGATTTTCACAATCCCCCACCAACGCCGCCGCGACCCGATCCGCGTCGAACGGGTAGCCCAGGCTTGCCGCGCCCGCCCGCAGCCGCGCCATGTGGAATGACAGCAGGCCGATACCCTCGCCCGGCCATCGGCCCATCGTTTCAATCAGCTTGCAATCGGCCGGGACATGTCCGCAAAACGCGCTTTCCACAGGGCTTCCTCGTATTCCTTGTCGGCAGTGGAATCCCACACGACCCCGCCACCCACGTTCAACGTCGCACGATTTCCGTCCAGCATCAGCGTACGAATGGCCACATTGAATTCGGCCCGTCCGTCCGGCGCAACCCAGCCTATGGACCCGCAATATATATCGCGTGGTGCAGGCTCCAACTCGCGGATGATTTCCATCGCCCGCAGCTTGGGTGCACCTGTAATGGACCCGCAGGGGAACAACGCCCGCAATATCTGCTCCAGCCCCGCATTATTGCGCAACCTGGCCGTGATCCGCGACACCATCTGATGCACGGTGGTGTAGCTTTCGACCGTAAACAAGTCCGGCACCTTGACCGATCCCGCCTGAGACACCCGTGACAAATCGTTGCGCAGCAGGTCAACGATCATCAGGTTTTCGGCGCGGTTCTTTTCATCCACCGCCAGCCAATCCCGATTGGCCGCGTCCTGGGTCGCATCCAGCGCACGCGGCATGGTGCCTTTCATCGGCTTCGTCTCAATCATCCCGTTCTGGACGCGGAAGAACAACTCCGGCGATCGGCACAGGATCGCGGGCAGATCCTCCTGCTCGATCAACGCGCCGTGACCCACCGGCTGACGTGCCGCCAGCGCTCCGTATAGCCCTGCGGCAGATCCTTCGGCGTTTGCTTCCATGGGAAATGTGAGATTGGCCTGATAGACATCCCCCGCCGCTATATAATCATGTAGCCGCGCGAAGGCCTCCGCGTACCGGTCCGCTGACCACGCAGGCGTCGGTGCCAGCAACGACCCGGCAGCTTCGGGCATCTGCGCATCCTGAGGACCGTCGAACACGCCAAACCGCAGCAACGGCAACCGTCGCCCCCGGGGCATCAGTGACAACAGTCGCGGCTCCAGCGCATAGCCAAGCTCATAGCTGCAATACCCCGCCAGCCAGCCATCCGCCCTGCCGAGCGCCTCAAGCGCATCCGGCACGTCAGCGGGCGCCCATGCCTCGATGATCCGGCGGGGCTGCTCAAAGCGCAACGGCCCGCCCGATGGCCCTATGTCAAAGAATATCTGCAACTTTCATCCGTCATTCGATACAGTCGGGGCATAGCGAAGGCGCAACGCGGCGAACAGTGCAAATCCGTCGCGTAAGAATCCCCTCACTTCCCCTTGCACCTTGGCCGACTCCGTCTATAACCCCCAACAATTTGGGCGCGCCATCGCCAGCATCCGTCAATAAAATATGAGGGTCCCATGCCGAAGAGAACCGACATCCAGTCGATCATGATCATCGGGGCGGGGCCGATCATTATCGGTCAGGCCTGCGAATTCGACTACTCCGGCGCTCAGGCATGCAAGGCGCTGCGCGAAGAAGGCTACCGCGTCATCCTGGTGAACTCGAACCCGGCCACGATCATGACCGATCCGGGCCTGGCCGACGCCACCTATATCGAGCCGATCACACCCGAAGTCGTCGCGAAGATCATCGAAAAGGAACGCCCCGACGCGCTGCTGCCCACGATGGGTGGACAGACGGGCCTGAACACGTCTCTGGCGCTCGCGGATATGGGCGTGTTGCACAAATACGGCGTGGAACTCATCGGCGCGAACCGTCAGGCCATCGAGATGGCCGAGGATCGCAAGCTGTTCCGCGAAGCCATGGACCGAATTGGGCTGGAGAACCCCAAAGCCACCATCGCCAACACGATGGATGAATGCATGGCCGCGCTCGAACATGTCGGCCTTCCCGCGATCATCCGCCCTGCCTTCACACTGGGCGGCACGGGCGGTGGCATCGCGTACAACCGTGACGACTACGAACTGTATTGCCGCACGGGTCTTGAAGCCTCCCCCGTCAGTCAGATCCTGATCGACGAAAGCCTTCTGGGCTGGAAAGAATTCGAGATGGAGGTCGTTCGCGACAAAGCCGACAACGCCATCATCGTCTGCGCCATTGAAAACGTTGATCCCATGGGCGTGCATACTGGCGACTCGGTCACCGTCGCTCCCGCGCTGACGCTCACGGACAAGGAATACCAGATCATGCGCAATGGCTCGATCGCCGTTCTGCGTGAAATCGGCGTAGAAACCGGCGGTTCGAACGTGCAATGGGCGATCAACCCCGAAGACGGCCGGATGGTCGTCATCGAAATGAACCCCCGCGTGTCGCGGTCCTCGGCGCTGGCGTCCAAGGCCACGGGCTTTCCCATCGCCAAGATCGCCGCGAAGCTGGCCGTGGGTTATACGCTGGATGAACTGGACAACGACATCACCGGCGTCACCCCCGCCAGCTTCGAGCCCAGCATTGACTATGTCGTCACCAAGATCCCCCGCTTTGCATTCGAGAAATTCCCCGGCGCCAAACCCGAACTGACCACCGCGATGAAATCCGTGGGCGAAGTCATGTCTATCGGTCGCACCATTCACGAATCGCTCCAAAAGGCGCTGGCGTCGATGGAAACGGGCCTGGCCGGCTTTGACGAAATCGCCATCGAGGGCATGCCGCCTGTAGACCAGATCACCACCGGGCCGATGCCGGGGCGCGAGCATATCGCCATCCGCATCGGCAAGGACGCCGACAGCCAGCAGGCCATCGACAAGGCCATGACCAAGGCGCTGTCGCTGAAAACCCCCGACCGCCTGCGCGTCATCGCCGAAGCCATGCGGTTCGGCTTCACCGATGACGAGATCAACGAAATCAATGCCTTCGATCCGTGGTTCCTCGCCCGTATCCGCGAAATCGTGGAAACCGAAGCCGATGTGCGCAAGAACGGCCTACCGCTCGATGCCGACGGCCTGCGCAAGCTCAAGATGATGGGCTTCACCGATATGCGTCTGGCCAAGCTGACGGGCCGCGACGAAGGTCAGGTCCGCCGCGCCCGCCACAATCTGGGCGTCACCGCCGTGTTCAAGCGCATCGACACCTGCGCCGCCGAATTCGAGGCGCAGACACCCTACATGTATTCGACCTATGAAACCCCCGTCATGGGCGACGTCGAATGTGAATCCCGGCCCTCGGACGCCAAGAAGGTCGTGATTCTCGGCGGCGGCCCGAACCGGATCGGCCAGGGGATCGAGTTCGACTATTGCTGCTGTCACGCCTGTTTCGCACTGACCGAAGCGGGTTTCGAAACCATCATGGTCAACTGCAACCCGGAAACAGTGTCCACCGACTACGACACCTCGGACCGGCTGTATTTCGAGCCGCTGACATTTGAACATGTCATGGAAATCCTGCGGGTCGAACAGGAAAAGGGCACGCTGCACGGCGTCATCGTCCAGTTCGGCGGGCAGACACCGCTGAAACTCGCCAACGACCTCGAAGCCGCCGGTATTCCGATCCTGGGCACAACGCCCGACGCGATCGACCTGGCCGAAGATCGCGAACGCTTCCAGCAGCTTGTCGAAAAGCTGGGCCTGAAACAGCCCAAGAATGCCATCGCCCAATCGGATGATGAAGCCATGAAGGCCGCGGAAACCATCGGCTTCCCGCTGGTGATCCGCCCCTCCTACGTGCTGGGGGGCCGCGCGATGGAAATCGTCCGCGACACCGCGCATCTGGAACGCTACATCAACGAAGCCGTCGTCGTCTCCGGCAAGTCGCCCGTCCTGCTCGACAGCTATCTGTCCGGCGCAACCGAGATTGATGTCGATGCGCTGTGCGACGGTGAAAACGTCCATGTCGCGGGCATCATGCAGCACATCGAAGAAGCGGGCGTGCATTCCGGCGACTCCGCCTGTTCGCTGCCACCCTATTCGTTGTCCGAAGGCATCATCGAGGAACTCGAACGCCAGACCCGCGCCCTGGCGCTCGGCCTGAACGTCGTCGGCCTGATGAACGTGCAGTTCGCGGTGAAGGACGGCACGATCTACCTGATCGAGGTCAACCCGCGCGCGTCGCGCACCGTGCCCTTCGTGGCCAAGGCCGTGGGCAGCCCGATTGCATCCATCGCCGCACGCGTGATGGCCGGCGCCAAGCTGACGGAATTCGATCTGGTCTCGCCCCGCACCGAACGCTTCAACGTCAAGGAAGTCGTCCTGCCCTTCGCCCGCTTCCCCGGCGTGGACACGGTCCTCGGGCCGGAGATGCGGTCCACCGGCGAAGTCATGGGATCGGACGATGATTTCCACATGGCCTTCCTGAAGGCGCAAATGGGCGCAGGCGCAGCCCTTCCCAGCGAAGGCAAGGTGTTCGTATCCGTCCGCGAAGCCGACAAGACCGATCAACTGGTCGAAATGGCGCAGGCCCTGTCCGATCTTGGCTTCACCGTGATCGCCACGCGCGGTACGGCAACTTTCCTGAAGGACCACGGCGTCGCCACGGAAATCGTGAACAAGGTCTATGAAGGCCGCCCGCATATCGTCGACATTATCAAGAACGGCGACATTGCCCTGGTGATGAACTCCACCGAAGGTAATCAGGCCGTGGAAGACAGCCGCGATATGCGCTCCGCCGCGCTGAACGCCCGCATCCCCTATTTCACCACGCTCGCCGCATCACACGCCGCAGCGATGGCAATGAAGGGCCGCGGCGAAAAGGAAATCGAGGTCCGCTCGCTGCAAGGCGCCTGAACCTCGCGATCCGGAACATCCGGAACGTCCCATCACACAAAGGGACAGGCAGAAATGCCTTCCCGCCGCCGTTTCATCTTCGAACAGGCTCGGACAAACCGAGCCGCTCGACAGTCATTGCCTGGCGGCAAATTATTTCCAGACCTGCCAGAATTGGCGGGTTAGATGTTGTACGGGCTTTCTCGTCCGGTGCACAAACGGTGTACAGCCTGTGCACGCCGTTCTTGACACCACGCCAACCGATCAGCATGGATTGAATATCCGCCGCAAAAGGAGCCACCATGCGCCTGCCGATCCTGCTCAGCGCCTTCGCCCTGTCCGCTTGCGTCAACACGATCCTGCCCGAAACCAACGGTCGAATAGATAACCTGGCGGAATTTCAAGCGACTGCCGGCAATCGCGTCGTCACCAACCAGAACACCCGGATCTGGGTTAGCAAAGGTGGCAGCTTCAACGGCGTCACCCACGGCAATCGCGTTAAAGGCAACTGGGACTGGCAGAACGGTTTCTGGTGCCGTCAGATCACTGAGCCCGTGGTATCAGACGTGGATTGTCAGGCATGGTATATGCGCGGCCCCTACGCCACTGTGCGCCGTGATCAGGGCACCGGCGAAGCCCTGTATTTCAAGGTAGATCGTTACGACTACTAACCCCCATCAAACCACTGAAGCGGCCATCAAGTGCAGAAACTTGAGTATTCCGGCTGGAGGAAAATGGCGCGCTGGGGAGGATTCGAACCCCCGACCCCTTGATTCGTAGTCAAGTACTCTATCCAACTGAGCTACCAGCGCGTCGTGAAGCGTGAACTAGTGGTTCCAAGCCGGGACTGCAAGCAGAAAATTCAGGAATTCTGAACCGACATAGCGGAACCCTTGGGAAGGCTCACACGGAAGACCGTCCCCTCCTCATCGCTACGCAGCAACTCCAGTCTTCCTCCATGGCCTTTAACCAGTTCCGCCGAAATGGCTAGCCCCAGGCCCGTGCCCCCCTTTGTGGCCCCACCCTGAAACGGTGTGAACAAATGATCGCGCGCCTTCTTGGGCAGACCCGGTCCCGTATCCGTCACGTCGATGATCCAGAACTTGTCGTCTTCTTCGCTACTGACAGTCACTGCGCCCTGTCGACCCATCGCACCGATCGCTTGCCGTGCGTTACGCACGAGATTACCGAGCACGCGCATCATCTGATCGGAATCGCAGCGCACCATCATCGCGTTTGACACGCGATTGATGTAGTCTACCTTTTGCGGACACAGCGCCAATCTCTCGTTTTCCAGAACGTCATCGACTAGGGCACGCATCTGGACGCGTGACAACTGGGGCGGCGGCTCCTCGGCCCGCCCAAAGGCCAGAGTGGCCTCGCACAGATTGACTGCGCGGCTAATGGAGTTCACCAGCTTCGGTGCTGCCCGCGCGACGCGAGGATCATTGCTGTGCTCCATTCTGTCGGCGAAAAGCTGCGCCGTGGTAAGCATGTTCCGCAAATCATGGCTGACTTTTGCCACCGCCGCGCCGAGTTGTGCCAGATGCTGCTTCTGCCTTAGCGCAGAGGTCAGTTCTTTCTGCATCGACTGCAGCGTATCTTCGGCTTCGCGCAGTTCCCGCACACTTGCTTGCGGTTCAATGATGCGACGGGCGTCTTCCGGCTCTTCCGCGTAGACCTTCATGTGCTCTACGACGCCCTTAATCGGGATAACCAACAGGTAGCGCACGCAGAAGAACAGCAGCGCTGCCGTCATGATCGAAATAACAGCCGACAATACCAGAATACGCAGCCCGAAGCTGAACATCGCCTGGCGTAGCGGTTCGGTCGGCATGGTCACTTCGATCAAAACGCCGGCGGCTCGCGTGGGGTAACCAACCACGCGAATGATCTCCTTCTTTGGATTCAGTAAACATTTCAGGGCATCGCGCATCAGCACGAACGGAGTGGATTGACGCAGATCGACGGTTTCCGAAATCGGTGCGGGAATGGGCGAGGAAAGCACGAGTTCGCTTATCTCGTTGCGGCGCAGCACGACGTTGTAGACACCCGCGTTGTCCAGCAACTCTCGCTCGACCTCCGGGTCAATCATATCATGGCCGAGCGATGCCAAGGAGGCAATTTGCGCGCGTTCAAGCCTGCTCAGTAAATAGTCTTCCCGAAAGCGGGCCACGGACGGCACGAAGATCAACACCTCGGCCAGCATGACGAACAGGATCGTCAACAGCAGGAAACGGCCGGATAGCGAATTGATCATTCTTGTCCCTTGCAGCGTCAGGGCAGAACCTTCTGCACCAGACCAACCACGCGTTTTACGGTGGGATTGTCAAACAGTCTTGGTGAGAAATAGGCACCCGCCACCCGTTTGTTAATCTCGCTTATAGTTGGGTAAGGGGCGACCATTCCGGCCACTGCGCTCATTTTCATTCCATTAGCAATCACAAGCGACCAAAGCGAAATTAGTTCCCCCGCATTTTTACCGACAATGGACACACCCACCGGTCGCCCCTTCACAACCATCACTTTTATGCGCCCAACCGTCGCACGCTCTGTTTGCGCGCGATCGTTCTCGGCAAAATCGAAACGGGCGATCTCCACTCGGTCACCATGTTCTGTACGTGCCTGATCTTCAGTTAGACCAATTTGTGCCAATTCCGGGTCAGAATATGTCACCCACGGGATGTGATCCTGCTTGGCTTTGGCAGGCAAGCCAAACAGCGTCTGACGGATGACGATCCCCGCATGGTACCCTGCCACATGGGTAAACTGCATACGCCCGGCCACGTCGCCCACCGCATAGACGCGGCGGTTGCTGCTGCGAAGCCTGTCGTCGACCACAATCCCTGCCCGGTTGGTGTCGATCCCCGCCTTGTCCGCATCAAGGCTATCAACATTCGCCCGGCGCCCTACTGCCATCAGAAGGTGGCTGCCATGCACATCCCGTCCTTCTGGAAGATGCACGACGATGCCGTCATCCGACCGGCTCACGCGTTCTGCCTGTGCTCCCTCGATGATCTCGACACCCTCCGCCCGCAGTTGATCCAACACGATCGCCGCGAAATCGGGATCATCCTTTCCGAGCGCACGCACGCCCTCGATCACTGTCACCTCGCT
Source organism: Qingshengfaniella alkalisoli (assembly GCF_007855645.1). Lineage (GTDB taxonomy): Bacteria > Pseudomonadota > Alphaproteobacteria > Rhodobacterales > Rhodobacteraceae > Qingshengfaniella > Qingshengfaniella alkalisoli. The sequence goes on from NZ_CP042261.1 coordinate 1,902,641, forward strand.
GCCAAGCCGACGATGCGCCTGCGCCAGTTCGACCCCGATCGGGCCACCACCCACGACGATGAGATGGCTTGGCCTTTCCCGCAATTCAAAGATCGTTTCATTCGTGTAGTATTCGACATCCCCCAATCCGGGGATCGGAGGAACGAAGGGACTTGATCCGGTGGCGATCACAAAGCGCCTTGCCTTGATCCGGAAATCACCGGCTTCCAGTTCACTGTCAGAAATGAAATGCCCGGTCTCGCGAATAACGCGGACGCCCAGACCCTCGAACCGTTCCTGGCTGTCAACGGGAGCAATGGCGTCGATCACACCAAACACATGATCCTTGACCGCGCCGAAGTCGACCTGCGGCTCCATGTTAGCAACTCCGTAACGATTGGCGCCGGTCATCGCATGGGCCCGCCTGCCTGCCGCGATCAACGCCTTGGACGGCACGCAGCCGTAGTTCAGGCAATCGCCCCCCATCTTGCCGTGCTCCAGCAACACAACACTCGCTCCCATTTGCACAGCCCCCGCCGCAACGGACAGGCCGCCAGAGCCACCGCCGATGACACAGATATCACACTCGATCTTTTCCATCCGTCACAGTCCTTTCTTGCCGCGCAGGGCCCTGAGCAGGATCGGCAAAAGCGCCAGCAGACACAAACCCAGAATAGGTAGCATGAAACGGGGCTCAAAGATCACGCCCAAATCCGGTGCGCCGCCCAATTCGAACACCTCGCCTAGCCCCGCACCGACCGACGTGTAGACCAGCGCGCCAGGAATGATCCCCAAAAACGTCGTGATGGCAAAGCGGGACGGAGGAACACCGACCAACGCAGGCACAAGGTTGGCGACGAAGAAGGGCACGGCCGGAACCAGCCGGATCAGGAACAGCATCTCCCACTGGTTCGCGTCTATACCATCCTTGATCTTGCGCACGGTGCCACTTGAGGCGCCCATCTTTTGCGAGAGCTTTTCCCCAAGCCCCCAGCGCGCCGCCATGAAGATGCAGATCGCCCCCAAAGTCGCGCCGGTAACGTTGAACAGGACGCCGGGAAAGGTGGCGAACAGGAAGCCCCCGGTCAGGGTTGCAATAGTCGCACCCGGAAGGCTGAAGGCAACAATTACGACATAGAAGAGTACGAACAACAGTACGGTCAGCCCGTAATGCGCGTCGCGATAGGCCAGCAATGCCTCGCGATGTTTGGCCAGCGCGTCGAGGGTCAGCACGTCGCGCAGGGTGAAAACCCCGATCGCGGCGACCACCATGACGACGATCAGCGGCAAGCGCTTTAGAGATGAAGACCCGTCGGGGGGTTGCGCGGAACTCATGACCGTATTTCTCCGAAGCTTTTGACATAGAATGACGTTTGCCCATGGAAAGCGACAGCCCATTCACAGCGCATTGATGTCCCGTGATCCAATCGCATTCCTTGCGAAACATTTCCCGATACTGTAATGAGCGCCGAAATCGCCTCGCAGGTGCCGATTCCCCGAAAGAATCGGGCCAGCGTGAATTGACTCGTCTCAACTTGACGCGTAAATGCGGGGCTTCGAATGTTTTCCGGCCCTCCACTCGCATTCGCTGACGGGCCGATCTGAATGGAGTTGGAGCTATGAAACGCACCTATCAGCCGAGCAACCTTGTTCGCAAACGCCGTCACGGGTTCCGTGCGCGCATGGCAACCAAAGCCGGCCGTAAGATCCTGAACGCACGTCGCGCACGCGGCCGCAAGTCGCTCAGCGCCTAATCTGAAGGCCGCGGCATGGTTGGGATCGGGACGCATGACGCGCCCGAGACGCACATGCCTCGGGCGTTGGATACGCTGCGCAAGAGAGCGGATTTTTTGAAGGCTTCCCGAGCCCGGCGTCAGGCTACGCCGGGTTTTGTCGTGCAAGGACGCCGGCGCAAACCGGATGAGGCAGGCGATACGATCCGCGTGGGATTCACCTGTTCGAAAAAGGTTGGCAACGCGGTCGCCCGCAATCGCGCCAAGCGTCGCCTGCGGGAACTGTCGCGACTGGTTCTGCCCGCAAACGCTCGGGAAGGCTGGGATTATGTGCTGATCGGTCGCCGCGATGCAACTGCCCAGCGTGACTTCGCGCAGTTGCAGACCGATTTGGCGAGGGCGCTCAGGAAGCTGCACGGCGAGGCGACACGCAAATGACGCCGCTTGCGTTCATACTGTCCTTGCCCGTTCGCGCTTACCGGCTGACGTTTTCGCCATGGGTTGGCCGCAATTGCCGGTACGACCCGACCTGTTCGGCCTACGCGATGGAAGCGCTTCGCGTGCATGGGGGGCTGCGCGGGGGATGGCTGACGCTGAAACGTCTTGGACGCTGCCACCCGTGGGGCGGCTTCGGCGTGGACGACGTGCCGCCGCGAAAGTACTGAGGAGCAGCAATGCTGGACGATACAGACGATATCCACCCGCTGTTTCACGGCGCACCTACCAGCACCGAATTTAAGAAGCTGCGTAAGCGGATTGTGCGCCAGACCCGCGAGGCAATCGAACACTACGGCATGATCGAGCGTGACGCGCGCTGGCTGGTTTGTCTGTCGGGCGGCAAGGACAGCTACACGCTCCTTGCGATTCTCTATGAACTGAAATGGCGGGGGCTTCTGCCCGTGGACCTGCTGGCCTGCAATCTGGACCAGGGGCAACCCGGCTTCCCCGCCACGGTCCTGCCAAAGTTTCTGGAGCGCATGGGCGTACCGCACAGAATCGAGTATCAGGACACCTATTCCATCGTCGTGGACAAAGTGCCACAGGGGCGCACCTATTGTGCGCTGTGTTCACGCCTGCGCCGCGGCAACCTGTACCGTATCGCGCGCGAGGAAGGCTGTTCAGCAGTCGTACTGGGCCATCATCGTGACGACATCCTTGAGACATTCTTCATGAACCTCTTCCACGGCTCCCGTCTTGCAACGATGCCGCCTAAGCTGGTGAACGAAGAAGGCGACCTGTTCGTCTATCGACCGCTCTCCCATGTTGCCGAAGCCGACTGCGAGAAGTTCGCCAAGTCCATGAACTATCCAATCATTCCATGCGATCTGTGCGGGTCGCAGGACGGGCTTCAACGCCAGCAGGTGAAACAGATTCTCGACCAATGGGAAAAGAACAGCCCCGGACGGCGGCAAAAAATGTTCAAGGCGCTGACCAATACGCGCCCCTCCCACCTGCTTGACCCAAAGCTTTTCGACTTCGCCGGACTTACCCGCGACACTGCGTACAGCCCAGAAGAAAACCCGATCCCAACGCTGCGTGACAGTACAGTGTAGCCAAACTCTGCCCGAGCAAATGGGCAAAACAGCTTGACCTTTAGGGTTCGCACCTGTTGAACCTGCAGCAATTCCGACCATTGAGGTGTTAGTTTCCAGATGGACGATCAGAATAAGAACCTGATATTGGCCACCGCGCTCAGTTTCATCGTGATCCTGGTGTGGTTCCTGCTTTTCCCACCAGAAGAGCAAACCCCAACGACCGATCCCGAGCAAGTAGTTGCAACAGCGCCTGACCAGCAGGCCACCGACACGGCCCCGACACCTCCTTCACTGGCGACACCTCAGGAAACGCGTGAAACAGCGCTGGCCGAAGGCGCACGTCTGGACATTGATTCGCCAAGCCTGGCGGGGTCCATTTCGTTGACTGGTGGCCGGATCGACGATCTGGCGCTGAAGGATTACTTCGTCACCCTTAAGGATGAAGAGAACGTCACACTGCTGTCGCCTGTTGGTACCGGCAACTCATACTACGCACTCTATGGCTGGGCCCCGGGAGGCACGCTTAACTACGATCAGGTGCCGGGATCGAACACCGAATGGCAGGTCGAAAGCGGCGAAACGCTTGCGCCGGGCAGCCCGGTCACGCTGGTCTGGGACAATGGCGCTGGTCTGACCTTCCGCCGCGAGATTTCAGTAGACGACAAGTTCCTGTTCACCGTGAAGCAGTCGGTCGAAAACACCACTGACAGCGAACAGCGTCTTGCGCCCTACGGAATCGTTGCACGGCATGGCGAGCCCGACACCAAGAAATTCTTCATCCTGCACGAAGGCGTCGTGCGCATGTCCGACGGCGAGCTTGAAGAAACCAAGTATGCTGACATGCCGGATATGGACTTCTCGCAGGCAGAAAACGCCAATGTTGAAACGATCAGTGTTTCGGAAAATGGCTGGGTCGGCTTCACCGACAAGTACTGGATGACTTCCTTGCTGCCCGCACCGGGTCAGGGCTTCACCTCTGTCGCGAAGTATTCGGCAAGCAATGACGTCTATCAAACGGAGACACGCCTGCCGACGATGTCCGTCGCGCCGGGTCAGACCGCCGAAACGACAACCTACCTGTTCGCTGGCGCGAAGGAATGGGAAACCATCCGCAATTACGAGAAAGACAAGGGCTTCGACCGTTTCCTTGATTCCATCGACTGGGGCTGGTTCTTCTTCCTGACCAAGCCGATCTTCTGGGTGCTGCACCACCTGCACGCGCTGATCGGCAACATGGGCTTTTCAATCATCGCGTTGACCATCATCATCAAGGCGGTCCTCTTCCCGCTGGCATATAAATCCTATGCCTCGATGGCGAAGATGAAAGAACTACAGCCCGAGATGGAAAAGCTGAAGGAACGTGCAGGCGACGACCGTCAGAAGCTCCAACAGGAGATGATGGCGCTCTACAAGAAGGAAAAGGTCAATCCGGCCTCGGGTTGTCTGCCGCTGCTTTTGCAGATCCCGATCTTCTTCTCGCTCTACAAGGTGATCTTCGTCACGATCGAATTGCGTCATGCGCCGTTCATCGGCTGGATTCGCGACCTGTCTGCACCTGATCCGTCCTCAATCCTGAACCTCTTCGGCCTGCTGCCCTTTGCGCCGCCGGAGGCCGGGTCGTTGCTGGCGATCATTTCGCTGGGTGTGCTGCCGATCCTTCTGGGTATCTCCATGTGGCTTCAGCAGAAGCTGAACCCCGCGCCCACCGATCAGACCCAGGCGATGATCTTCGCGTGGATGCCGTGGATCTTCATGTTCATGCTGGGCAGCTTTGCCAGCGGCCTGGTCCTGTACTGGATCACGAACAACACGATCACCTTCATCCAGCAATACGCGATCATGCGAAGCCATGGATACAAGCCAGACGTGTTCGGAAACATCAAATCCAGCTTCAACAAGAAAAAGAAGACAGAGGCGAAATGACGGGCCAGGTCGCAGCTCTCTGGCGTCATCCGATCAAGGCGCACGGGCGAGAAGCCCTGCAAGAGGTGACGCTCACGGCGGGCCAGACCTTCCCCTGGGACCGCATCTGGGCGGTCACACATGAAGCCAGTAAAGCACAGGGCGGCCAATGGTCGCCCTGTCCCAATTTTTCACGCGGGGCCAAGGCGCCGCAATTGATGGCGATCACGGCGCATCTTGACGAACAGAGCGAACATGTCACGCTTCGGCACCCGGAGCAGGCCGAAATCACTATCAACCCCGACGATACCGCCGACGCCGCACGGTTCATCGACTGGGTTCAACCGCTGATGCCCGAAGGGCGCGCGGCCTCCACGGGGCTGATCCGGGCGGGGGAACAAGGCATGACCGACTCCGCGTTTCCGTCCATCAGCATTGGCAATCTCGCATCTTTGCGCGCGCTGAGCGCTGCCGTCGGAACTGAACTTTCGCCAGACCGGTTCCGCGCGAATATCTGGATCGACGGCCCCGAAGCATGGTCGGAATTCGACTGGATCGGCGAGACCATTCGCATTCGCGATGTCGAATTGAAGGTCCAAGAACGTATCACGCGGTGCCTCGCCACAGCAACGAATCCAGAGACCGGCGAACGCGACACCGACACGCTGGGCGTGCTACAGAGCAACTGGGGGCATCGCGATTTCGGCATCTATGTCACCGTTTCCACCGGCGGTCGTATCGCCCCAGGTGACGCATTGAGGCTGACATGACCGGTCCCTCACCCGACACACTGCATCCAATGGACGGCTTTCCGCGTGTGGTATTTCTGAAACCGCTCGCGAAGGATATTTCGAACACCGAAGTCGGCGAATTCAGCTATTACGACGACCCGAACGAACCCGAGACGTTCTTTGAAAGAAACGTACTTCATCATTTCGACTTCGTCGGCGACAAGCTGATCATCGGTCGATTTGTGGCCATCGCGAGCGGCGTGAAGATCTTCATGAATGGCGGCACGCATGCGATGACGGGTTTCTCGACCTACCCTTTCAACATCTTCGGCGGTGGCTGGGAAGAGGGTTTCGACCCGCAAAGCTGGGAAGCAGGCCACAAGGGCGACACGCTGATCGGATCGGATGTGTGGATCGGGACGGACGCCACACTCATGCCCGGTGTAAAGATCGGAGCCGGCGCCATCATCGCCGCCAAGACCGTCGTCACGAAAGACGTGCCTCCCTACGCCTTGGTTGCCGGCAACCCGGCGAAGGTCGTGAAAAGGCGCTTCGACGAGGAAACGGTCGATGCGCTTCTGGACATTGCCTGGTGGGACTGGCCGGTTGAAAAGATCGGGCGCAATCTCAATGCGATTCGCGGGGCGGATCTGGATGTACTGAGGACCGCAGAATGAACACTCTCGCCTTTCCCATCGTCGACGAACCGGATGATCTTAGCCGCGAAAAGGGCCGCATGCTGTTCGCGGGTGAGACGACATTTCTGAAGGGCGTCGTCGCGATGGATGGCCTGCCGCCGGCTGACCGGCTGGAGGTCTGTTTCGCCGGGCGTTCCAACGTGGGGAAATCTTCGCTGATCAACGCGCTGACGGGCCGCAGGGGCCTTGCGCGCGCGTCCAACACACCGGGCCGGACGCAGGAAATCAATTACTTCGAGCGCGATCACCTGTATCTGGTCGATTTGCCCGGCTATGGCTTTGCCAACGCACCCGTCGCAGTGGTCGAGAAATGGCAGCGGCTACTGAAAGCTTATCTTTCAGGTCGCCAAACGCTACGGCGCGCGTTCGTTCTGATCGATTCGCGCCATGGCATAAAAGCGGTGGATGATGAAATCATGTCGCTGCTAGACACCTCGGCCGTGCCGTTCCAAGTGGTTTTGACCAAGGGCGACAAGGTAAAGGCGAAAGACGTCGAACCAATGCTGAATCAGGTACGGACCAAGCTGTCCAAACACCCCGCCGCTTATCCCGAACTGGTGATGACCTCGTCAGAGAAGGGCGACGGAATCGTCACGCTGCGCAGCATCATCGCCGGGCTGGAATAACCTTAGACGTGCTGGCCTGCGTTGACCTCGATCTCGGTCCCGGTGACATAGGTCGATCCCTCGCTGCACAGGAAATAAATCACATCCGCAATCTCTGACGGCTGGCCTAGACGGCGCAGCGGCAGTTTCTCGACGATCTTTTCGGTGCCGGGGCTGAGGATCGAGGTTTCAACCTCGCCCGGCGCAATGGCATTGACGCGCACGCCCAACGGGCCGAAATCATGCGCCATTTCCCGCGTCAGTGCGGCAAGCGCCGCCTTGGACGTGGCATATGCGGCCCCGGCGAAGGGATGCACGCGGCTGCCAGCAATGGATGTCACATTCACGACCGCCCCTTGCGCCGCCGCCAGTTCATCCTTCAGCCCACGGGCAAGAACGACCGGCGCAAAGAAATTCACATGGAACACATGCCCCCATGTTCGCAGATCCGTGTTCAATGTATTCAGCCGTCCGCCCGCATCGTCCTTGGGCGATATACCCGCATTGTTGACCAGCCCATCCAGTTTGCCACCCAGCTTTTCGCGGATCGCCTCGATCGCCTCGATCGTGTGGTTTGGGTCGGCAAGATCGATCTGGATGTGGTTTTCTTCGCCACCGGGCCAAGGACAGCGCGGGTCGAATGCGTGGCGGGAACAGGTCAGCACCCGCCAGCCTTCGGCGGAGAATTTCTTCACCGTCGCATGGCCAATCCCGCGACTTGCTCCTGTCAGCAACAAGGTTTTGGTTCTGTCGCTCATCTTTCCTCCGCTCACCTGACCCTTGGCAGGGACGTTCCAACCGAATAACACATTCCAAACCCATGGGAACCGAGAGATGAGACCACAGACCGCCATGAACCGCGACTGGATAGCCACCGCCCGGACGTTGTCCGAAGCCCTGCCCTACCTGCAACGCTACGAGGGCGCGACCGTCGTAATCAAGCTCGGCGGGCATGCGATGGGCAGTAACGAGGCAATGATCAGTTTTGCGCGCGACATCGCCTTGATGAGCCAGGTCGGCGTCAACCCGGTCATAGTGCATGGCGGCGGCCCGATGATCAACGAAATGCTCGACAAGCTGGGGGTGCAGTCTGAATTCGTGGGCGGCAAGCGCGTGACCGATGCCGCCACGATGGACGTGGTCGAGATGGTCCTGTCAGGGCTTGTGAACAAACGCATCGTCGCCGCAATCAATTCGCAAGGCGGCCACGCGGTAGGCCTGTCGGGCAAGGACGACAATTTGATCCAGTGTGAACAGGCCGATCAGACGCTAGGCTTTGTCGGACGCCCGCACCAGATGAACACCGGCGTCCTGCGCACGCTATTCGATGCCAACATCATCCCCGTCATCGCTCCTATCGGAATCGGCCCCGACGGGCAGACCTTCAACATCAACGGCGACACGGCAGCCGGCGCGATTGCCGGAGCGCTGAAAGCGGACCGCCTGCTCTTGCTGACGGACGTGCCGGGCGTGAAAAACGAAGCTGGCGAGGTTGTCACGGAACTGACTGCAGCACAGATCAGGGAAATGACTTCCGACGGAACGATTGCGGGCGGCATGATCCCTAAGACCGAAACGGCACTTGCGGCACTGGAACAGGGTGTCCGAGCGTCAGTAATTCTCGATGGTCGTGCGCCAAACGCTTGCCTTCTTGAGCTGTTTACCGATCATGGGGCCGGTTCAATCATCAGATCGAAGTGATATGAGACGTCTCATTCTAATCCGCCACGCCAAATCCAGTTGGAGCGATGCGATGCTCTCCGACCACGACCGCCCCTTGAACGGACGCGGGCGACGGGCGGCAGATGCGATCGGCGGCTGGCTGACAGACCAGAAGGCCAAGCCGGATCAGGTGCTGTGTTCGACAGCAACAAGAACAGTCGAAACCTGGGCACGTATTGCGGCAGCCATGATGAAGCCGGTGGAACCCAAGCTTCTGGACACGCTGTATCACGCCTCCCCGGAAGATATCCTGGAAAAGCTCCGCGCCGCCAAGGGCAAGACGGTGGCACTGGTCGGACACAATCCGGGGCTTGCGGCGTTTGCCAGTCTGATCGTCAAGGAAGCGCCCGATCACCCCAAATTCGCGCAGTATCCAACGGGCGCGACCATGATCGCTGAATTCAAGATCGACGATTGGACCGATCTGAAGAAGCGGTCCGGTCGCGTGAGGGCCTTTCTGGTTCCGCGCGACCTGACAGATTAAACCTCAGTGACCGAGGATCTGGCTGAGGAACAGCTTGGTCCGCTCGCTTCTGGGGTTCTTGAAGAACTGCTCAGGTTCATTCTGTTCGACGATCTGCCCTTGGTCCATGAAGATCACGCGGTGCGCGACCTGGCGGGCAAAGCCCATTTCGTGAGTCACGCACAGCATGGTCATTCCATCCTCGGCCAACTCGATCATGGTGTCGAGCACTTCCTTGATCATCTCTGGATCAAGCGCGGAGGTCGGTTCATCGAACAACATGATGCGCGGCTTCATGCACAGACTGCGGGCGATGGCCACACGCTGCTGCTGACCGCCGGATAGCTGACCGGGATACTTGTACGCCTGATCGGGGATTTTCACCTTCTCAAGGAAATGCATCGCCGTTTCTTCGGCTTCTCCTTCTTCGGCGTCTTACGTACCCAGATCGGCGCGAGCGTGCAGTTTTCCAGGATGGTCAAATGCGGAAAGAGGTTGAAGTGCTGGAAGCACATCCCGACTTCGGACCTGACCCTGTCGATGTTTTTCACATCCGATGACAAGACCGTGCCGTCGACCGTGATGCTGCCCTTCTGGTGTTCTTCAAGCGCATTGATACAGCGGATCAGCGTCGACTTGCCCGACCCCGACGGCCCGCAGATCACGATGCGCTCGCCGCGATAGACCGTCAGGTCAATGTCGCGCAGCACGTGGAAGGTGCCATACCCACTTGTTCATATTGTTGATTTCGATCGCGATTTCGTCGCTTACGGGTTTTGAGGCGGGTGCCTGCGTGGCCATGGATACATCACTCATGGAAGGCTCCTATCGGTGATCGGTCGCGAGTTTGCGCTCGAGATATTGCGAATATTGTGAAATGCCGTAGCAAAAGACGAAGAACATCACGCCCGCAAAGGCATAGAGTTCCCAGTAAACGCCGAACCATTCCGTCGAGGACAGGATTGGTCCACCAATCATGCCCAGCACGTCGAACATGGAAATGATCGACACCAGCGTCGTGTCCTTGAACAGGCCGATGGCGATGTTGACGATGGACGGGATCGAGATCTTCAGCGCCTGTGGCAGGATGATCAGTCGCATCTGTTGCCAGTAATCCAGCCCCAGACTGTCGCCCGCCTCGTATTGGCCGCTCGGCAGCGCCGCCAGACCACCCCGAATTGCCTCGGCGATATAGGCCGACGCGAACAGGGTGATCATGATGATGACGCGAATGATCAGGTCGAAATTCGCACCCGGCGGCAGGAAGTAGGCAAGCATCACCGACGCTACGAACAGCAAAGTGATCAACGGCACACCGCGGATGAACTCGATAAACAAAACGCAGATCGTCTTGATGATCGGCAGGTTCGACCGACGCCCCAACGCCAGCGCGATGCCAAGCGGCAGAGATAGCGAAATACAGGTGGTACCAAGGATGAAATTGATCATGAAACCACCGATTTCGCGGCTTTGAACCGTCTCCAGCCGCAGCGGAACGATCGCGGCAAACAGGTTGGACAATGGTGCAACGAACAGCAGCCAGAACACCAAAAGTGCGACCAGACCGACGATGAGCGCGCCGAAGAACGACCGATTGGCGATCAGGCGGTACGCAAAGAACGCGAACACTACGCCCATTAGCGCCACGACCGGCGTCCAGAGCGTGCCGCCCCAGATCAGCCAATAGGCCAGGAACGGGTACAGTCCAGTAAACCACAGCATTTTTCTGGGCAGTTCGAAAAACAGAATGGGAGCCAGTGCAACGAACAGCAACACGAAGGCTATGATCGCCCGTCCGTAATGTTCAGACGGATAATTACCGAAGACGAGCTGCGGCCAACGCTCTTTGACAACAGCAAAACAAGCCCCGACCTGGTCGCCCAACTTCTCGCGGCAATCACGGATCGAGTCGGCGTCCCACACGCCATTCACTACCCATGGCAAGACCACCGACAAGACGGCATAGATCGCCCACAATGCAAGGATGGTCATGATCGCGTTGGCGACGGAGCCAAACATATTCTCACGCAGCCACTTGATGACACCCGTCTCATTGGCTGGCGGCGGTGCAGGTGGGATCGCTGTTTCGCGAACGTAAGCAACGGATTGCGCGTGTGTATCTGACATCTCAGCGCTCCTTCAGCTTTACGCTATTGTTATAGATGTTCATCACCAGCGCGATGGACAACGAGATCAGCAAGTAGAACACCATCAGCAGAAGCACGGCTTCGAAACTTCGTCCTGTCTGATTCAGCGTGATACCGCCCAGCGTTCCCGTGATGTCCATGTAGCCGACCGCCGCCGCCAGCGACGAGTTCTTGGTCAGGTTCAGGTACTGGGAAATCAGCGGCGGGATGATGACCCGCAGCGCCTGCGGCAGGATGACAAGGCTCATGATCCGGCGCGGCCGCAAGCCGAGCGACGCGGCTGCCTCTGCCTGCCCCTTGCTGATGGCCAGAATGCCCGCGCGGACGTTTTCGGCAATAAAGGCACCAGTATACAGCGCCAGCGCGAGCCAAAGGGCAATCATCGGCCCCGTGATGCGGATACCGCCTGAAAAGTTGAAGCCCGTGATCCCCGGTAGCTCCAGCTTGACCGGCTGACCCAGCAGGAAATACGCCAGCAGCGTCGGGACGAAAAACAGTCCGATGGATATAGGCAGGACGGGGACTTCGCGCCCCTTGGAATACAACTGCTTGATCGCGTATTTTTTCAGCCCCCAGATCGCCGCAAGTGACAGCAGAAACACGGTCACGACAACCGCGGACCCATCCAGCCAAACAGGTCTCGGGATATAGACGCCGCGATTGGTAAAGGCGAAAGCGTCCAACAACATGCTGGCCTGTGCATCTTCTCCACGGAAGGCCCGCGGCTGCGGCAGCGCATTGGCCATCACATTGAAGATGATCAGGATCCATATCAAAACCGGAATGTTGCGGAAAATCTCGACATAGACGGCCATCAGTTTCGAGACGAGCCAGTTGCTTGACAGGCGAAGCACGCCGACAACGACCCCGATGATCGTTGCAGTCACGCAACCCAGAAATGCGACAAGCAACGTGTTGAGGACGCCGACGAACGCCGCGCGCAGGTGGGTGTCGGTACTTTCGAAAGGAATGAGCTGCGGGCTGATGTCATAGCCTGCAGGCTCGAACAAGAATTCATAAGAGATATCCTTGCCCAGCGTGGCAAGGTTCGCGACGGCGTTGGAGATCAGCCACGAAAACAGCGCGACAAGCGCAAGAAGGGCGAAGAACTGGAAGGTATAGCCACGATAACGCTTATCGTTGAGCAGCATTCCCAGATGGAACTTCGGACCGGGCACATCGGAAATTGACGTCATAATAGGATTCCTGTCTGCGAACCGGGGTACGGCGGCAGGTGCGGGCGTGGCATATGCGACGCTCGGTCTGACATTCAGATAGAAAAAGGGCGCGATGTTGATCGCGCCCTGATCTCTTTACTTAGCGGAACGGCGGCGAGTAGAGCAAACCACCATTGGTCCACTGCGCGTTCAGGCCGCGCGCCAGACCAATCGGGGTGTTCTCACCGATGTAACGCTCAAAGATTTCGCCGTAATTGCCGCCGGCCATGATGATGTTCTTGGCCCAGTCGTTTTCCAGGCCGATCATCTCGCCGAGATTGCCTTCAGAACCAAGCAGACGGTTGATTTCCGGATTGCTCGTCCCTGCGGACAGTTCTTCGACATTGGCCGAGGTAACGCCCAACTCTTCGGCAGCGATCAGCGCGTTCAGCGACCAACGTACGATGTCACCCCATTCATTGTCGCCATGGCGAACAAGCGGACCGAGTGGTTCCTTGGAGATGATCTCCGGCAGGATCACATGCGCGGACGGATCTTCAAAAGCCGCACGTGTCGCAGCCAGACCGGATGCGTCCGTGGTATAGACGTCGCATGCACCGGCAAGATACTGCTGCTGCGCTTCTGCCGCGGTCGCAATCGGAACCGGCGTATAGCTGATGTTGTTCACGCGGAAGAAGTCCGCAAGGTTCAATTCCGTCGTCGTACCCGACTGGATGCAGACAGTCGCGCCATCCAGTTCCTTCGCGGATGTGACGCTCAGTTCTTTCGGGACAAGAAAGCCCTGACCATCATAGTAGTTCACGCCAGCAAATTCGAGCTTCAGGTCCACGTCGCGCGAGTATGTCCAAGTCGTGTTACGCGACAGCATGTCGATTTCGCCAGAATTCAGCACCTCGAAACGAACCTTGTTCGTCACCGGTGAAAACTCGACTGCAGTCGGATCGCCGAAGATGGCGGCGGCCACAGCACGGCAGACCGCAACATCAAAGCCTTGCCATTCGCCCTGTGCGTCCTGTGACGCGAAACCGACAAGACCCGTGCTGATCCCGCAATTCAGATGCCCGCGCGCCTTCACATCATCAAGCGTCGCCGCTGCTGCCCCGCCTGCGGTCACGCCTGCCAATGCAAGAGCACCAATTAACACAGTCTTCTTCATTTTTACCTCTTCCTGATGGTCCACCATGTGAAATGGTGGCATTTATTCGGCATCAAAACAAACGCCAATTTGATTTTTTGTTGCGCGGGGTCTCCCTCGCGTATGCGAGTGTGGGCATCTCGAGGTTAATCCGTCAAGTCAAAGCGCGCCCGAAGAAATCTATGAATCGTTAGATTTCGCGATATATCTGCATAACGAAGCGGCAATTGCCCAAGTTCAGACCACGAAACGCCGGATTTCAGAGCAGAAGGCTAAGAAAATGACCGGCACGCAGAAAGGCATCACGCTTGGTTTCGGCAGCCTGCGCGGCTTCCTCATCGACGCCCCACTGTTCCTGTTGCCAAGTCTCGTCGATGCGGGAAACGCCCCATAGATGATCAAGGGGCAGATGCCTTGCGGCTGCGGCAAATCCGATGACCAGAGATCCAGACAGCGCCACGAGATCATGAAATGCCGCGAGCTGCCAATGGTTGAACCGATGAACCCGCCGCGTCAGCGCCGCGACACTATCTACGGGCTGCGGCACGAACATTACGCCAGCCGCTGTTTCGAGTTGCGCACCCAGCTTGACCGCCGCCCACCCGAGAATCGGATCCCATGCCTGCGCCTGCCTCTCGATCAACTCCTGCGGGGTTGTCGCACGATAGCAAAGCAAATCGCTTTCGCCGTATGCCGCAATAAGCTCAGCCACCTCGCGCTGCTGCGGCGCGACCTTGTCGATGGCTGAATTCGCCATGCGTGTGGCGGGCATGGTTTCAGGGTCGACCACTTCTTGCTGAGCCTCCCACTCGTCGCGCAGAAGCTCTGCGACCTGCAGGTTGGGAAGGATCAGTGCCGATTTCGCGGGCGTCTTCAGGCTGCGTCCATCAAGCTGCACTTCGTATCCACCTGTGGCCTCGACAACCTTTGTGTCGGTCCAGAAGCGCTTGCGGGCCCATTCAGTCATCGGTCAGTTCCAGGCTATTCAGAATAGCGGCATGAAGTGCCGCGAAATTGTCCACAGTGGCATCAGGCTGACAGCGGGCGAGCCTCTCGCCAGGGTGGTAACCCCAAGTGACAGCCATCGTTCGTACACCGGCGGCCCGGCCCATTTCCATGTCAAAGCTTGTGTCGCCAATCATGACGGCATTCTTCGGATCAACGCCTGTTTCGGCCAGCGCAGCAAGAACCATTGCCGGATGAGGCTTGGACGGATGATCATCGGCGGTTTGGCTCGTAACGAAGAGCGGTGCGAACCCGTGCAGGTCGAACAGATGCCGCAACCCGCGCCGTGACTTGCCTGTGGCTATACCAAGCAGGATGTTGTCATGCGCGCCGAGCCGGTCCAGCACCTCGCGCGCACCCGCAAACAGAGGAGATGCGGCATCGCCATCCATCGACCTCAATCCGGTATAAGCATCCTTGTATCGTTGAACCATGGTATCCAATATCGATGCGGATGCGCCAGGCGCGAGTTCAGCAATCGCGACCGGCAACGACAAGCCAACGATTGACAGGATGCGCTCCCGCTCGGGAACCGCCAGCTGGACAGCCTCGAAGGCGGCGGCCATTGATGCAACGATATGCGCTTGGCTATCAACCAGCGTTCCGTCAACGTCAAAGATTACGAGTTTCGGCTCAGCGCTCACAAAATTTCCTCGAATGGATCGGCCGGAACGTCCGAGACACTCCATGCAAAGGTTTCCCAAGTGCGCTGCATGTGATCGGGTAAGGGCGCAGTCAGGTTCAATCGCGCGCCCGTTACGGGGTGCATCAGGCTCAGGGAGCGCGCATGCAGATGCAGCTTGCGAGAAATCTCGCCACCCAGCTGCGCGCCCCAACCGTCGCCCTGGTTTTCCTGCCCGGAGCCGCCATACTTGCCGTCGCCGATGATTGGATGCCCGGTTTCTGCCATATGTGCACGCAACTGATGCGTCCGCCCTGTTACAGGCACCAGCGCAACCCATGCCGTCCGTTTTGCCAGCGCAGACAGCACCGCGTAATCCGTAATCGCCCGCTTTGCACCCGGAAGATTTTCCACCTCATCGGGGTGAACGCAACGCATTTTCTCGCCCTCACCATGCTTTCCGTGGCCGCCAGCTTTCACCAGCCCGTAGCGGATGGTGCCAAGCTGCGGCACCGGGACGCCCGCCACAGCCGCCCAGTAGATCTTCCGGGTATCGCGATCCCTGAACGCCTTGGTCAATGCGCCCGCAATCCGTTGCGTCCGAGCTAAAAGCAGAACCCCTGAGGTATCCTTGTCCAGCCGATGCACGAGGCGCGGTTTTTCATCCAAGCCAAACTTCAATGCCTCGGCCAAACCATCGACATGGCGTTTCTGTTTGCTACCACCTTGCGTCGGCAGTCCCGGCGGTTTGTTCAACGCGATGATGTGGTCATCGCGGTAAATCACGCATGACTGGATCAGTTTCGCATCTTCGTCGCTCGGACCGACTGGCACGGGACGCGAAGTCACCTCGGATGGTTCCGGCAATGGCGGAACGCGAACGGTCTGGCCCGGTTCGATGCGGGTCGCTGGTTTCGCGCGACCGCCATCTATGCGAATCTCGCCCTTGCGGCACATCTTCTCGATCCGACCTTGCGCGATATGCGGGAAACGACGACGAAACCAACGGTCAAGCCGCTGATCGGCCTCATCCTGGTCAACTTTGATGTTCTGTACGCCACTCATCAGGCAATCGCTCTCATAAAGGATAATCCGGCAAATAACGCCGTGATAGAAATCACGACCGACAACACGACATAGAGCGCCGCCAGCCCGACCGCGCCGCGCTCGATTAGCGTGACCGCCTCCAGGGAAAACGATGAAAAGGTCGTGAAACCACCCAGCACGCCGACCGCCAGAAACGGGCTGAAATGCGTCAGGCTATAACGTGCAAGGAACACTGTCAGCATACCCATCAGGAACGATCCGATGATGTTCACCGTGATGATCCCTAGCGGGAAATGACCAATGCCAAACAAGCGCACAATCAGCACGCCGGCCAGGTAGCGACCACTCGCGCCAATCGCGCCGCCAAGCGCCACCTGTGCAATCGTCGGAAACATCGCCTACTCCTTCGGCCCACCGCCGTTTGGCTCACAACTTGGTAAATTACCCGAAACGCTTGTTCAACATGAACGCTTGGCAAGTTCCGACACGACATGGGTACTTGGCCGCTCTATACACACGTAAGCGGTTGCGAAAGGCATCGGTTGCAGGCACCGCTGCATGACTGATTAACGGATCCTGATTCTCACGGCTCAAAATGGCAGACCTGTTCGGCAATACCACCAGTACCAATTCATCGGATCACACCACTCGACCACTCGCGGACAGATTGCGCCCGACCAACCTAGGTGATGTCATCGGACAGCAGCATCTTCTGGAAGCCGACGGACCACTTGGCGGGATGTTGGAGCGCGGAAGCCTCGCCTCCCTGATTCTTTGGGGACCACCCGGCGTTGGCAAAACGACCATCGCTCGATTGCTGGCCCATGAGACCGATCTGCATTTCGTCCAGATCAGCGCGATCTTTTCTAATGTCGCCGAGCTACGCAAGGTCTTCGAGGCCGCGCGTCTGCGCCGGGATAGTGGCAAGGGGACACTGCTATTTGTTGACGAGATCCATCGCTTCAACAAGTCGCAGCAGGACAGCTTTCTGCCGTTCATGGAAGATGGAACCATCGTTCTGGTCGGCGCAACAACGGAAAACCCCTCCTTCGAGCTGAACGCAGCCCTTCTAAGTCGCAGCCAGATTCTTGTACTGAACCGGCTTGACCCCGAAGCCCTGAAAACAATGCTTGCCCGCGCAGAACAGGAACTCGGACGCGCGCTGCCGCTGACCGAGGCCGCCGGCGAGTCGTTGATTGACATGGCGGACGGGGATGGGCGGGCGCTTCTGAACCTGATTGAACAAATCTCCGCTTGGACAGACACCAACCGGATAGGCCCCGCACAACTCGCGCAACGACTGTCGCAACGCGCCGCTCAATACGACAAATCCGGGGACGCGCACTACAACCTGATCTCGGCATTGCACAAATCCGTCCGCGGGTCTGACCCCGACGCAGCGCTTTACTGGTTTGCAAGGATGCTTGAAGGCGGCGAGGATCCGCGATATCTGGCCCGCCGCCTGACACGCATGGCCGTCGAGGACATCGGGTTAGCCGATCCACAGGCGCAGTCCCTCTGCCTGGACGCTTGGCAAACTTACGAGCGGCTCGGCAGCCCCGAAGGAGAGCTGGCACTGGGTCAGGCAGTTATTTACCTTGCCTTGGCCCCTAAATCGAACGCAGCCTACGCCGCCTATAAATCCGCCCGCGCAGTTGCGCGCGATACGGGATCACTCAACCCTCCCAAGCACATCCTCAACGCCCCGACGAGCCTGATGCGTGATCTCGACTACGGTGCCGGCTATGCCTATGACCACGATGCGGAAGACGCATTCTCGGGGCAAGATTACTTTCCCGAAGGTATCGAGCGGGCCCAATTCTATACCCCGGTCGAGCGCGGCTATGAGCGTGAAATGCTAAAGCGGCTGAACTGGTTCTCAAAACTTAGGTCGGACAGGCAGCGGAAGTAAGCTGTCGACCTGTGTCAGCTCACTTGGCCGCAGACGGTTCACGTTCAATGCATCGACCGGGTTAGCGAAAACCCATCCGGCGACTGCGGCCATATGATCTCGGCCAAAAATTCGTGTCAATTCAGCCGGATTTCACAGATTGAACAGATGTCTTGTGAATTTCTCTTGGCAGCCCATGAGCACGCTTGTGCTTTCGTTTGCGCACTCATTTGCCTTCTCTGGCATACAACTATTTATCGCCCGACACTCAAAGACCGTCTTTCTCTGAAAATTTAATAATTAATATCAAAAACTTATGCTTTCACCCGACATTTCGAATACCGTCCTACCGACATCAAAAACCCGTCTTTTGACATCGTTTTCCCGACCTGTCCCTAGGCCCTGCGGCGCGCAGACAAAGAAAAAGGCCGCCCAACGGGCGACCCTAACGTGGATTAGCGGGGAGAAGATTTCTGGCTACTTCCGTTTGCGCGGCTTCTTCGCCTCATTCGTGTCCTGGTAAGAACGATCCATGGCGCGGGAGGTGTCGATCCCGCGCCAATGCTCAGACAGGAAGGGGTTGAGTTCGTCATCAGAGTTGGTGCGGACATAATAGGCCTCGGCGAAATGATCGAGGGTGACCCGGGCATCCCCCATCTCCAGAGCCTCCGAGAGCGCTTCGATCGTGATCTCGACGGCCAAACCGAAGCGATAGGCTGCAGCATGCATCATGAGCGGCATGAATTCCGCGAGGCTGAACAGGCCTTCATCGGTCAGGCCAGACCCCGCCAGTAGCTTGGTCATGCCATTTCGGAGGGTGGGGCCATCGGTTTCGGGCGTCATGGCCAAAATCTCGACAGGACGCAGTCGCCGCGTCAGGGTGGGATCGTGGTTGATGAACTCGCGTCCTTCCGAGGTCCCGGTCAGGATAAGCGAAACAGGCCAGGGCCCGACCTGCATCAGGTTGCGGAACCGCTTCGCGAAGGCGGACATCGCCTCTTCGGTCGCGTAGCGCCCTGCGTCCTGGATCTCATCGAGGTGAATGGCCGCGATATGATGATGCTGGAGCTGCCTGCGCAGACAGTCGATCAGGTAGTCCTCGGTCCGGTTGCCCTTGGTCGGGTAACCAATTTCCCTGAGGACGGCACAGCATGTGTCCTTCACGCTCGCCTTTCCCGGCACGATGGCACTGACGATCCTGTGGCCGAATTCCCGACCGCCAGTGGCGACCGCCGCCTCCTCATACTCACGGATCACCCGCGCCATCATCGTCGACTTCCCGCTACCGGCCGGGCCGATCAAGGCGGCCCCCTTCGGCTCATACAACCCGCGCGCCAGGCGAGTTTCCCGTGCCTCGAGGACGCTGAACACTCGCTCGCGGATCAAGCGGTGGGTCTCGGTTTCAAAGAAGAAGGTATCCAGCGCGGCGGTCGCGGCCGCTTTGGTGCGCGTTTTCTCCATCACGGCCAAGGCTTCATTTGTGGTCATGGATTATCTCCGGATCAGGATCTTGGGCGGCGTCGGGCGCCAGTGGAGCGGAAGCGATCGAGGGGATTTGCTCCATCGGGGTGTTCGGCGGCCTCGGTCTCAGATGGGGACGTGGGCGCTGATGCGGTGTGATTGCCACTGGGGCCGGTCGCGTAGCCGGTCTGCAGAGGATCGATGAACTCGTCGCGGCCGACAAAGGGCTTTTCATGTGCGCCCTTGCCGAACTCCAGTTCCTTGCGAAGACGCGCCGCCTCCTCGTCGCTGCGACCTTCCATGGTGACGCCGGCCGAGTCTGCGATGGCTTTTGCCTCCCCGCGCCAACTCTCACGGGCTTCAGACTGGGCTTTGGAATGATCGGCGACATCAAGTGCGGCTTCAGCCTTGCGCCGGGTCTTTTCCGCCTTCCACCAGGTGAGTGACTTTCCACGCATGGTCTCGTCGAGGCAGGGAACGGAAATCGGATCACCGTTGGCAACGACCGAGATGGCCCCGAGGTTCATCGGGTCGACGAGGATCTCCAGCTTTTCTCCCGGCTGGGCGATCTTGTCCACGCCTGGCGCCTTGCGCTGGTTTCGGATGAATTCATTCGAATAGACCAGCCCCTCGAAACGAATGCCGACTTCCGAGACGCCAGCAGCATGGGAACTGCCACAAGCTTCGCGCAGTGCTTGAGACCCAGGCAGCGCGAAGGGGTCAAACTGTTCATGTTTCGACAGCTTCGCCCATGTGCCGGACGGGGTCGCTCCGCCAAGACCGCGGTGAGGCGATGCGTTGTAATCCGCCACGAATGTGACGAAGAGACGATGCAGATCATCATCCGTGAGGCAGGCCTCGCGCCCAGGATTCCGATCATTTCTCAAATGGGGCGCACCGGCTGTCCAGCCCGGCAAATGCCGCGCCCATTTCAATTCGAAGGTGCGAAACAGGCGTTCGATGTGAGCGCGAAGTTCGGCCACGCCGGTCACGGCATTCAGAAGCGAACCGGACAAGATCCGAACCGCCTCGACGAACCTTGACCCACCAAAAGGGTTTTTTCCGAACTCGCTCCCCGAATCCGTCGAAACCATGTGGATAGGGGCCCTGTTGTCCCATGAGGATTTGAAGAGCCCCGCCTCTCTGAGGAGTGGCGTCTTGTCCACAAAGCACATGCGAAGGCACGCCAGCGAAGCTTCCTGGTTCGGTGCCGAACAAAACGCAAACCCCAAGATCATGCGGGTGGCGACATCGATCGCGACGACCACCCATCGGCGAACGCGCTTCACCTTGGCACGCTGCTCGGGTGTCATGCGGTCCCAGGCCGCTCGCGACACGTTCAAGGACAGGACATGAACCTGCCACGCGTCGAAGATGACCACCTGCCCCGGAAAGCTGGCTTTCAGTCCCTGCTCGACACTGCGGAGTTTCGCTTTTGCCTTCGCCAGCCCCTCGCGTTTGACGTTGACCGTGAACGGGTCCAGGTGTTCGTCGATCCATCGCTCATAGGTCCTGGCCGACTTGACGTCGATCAAGACCGGGAAGCCTGCGGCGCGGCGGCGCTCGTTTTCCTTCTCGACCTGCGAGATCGTGTCGGCCGCCACTTCGGATTTGGAGAATTCCGGGTTCAGATACTGCTGCAGGCACCGTAGGACAAAGTTCTGGTCTTCAATCGCCTGTTCGTCCAAATCTTCCGACCGAGCGCGTGGAGGGCAAAACACCCTCGCCTGCTGACCTCCTTTTCGGAACGTGCGATAGTAACTTAGCAGAGTGTCATTGCTGGGAAGCGGCTTCAGGCTCTGCGTCGCATTCGCAGTTTCCGTCCCATAATCCCGACGTGCTTGATAGGACTTGTAGTCCCGATCCAACTTGGCACGCCAGGTCTGCACACCGTCGCGCGTCAAGATCATTCCGAGCTCACGGTAATGAGACATCCTCAAGCAGAGGAACATGATCAGATCAATGCGCGCGCGCCGCTTTTTGGTGGCCCTGAACATCTCGTCTGCGCCGAACATGGCGCGATCCATCTGCTGTGCCGGGCTGTAGTAGCCACGCTCGATGATCAGCAGTTCGCACTCGAGCAGGTACGGGATCTCATCCGCGCGGAATTTGCGGATATCAACGCCATGGTCGGCGTTCGAAACCGACAGCAGATAATGCGTGACGATCTCGCTGCCGCGATCCCTGACCTCGCGGGTCCTGGTGACTTCGGCTCCCTCGAATGTGACTCGATCCGTTGCCTTGAGACCCGCGAAATAGGTCATGCCGCCACCTCGCAGACAAGGCCGCTCTCGAACCGATCCAGAGGGTGTTTGCGAATGTCACCATCCCCGATGAGCCGGACGACCGCACGCCATGCGCGGTTGTCGAGCCGGGACGCTTCGATCAACCGATCCAGCGTGAACCGGGGCGACAGATCGTTCGCCGCCTCCAAGACGATCCGGTCAGATTCCGGGTCCCAGCCCCGCCGCGCATAATGGATTTTCTCCGCGCAGTCCCGCCACGCCGGGTGAAATGAATAGCGCGACAGCACCACGATCCGATCGGCGACATCCGGCGAACACTGAGACGCAATGTTCGCGATCTCCGCCAGATAGGACGAACGCCGGGCTTTCTCGTCGTACTTGACCGAGACCAGGACCTCTTCACCGGAGGCCAGCAAGACGTGGATGTCGATCTTGGTGTAGCTTTCGTCCCCGTCCAGGCCCACGAAATCGAGGCGGGTAAACTGCTCCTTGAAGTTCAGCACACCAGGATTGGCCGCGAGGTTTTTCTGTACTTCCGCCTCTTCCAAAGAGGCACACCAGAACTCCTGAAGCACGGCCTCGCGGTGCAGGCGCGTCACGAAGGACAGTCGGGA
Organism: Qingshengfaniella alkalisoli; assembly: GCF_007855645.1. Lineage (GTDB taxonomy): Bacteria > Pseudomonadota > Alphaproteobacteria > Rhodobacterales > Rhodobacteraceae > Qingshengfaniella > Qingshengfaniella alkalisoli. The sequence continues at coordinate 1,925,355 of NZ_CP042261.1, forward strand.
ACTGCCACGTGACTTTCCGAGCTCCATCTTCTGCAAGTGCGATCGATGGACCAGAAAGGGGTGGTCTGGATCCGCCAGCAAGGGCGGGCCAATCTTGGACACGCGTCCGGTCGGGCAATGGCCCTCAGCATGGGAATAGGCGCCAGATGTGCCATCATGATAAAGCATAACTTCTCCGTTCCCCGGATTCGATGAATCCAGAGTTCCTGATCCGGCTCCATCTGGCCGGCCTTGGATGCGATTTCGGCGACAGGCTATCGCCCAGGTTTTGTTTCTAGCGGTGCTGCTGATCGAAGATTTATGCGCATTCCCCAAACGCACCAGAGCCCGGCGCGGGAAGGCTGTGGACGCAGCTCACCTGAAACTCAGATTTCTAAAGGAATGGACCGATCTTCGGCTTCCTTTCGAAGCCAGACCAGGAAATCCGGCGAGTCTGGCGTCGTGTCTGCAGGCGGCTTCACCGGATTGACCAACACCAGTTTTCCAAGAACCCCCTGACCCCCATTGGTCCGCAGATCGTCATATGTTCTGCGCCGCAAACGAGAGGCCGTATTGTAATGCAAACCGGTCAAGGCTGCGTATTCCTCCAGCGGAGGCATGAGGTGATGAACATATGCCGGAGCATGTCGGATCATGTAATCCGCGCTCAAAAACCATGTTCGGAGCGGTAGCTTGCTGTAGCCAAGCATGGTTCCTGATGTCGCTGAGAACTGATGTCGGCATTCGCGACATTGCCACCGAGCCACCGCCGGCACATTGAATGGCCGCCCTGCGCCGCAACGGGGGCAGGACACATGCTTCCCCCATCGTTGCTCGACTAGTCGTTCGAGGCAGGCAGCCTCGTCATGGAAGCGCGCGGCGATGCCCTCCGCCGGAAGCTGGATGCGCAACAGGCCCCACCATGCCCGCTCCAACTCCCAGTTTATCCGGCTTACTGCCCAACTCGTCCGCACCATCTTCTGCTCCTCCTGAAGGGCACGGGAACATGCTTTCATGAGATTGTGAAGAGGGCGACAGGCCCAGGTACAAGCCCGGCTCATTGGGTCACCGGCCCCGCCTCGAGCCGTTCGGCGAGATCGAGCATTCGGATCACCGTCCGTAGGCTTATTTGAGGCGTGTGAAGCGACGCTCGTCGCAGTGTTTCGACCATCGCGTCGCTTGAGGGCTCCGAAAGCCCGCGCTTACTCCCCTGCTTCAGGCCGAAGTCGATCAATTCCTCCAGGGATGGGGGCCTCAGTTGAAGCGGGGGGCAACGGCTGAGAAGCGGCGCTGGGAGCTGGCGGTAGTCGTTCGTGGTCATCACCCAACCGATCCAGCCCATATCGAACCTGACCTCGAAAAATGGGCAGCTCCAGTTGCCAGCCGTCGCCGGCTCCAGCAGTGGCAGCAGAGAAGTGGTCAGATCAAAGCTGCGCCCATTGCTCGAATGTACAGATCCGGCCTTCTCCACCTCGTCGATGATGACGATTGGGTTGCCGAGCCGGCTCTGCATGATGGTCTGAAGCACGCGGCCAGGGGCGGCGTTGCTCCAGCCGCGCTGCGAGCCGACCAACCCGAAGCTCGCACTTTCGCTCGTGGCCTCGACCACCATACTGGGCACACCAATCAACCTACCCAGCTCCCGGGCCCAGACCGATTTTCCGATCCCAGGCGGTCCGTCGAGCAGCAGCGGCGGCAGGCGAAGGCCCGGCCAGCCTTCCCGAACCGACCTGCGCATCGCGTACCAGACCTGTTCGTTCGCGGCGGAGAGCCAGGGGAACTCAGCGTGTAGCTTCGCGGCCAGTTCGTCGGCACGGTGCTCGTTCTCGATACGGCCCAGCCTGACCCCATCCCTAAGCACCGCGAGCTTCTCGAGATCTTCCTTCTTCAGGTGCGCGACACCGGTTGCCGCCCTCCGGGCCTTACTGAGGCAAGCCGCGCGGCGGTCGATCCGCCGGCGGTCTTTGTGCGACAGCTCGGCGGGAGTCAGCCAGTCCATGCCGAGATCATCGCCAGGAACTGGCTCGTCTGCCAAGGAATCCGCGCTCGACGAGCCTGCTGCGGTCTCGTTCGGCACTACATTGGCCTCGCGCTCCTGGGCGCGCAGACGCAGTTCGCTCAGGTGCTTCCGCAGGCGTCCGGCAAGCGCCTGTTCGTTATCGCCAGGCTCAGGGAAGCGGGCGTGGATGAATGGAATGCGTGACATGGTCGACTCCTGCAAGCAAAGCTCCGCCCATCGGAGAAACGCAGTTTCTTCGTCCTGGCAGGCTGGGATTTCGTTTGTGCCGGGCGGAAGCGATCAGCGCCTTCGGTCACGACGGCCGCCGAAATCTTCCCTAAAAGCGGGATTGTCAATAGCGGTATCTCCTCACTGAGGAGCTTCTAAGGTGCGAAAAATAAAGAGAGTTTTTTCTTTTCCGCAGAGCATCAGACGTCGCACGTTTAGCAAGGGAAGAGCGGGAACAGATGTACGAATTTTTCGCATTTTCGAGCCAAGGCAGAATGCGGCAACTGCGAAGGCCAGGAAACACATCGTTGCAGAACAGATGACAATTCAGGCGCGGGTATCCGACCGGTGAGCGTTCTGAGAAGCCCCCCTGAAGGGCAGGCAGGCAGGCAGGAGAAAGCATCGCCTCCCTGCCCAGGGATGTCACCCCGGCTCTAAACTATGCAGGAGGTGAGGCTCGGCGCGGAAACCGAACTCTTACCAGCCAGAGGTAGCTGGCAGGCCGCTGGTACCCCGGACCAAGCCAGATAGTTAGGTCGCGTTATGCCTTCTACGGCGTGCAAACCACCTCTGCCCTGGGCGACAACGGACAACGAGGGCGATTATGAGCGCTTTTGAGTGGCCGCGAATTCACCGGTGCCACCGATCAAGAGGGCGGGAACCGGACCTCCGCTGCAAGTGCGAACCTATCATGGCGAAGCTGTTGGAGCAGACATTCAAACTGCGACAATTGGGTGGTTTGGCGCTACGCCGAAGATCACATTTAAGGGTCCTATGCGTCTTTTGGCGAAACTCCAACAAAATCCAAACTTAGGAGAGGGGTGGCGCTTAGCTCGTCACACCCATAAGCTGTATCCAGTTACACAAAGTGGATGAGCATTGAGAGTTTCAAAGTTCTATAAGCTTGGCCGAAGTCAGCCGTCGCTGAAATTTATTGACGTCGATATTGATCGGGACATCAAACTGTTCGTGAACGCGAGGGCTGTGCGACTGCTCGAATCCGAATGGGGGGATCACTGTAGCCATCTTCTCGCGAGTTTTTTTGAAGCAGTCATTGGATCGATCAGAAATGGTGACCATGCCAAAGCATTAAGTGTTCTTTCGCAATTGAAAGAACCGAACGAAACCCATCTCGGTTTGTCAAAAGGGAAGTCAGACGGTCGTGGCCTCGGACCGGAAAAGGCTCAACAGATTTGGAAAGCTCTTTGCAGCAGCAAAGCCGTAAAGACGGGCCTTCTAAGTGACCTGGAAGATACGGTCCTTCTTGTCGACGGGGTTTCGGTCGACATCTTGTCTGACATCATTACGAACATCATTCGCGGGCCGCTTATCACGTTCACTCAAAATGCTTGCGAAGAGTATGACATTCCCATGGATGATGAAGTTGCCTCTGGTCCAGTCTGGAATCCGAAGACCCTTTCGTGGGATGAGGACTTTGTACAACTGCCAGCTCCAAATGCGGAGAAGCTGATTTTAGTTCCCAAGTCTATTGTTCGGATCAGCTCTGATTTTGACGTTGGAATGTACTACCGGCACTACGTGTTGGAGGCGATGAAACAAGAAGAGATCGCTAGGAACTCGGAGCTAGTTTTCACGGTTAAATCGGGGAAAAACAAGGGGAAGAAGAAGGTCTACAAAACAGAGCTGCAAGAAAAGTATGGGAGTGAAGCGAAGGCCGTATCCATCAAGTATACCGATAAAAACCCTGAACTCCTGAAGAAGTACAAAGCTGACAATTCCGCTCCAACTCCAGCATTGAGCCATCGACAGATCGCGGAGGTCCAAGAGTTGCCACCACCTGATTGGGAGGGGCTCATGGCCGCTGTGAGGGATTTGGAGCCGGGGCGCAAAGCGGCTTACCTGTATGAAGATGCCATCACGGACCTGCTTGCCGCTATCTTCTATCCCGTCTTGGTCGATCCAGATAAACAGACTGCGTTACATGATGGCTTGAAGCGGGTTGATCTGACATTCACTAATTATGCGCGCTCTGGCTTCTTCGAATGGCTCGCCCGACACTACTCTTGTTCTCATGTCTTCATCGAATGCAAAAATTTTGGGGAAGAGCTTGGGAACCCTGAGATCGATCAGATCGCCATGCGGTTTTCGAAAGAGAGAGGGCAATTTGGCATCGTTGTGTGCCGCGACATCGAAGATCGTGCCAGACTCGATCAGCGGTGTCGCGCGGCTGCACAGGATGGCCATGGGTATGTCGTTGTCCTCGCGGACGATGACTTAGAGAAGCTTATCTCAGAAGCGCAAGATCACCTACTTCAGAGACACGAATTCCCAACACTGAAAGCGGAGTTTGACAAGCTGATATTTTGATAATGGTGCATAACTTACGGCTTATGCACCGCTAAAAGAAACCCAGCAAAATCGAGCGGTAGCGATGGTGCCTAAGTCTGGTGCGCAGTCAGACGTCCGCTTTTGGGAAGCTGCGCAGCGGCAAGGCGAGCACTGATTAAGGTCAGCTAAGGGCCGTTCCCACCTGCCTGGCCTCGATGATGTTGAGGTAGCCTCCGCCTTGGCGCGCCCCGCATCCTTGGCGGCGTGGCTATCCCGCGGCTATCCAAGCTGCTGGTGTTAGAGGATATCTTCGAAAGCCCTCAGGTCACGCGTTCCACCGATGGCCTGCTGAAGCCCCGTCTTAGACCCCGATGCTGTACCGGATACGGACTACCTGGTTGCGGCGGCCTGCAGTCTTCCTCGGCTGGATGGGCCCAAAACAAAGGTCGCAACTAGGCGGGCGTGACGACCAAATGAAGGTCGTTTGCGAAAAAGAAACTTGTCGACGCCTTAAGTCCAGCGAATCCAGGGGCTTGGCGCAGCCAGATATTGTGCGAAAAACTCTTTATTATCAATTGGTTGCAATCCGTGCCGCAGTAGGGCACTCTGCCCTCGGCTGAGCGAGGCGAGCATTCCAACTCTCCCGATCAGCCGTGACGTGGCCTGCCTTCCCCGTGGGTCAAGACTTGTATGAACTCATCGGAGGCGATTTTGCCCGGCCCCACCGTTATCGAAATCCCGGACAATGGCGGAACGGTCGCAGTAATGGCCGACCTCCACCTCAAGTCCTATTTCTGGCAGGGCAGCAACCCGCTCCAATTCCATGGCCTGCAAGATCGGCTGCTCTGGGAAAACGTTGATGCCTTGATCGTCGCGGGTGACCTGTCCGACACCTTCGGCCCGTCTCTGCAGGACGCGCTCGCATACCTGACCCGCTATGTGCCTGCTGATCGCATCTACATCGTCCCCGGAAACCACGACTACTATTCTGTGCGGCTGGACGACGAGAACCGGCTCCGTGACCTGGTTCACGCCAGCGGGAGTTGGTTCGCGCAGAAGACCGAACTCCGCCATCGCAGCGACCGGTTTCTCTGCGCCACGTTGTGGACGGACTTTGACCTACTGGGGGATCAGGAAGCTGCCAAGAATTTCGCCCGCCGATTCATGCGCGACTTCGACATGATCTCCATCGAAGCGCTCGGTCATGTGTGGCTTGACCCGGACGAGGTGCTGCCGCGCCGCATATTCCCGGTTACACCTGAGGACATAATCGCCGTGCATCGGGAACACCGCGCTTGGCTGGAAGAAAAACTGGCGACCCCACATTTCGCCAACAATGGCAGGACCTTCGTTGTCACGCACCACGGCCCGCACCCGTCTGCCGCGGGTCCAATCGATGGCCTCACGCCAGCCTTCCACTCGGACCTGACAGAAGTCCTTGAGCAGAGCGACATCGAAACCTGGTTCTTCGGTCATTCACACCGGCGACTGTCTTCCGTGGTTGCTGGGACACGCATTCAGAACATCTCGATCGGTTACCCGGACGAGGATCACGGCGACGACGAGGATGACCTGGCAGAGGTCTGCTTCATTGCGGCGGCGCTGAACACGCAGTCCTCGAATGAGGTTAGGGAGCTGCCGGCCGACCGACAGGCACTCGAGCAGGACTTCGAGTACGCGCTTCGGTGCAGCGAAACCGGCATTCCTGTCCTGGTGGACAAGCTCACACCCTCAACGCGCGCCTTTCTGCGCCAAGCGTTGAGAGCATGCGCCTGCCCTGTCGTGCCGGAAGGAGACGCGTACTACGCAACCGATGTCATCGTCGCGCTCAGCCGGGCAGCGACGCCCGAGCCTCCGGACGTAAATGGGGGCGATCAATGACCATGGGCGCCCTTCTAGGAATTGCAGGCATGGTGATCGGCGCGAGCGCCATCATCCGATCGCTGATGATTTACGGGCAGAGCATCCGCTCTGCCGAGCCCGATCCGGAACGCGTCCGTCGTTTCATCGAAACCGCTCCTCCCCTGCCGAAGCACCTCCTTCGGGCCGACCACGAGAGCGCTGGCAGCGACGCGCAGGACCCTTCGACGACCAAAGTCGGCCCAGAAGCATATGGTCACGATCCTGAGGGCGGAAGTCGATGACTATGCTCTCACTGGCACGAGAGTGCTCCGGATTGCTGAGCATGGACGCGCTGATCTCGATCACCGGGATGCTCGTCTGCCTGTTCGGCCTCGTCCGTGTCATAGTCGCTTATTCTGGGACGACGCGGTCTGCCGCCCCTGATCCCGAAAGGGTGAAGCGCTTTATCGAAAGCGCCCCGCCAATTCAGGCTCCCCTGATCGACGCCTCTATCGCCAGGAGCCCCCAGGAGAGGCACGGTCTCGCGCAAGAGGCCGAGCCTGCTGAAGAAGACTCAAAAGACCAGGAGGCGCCGCGTTGACCACACCAGTCCCCCTCGCGCCTGATCTCCAAGATCGGGAAACTGCCTTCTCCTTCGTATCGCGCCTCGCCGCGATGAACAGCGCGGATACTGCGGGCTTCTGCACTGACATGGGACTGTCCTTCAGCAAGGTGATCGACGGCAAGCCCGATGCCCTGGCCGGTGTGGCAGCTCTCAGCGCGACTGACGTCGAGGACCTACGGCGTTGGTCGCCGCGGTACATGGCCTCACCCTGGGTGAGCCCCAACAGATCGTCGCGGAAAACGACAAGCAATGCGTCACTCTCTCGGAGGACGGGCGCCGGAACAGAACTGCGCAGGGTCACAGCATCGCGGTGGATCTGAAACGTGATCCCCAAAAGACTACGGTCGTTCTGCGTCACGGCATAACGAGCGCAAACCTCGATGAAATCTCTGCGGCATGCGTCATCCCTGGTCGGCAGGTTCACGCTCCCACATATCGCACCACCGGAAATGAGCTATGGAGAAAACGCACATGGAATATTCGCCTGACGACTGGGTGATCCTGAACGTTTCGTTTACGACGCGGGACAGAACTTTCACTCAGCTCAGAGTGTTGGGCGGCTGGCGCGGGGGGTATCTCAGTGGGGATGCCTGGCGCATAAACTCAGGCATCCAAGCCGTTCATGCGGATGGCCTCGAATACCGCTTCCTTGGTCGATCAGGTTCCGTCTATCTATGCCGTCGCGGCGGATATCGCATGTCACGCATCATGGCGTCTGGCCTGGAAGAGCTGAAGCGTCAATCGACCGTTGTCGATGCAGAGATTCTTGAAGACCGGAATTGGCTTGAACCAGGGCTCCTTAAAGCACTTCTGTATCGACCCAGCGGCTGACGATACGGCGGCGAGGTGACTTTGGCTCGAGATCTTCGCGACTCGGCTAGGGGCTGCTTGATGCACAGGTGGGAGACCTCAGCCGGCAGTGCCGCTACTTCCGGCCCAGACCGGCCATACAACCCATTCGTTTACGCCGCAGCGCAGCTTACGCAAAGCAGACGTTGATCGTATGCCAAACAATTGATGCAATGAGATAGCGTATCCGGTGACTAACAGAACCGATCCCCGCGTGAACTTGGCTTAACTGGTTGATGATGCCCAGCGGGCCCATTTGCGTATCGAAGCTCCATTTCGCGCTTGTGAACCTTCCGACCAACCTAGCGAGAAGCGGTCGGATAGAGCTTTCCCCATTTCCCTTCCTTTTATCCCTGGATTATCCGAAAGTAATTCAATTGCAGAATTGATAGTCCTTGTCTGTAGCGCGGCTTCTCTGATTGCGGTTTCGGGGTCGGTCCAATTTCCGTTCAAGAAAATGGTGCCTTTCATTTCGCGAAGCAAGCCTAAACTGAAAAGCGTTGAAATCGCATTTCGGCTCGACAGGCCTTCAAGGTCTCGCCGTGTGCTGCCCTTGTCGGGCACCGCATTGAGGGCGGCTAGCGATGCGTCCACTGGGGCTTCGCCTATGAAAATCCCCGTTCGGCGTTTTCGGTCATACCGCACTTCCAAAACGTCTAGTTGAGTTGGCCGTGCATCTTTTTGGAAACCATAGTCGTCCGGGTATTCCACGATCAAGCCCACTGAAAGGAGCCAGCGAAGGGTTCTTCCGAAATAGATTGAATGGGTCTTTTCGGAGAACTGGCTTCGCGCTGTGATTTCCCTAAATATCTCGTCCAATCGATCTTTAGGAATTAAGCCGCCATCGGCCTCCGCCCGAATTCTTCGAACCACCTCGTGTGTCGTCCAAAACTCGAACGCGATTCTGTATGCTTTTGCGTCAGTTCGATACAAAGGCGACACAACCCCTTCTTTACGGTTTGTCGATGCATGCCCGAGATTGACCAAGTCTCTGACCAAATTGTCAACTGACGCATGAGTGAGGTCCATTGCCTCGCCCAATTCGTCATAGCTGACCGAATCGTGCTCACGTAGAAAGTTCACGGCTGGGACATAGCGTGAGTAGTTTGATTGCGGGATGTACGTTTTGGGTATGAAAGGGATCTGTTCGGAGATAACGTAGTCTTTGAAGATATCCCAGTAAACCGTTAGCCGGGTTCCGCTGCGAATTACCAATCTCTTTTGAATAAGCGCGTTCAAAACGATGGCGCCATGCAATTGGTCAATTTTGAAGTACTCTGCGGGAGACTCTCGGGCAATTTGCCGGATACAAGCCAACTCCGCAGGGGATAGCTTTTCTAAGTCCTTTCGGAATAGCTCTTCGATATTGAGGCCTTGCCCAATAACCTCATTCTGCTCCAGTCCTTCGTTCACTAGATCAAAAACGTGTACGCACAGCTTCTTCAGCAGCCAAGGGTAGCCTTGGCAGTTGTCAATTAGGACTCTTCTAAGTTGGGGATGGATTTGTTGTCCAAGCTCGGCGCCAAATCTGCCGATAGCTTTGGAGACCTCTTTGTCGTTGAACGGGGGAAGGTCAATTTCTAAGCGTCTGTCTTCAAGTTCGTGCCAAAGATGGTAAGCCTTGTGCTCCGTTGTGATCGTGCCATCGGTCCGCCAAGAGAATCCTACTGCAATTGGCCCTTGAGCGCTTTCAACTGAGGCGCAAAGCTTTCTCATTTCATCGAATATATCCGAAAGGTCAGGCTTGTAGAGGAGTTCCTCGAATTGATCGAAGACTAGGCAGATAGTCTTTCCCTCGGCTTCAAGTTTTGCGAGTAGGCTCGCCATCGATTCCGTATCAAAGAAGTTTGCCGCTCCACCAAACCTGAGTTCCTCGGTAGTGGAAATAAAGCCTTTGTCTACCGCTTGTCGAATTGCCGAAGCAAGAGCAAGCTCGGGAAAACGCTTCGACGCTGCCGCGCGACTGTCCACTGCAAAAATGAAATGACGTTTCCGGTACTTCGGCTTCCTCGCCGTGTCCGCGATTTTCAATACGGTTGAGCTTTTGCCCCATCCGGAGGGCGCCTTCAATGCAAAGAGCCTAGTATCGGTCTTCCCATTGTTGACATTGCCTAGGAAGGCAAAAACTCGATCAATAACAGCTTCTCGCCCAACAAAATCCACTGGACGCGAAGGTCGCAAGTCTGACCAAGTATCAGCCATGGGAACCGAAACAATACTCTGCATCTCGTCTTTGAGCGAACGTGACGTTGTTGGCACAGTTGAAGACTTGACCCAGTTCAGGTCGGATAGGCTCGTATTGGTGTTCTGTATCCAATCGGTGGAACTGTCAGCGCGGCTTCCATCTCCTGCGTGGAAGAGTTCGCAGGTGTCTGTGACCCCGGTAGCCGAATCTGACGCAGGGAGGGCCCAAAACTCACCATGACTGGTGATCAGTAAGTAAGCTTGTTCGGCCTTTCCGGGTGCTTGTACTGTCGAGGAAATCTGCTTTGGGTCAACTACAAGCTTTGCTGCAATCAACCGTTGCACCAACTCCTTAGGTTCGTAGATTCGTAGTCTTCGCTTTTCTTCAGCTGGCTTGCTTTCCCATTCGTGCTTGATGCCCTTGCCGTCTTTCGTCAGATCATGTGTCGATATGAGCCAGCCTGCGCTCGCGCTTCGCAGCATTACGTTGCCTAAGAGTTTTGAAATTGAGTCCGCGCTCAACGAATGTCGATACGCTTTACACTCGACTAGGGTGATTTCCGACGTGTCCTGATCTCTGCAGAGGAGATCGACCTCCATTCCTGTAACCCGTACTTGCTCGCTTACTGCTTGGTTTTGTGTCTCAAGAAACCGACCGACAAAATTTTCCAGCACCGAACCTTTTTCAGACGAGTTAGCTTTTTCTTCGGTGCAGATTTCAACTATGTACTTCACCCTCAATACCTTCCTCAGAAAACCCGACCTTCGGCGGGTGCCAGACCACGTGTTAGTTCCGTAGGAGCCCTCGGTTTAAAGCTAGGCGATGGCATTGGCTAGGAGAAGCGTATTTTCCAACTCATCTCGGACATTCATGCTGGGCGCAGCGAAAGTCTGCAATCCGCCCGCTATGTCGGTCATGCGGGTTCTGGCAGCGTGGTCCTGGCGGAATGTCCGCTTCCATGTCCTTGCGAGGGAGCATCGCACGCGCAGAGAAGGTCCAGTTCCCCCGCCCTGAGCGGATCTGGTCTCGAAGGGCCGCACTCATCATGCCCTGACCTGCCGCGCACCTGGTTGATAGCACGAAATCCGAGACCAGTTTCGCTATCGCGCGAGGCCCTTTTGCCCGGACCTGCCCCCTTGTGTTGATCCGGTCTGGACCGAGATCGATCGTTGTCCCATCTTCCGCAGGACAAGACCGATAGGAACTTCGATGCCTTTCCCACTGCCTCTCCGTCCACTCCCGGCTCCGCGCGAAACGGTCCTGTCCTTCCTTTCGCGTTTCGCCACGATGAATGCAGCGGAGATGAGCGACTTTTCCATCGATCTCGGCCATCAGATTCGCCGCTTTCTGGACCTGGAAACCGCTGCCCTTGATTGTCTGGCCGAAGCGGCGGGGCTGGAACCTGCGATACGCGATGAACTTGCGTCCTGGACCGGCGTGCCTGCCGGCGACGTCAGAATGGCTTTCAGAGGTGAAGCCTTTGTGTCGCGCGCCCTGCGCAACCCTGTCATGCGGGGTTGCCCGTTGTGCCTGCAAGAGGATGCCCAGGCGACGCCCGGCCATCCGGAGCGGTTGATGGCGATGCGGGGCGACTGGCTGTTGCGGTCGGTCAATCTCTGCTGCCACCACCACCACCCTCTCGTGCCGCTTTGGGAGGTCGCCAAGCCTGCCGAGAGGTTCGACAGCGTGGCCCGGCTGCGCGATCTTGCCCCTAGGATCATGGCCGGGGCGTTCGATCGACCCTGCTCTGCACCGACAGATTACGATCTCTGGCTGGATATGCGCCTCGAGACCGGCGAGGATCCGACCTGGCTGGCCGGGCACGGTGTATATGCAGTAACAACGATCTGCGCGCTCTTCGGGATGGCCCTGCTGCAACATCGCTCCCCCGAAGCAAGCATTGGAGACAGGCGGGAGGCAGAGGCTCAAGCAGCCGGTTTCGCTGTGCTCTCCCAAGGAGAGACGGCCTTCCGCCAGGCCCTGCGGGACCTCGCCCGAAGCAGCGGCGGCACGCAGATCGCGCCGCGGCAGACGTTCGGAAAGCTGTATGTCGCGCTCGACGACTACCTGACAGATGCAGCCTTCGATCCGTTCCGCACGATGCTGCGGGATTGCATTCTCGAGACCTGGCCGGTTGCCGCCGGTGAGCGCGTCCTGGGCGAGGTGCTGCCGGCGCGGCGCCTGCATAACCCCAGAACGGCGTCTGTGGGTGGCTCCTGCATTGCAAGCGTTTTCTGGTGGTATCTGCGGTCATTTTTGTCAGTACTGTCGTCTGTCCGGCCTGTTTGTGTGGTGGTGTTCCACTGGCCCTGATGAATTCCGCGAACGAGGTTCCAATCGGCTTATCGACCTCAAAGGGCCGCTGCCATTCCCGGAGTGTCCTTGCTCTTGGTTGACTTATTTCCGCATCATCACTTCAACGTCTTGCATCTCGTGGGCAGTCGGCGCGGTTAGAACGCAGGCTGCCGGTATTCCTGTTTTTTCGTGAGCATCGCCCAGATGGCCCGAGCGGCCTTGTTGGCCATGGCGGTTGTTGCCAATCGGAATGGTTTGTCTGCGATAATCTTCGCCGTCCAGAGATCAACTTTCTCTGGCGAACGTTTTGCCATGACAGCGCGAGACGTCATACCCACGACCAGCAGTTTGCGAATGTAGCGATCACCCTGCTTCGTGATCTTGCCCAGACGTTCCTTGCCGCCGCTGGATTTGTTGAGAGGGGTCAGTCCGAGCCAGGCTGCCAGATCGCGCCCTGTGCGGAACTGTTTTGCATCGCCGATCGTTGCGACAATCGCCGATGCCGTGATCGGCCCGATGCCAGGCATGCGCATCAGTCGGCGTGCGTCTGTGCTCAGCATCGCATGCTGCTCGATCATCTTCGTGTAACCCGCAATACGCTCGTTCAAGCCGATGAACTGATAGCACTGCATGCCGAGCATGCCGTTTGCGATATCCGGCATGTCCGGGTGATCTCCATCCAGATGGCGCTTGGCGAACGCTGTGACCGCCTCAATCCCAATCGGCAGAATATGCCCAAACTCGCGTAGCAAGCTGCGGGTCATGTTGGCCATCTGGGTGCGCTGCCGGACAGCCAAGTCGCGAGTGCGATGGATCGACAGAACCGCCTGTTGATCCTCTGTCTTGATCTCGACAAAACGCATCGTCAGGCGCCTGACTGCCTCGCAAATCGCTTCCGCATCAACCGCATCTGTCTTTCCACGTTTGACGTAGGGCTTCACGTAGTTCGCTGGCATCAGCCTGACATCGTGGCCGAACTTGCGTAACGTGCGACCCCAATGGTGAGCTGATCCGCAAGCTTCCATCCCGACGGTGCAAGGCGGCAAGGTTTCAAAGAACGCCAAAAGCTTCGCCCGCTTGATTGCCTTGTTGAAAATCACACGTCCGTTCTCAGAAGTACCGTGAACTTGAAAAGCATCCTTGGCCAAATCCAGGCCGATTGTCTTAACTGTCATTGGGTGGCTCCTTTCCTAGCAGTCAACAACAACTGCACTTTGGCACATTCGATGCCGGTGGAGCAGGAGCCACCCACCTCATCCGCGAATGAGATCGGCGTCTCGACAAAACTGGTCGAGCAGATCCTGACCGATGCCGGGGCATTGCCCGCCGCGGATCCTCGCCCATCTGCGCTGCGCACCTTCGATGCCGCCGAACATGCGTGGCTTCTGGCCGAGATCCCAACGCTGGTTGGACGGGGAGACATGCTGGCAGCCATGGGCGCCACCGAGGCACAACTTCGCACCCTACGGGAAGAGAAAATCATTCGCCCACTGACCAAGCATCCTCGAGTCAAGGCGCCCTGGCGGCTCGCCGACGGGCTGGCGCTGGTCGCGGAACTGCACGCCCTGACGCAACCCGATCCGGCCGATGGCTCTGGCTGGGAGGGGCTCCAGTTCGCGAAACAGCGCACCGGCCTGCCGGTCGGCGCAATGCTGAATGCCATCAGGGAGAGGCGCATGAGGGTTGCGTGCGATCCCGGGCAATCGGGCTATCGATCGTTCATGGTTCTGAAGGCCGAGGTCGACAGCCTGGCTGGAGCGCGCCCCCATGTCCGCCGTCGCGACGAAACGACGGCGACCGGGCAACCAGCCTCGGTCTTTGCGAACAGCATCGGCATGAGGCGCAGGGGCTGGTATCCGGCACTGCATGAGGCCGGCCACGCGCCAGCATTCTGGACTCGGCACCCTGTGACGCGGCGGGCCGTTCTTTATGTCTCTGAGGACGATGAGGCCAAATTTCACCGCCGCTTCCTGACCCCTACGACCATGCAGAGTGAATTCGGTCTCCATCGCCAGACCTGCACCGCCCGGCTGCGCGCCGCCGACATCAGACCGTTCTCGCCTGGTGGAGTGGACTTCGGCCCCCTTTACCTACGCCAAGAGGCCGAACCGGTGCTGCAAAAGGCGGTAGGTCTTGGCCAGGGCTGATCGCGCACGTCGCATTTGACCGCAGTGTCCCGGCAAGGGCAGCAAGATCGACAGCAGGACGCGTTGATCGTTCGAAACCCGTCTTTTGTCGAAAAGACGGCCTTTGGATGTCGAACAACACTATTGGGTTTTTTTGGTGACCCCGGCAGGATTCGAACCTGCAACCTGCCCCTTAGGAGGGAACCGTTCATAGCGCTATTCCTTCTTTGGTTTCTTGCTCTTGGGTGTTTGTACAGTGTCCGGCTGTACATGGTTTGTACGAAAACGGGCTCTTACATCGGCCTCATCCGTCTCCGCATGGGCATAGATGCGCATGGGTAAATTGGGGTCCGACCAGCGTCCCGCTTTGGCTGCTGTCACAGGATCGACACCCTGACGAACGACCAATCCAGTGAAGAACCCGTGCCGTCCTGCCGGGTGGGCAGAGAGGTAGGGGATGCCCGCACTCTTGCAGATCGTCTTCCAGCGCGTGTTATAGCCAGTGGAGCTTCCATAGCCGAAAACGCGCGGTTTCATGAGTTTGCCTGTCTTGCGGTTCTTGGGACGCTTCGGTGGCAGTTCCAAGAGCTCGTCCATCATCTGGGGCGACACGGTGATCCAGCTCTCTGGATGTCCTTTCTGCGCCTTCACCCTGACCTTGTTCTCAGCGGGCCGCAGATCGTCAGGTTCAATTGAAACAGCCTGATCGATCCGCGCCGCCGTCTCGAACATGAACCGGACCAAGGCGGCGTTGTAAGGATCAGCGGCTCGGCAAAAAGCCTCGATCCATTCCTTGTCAGCAGGCTTGCGTTCAACGCGGCTCAACTTACCTCGGCGCTTGTCCTGGGCGATCCGTTCGAACTTGTCGTAGGGCTTCACGCGGATTAGCGGCGTCCCCTCCAGCTCATGCGCGTTGTTGATCACGGCACTCGCGGGCGTCACGATTTCCCGCCACCACGTATCCGTCGAAGCTTTCGGCTTCAACTTCGGTCCAAGCCCCTTAAGAAGCGCACCAGAAATCGCGCCCAACGGCATGTCGCCGATCTCTTGCACAATAGGGATGAGCTGCTTCGCCGTCTTCGGGGATGCGTTGTAGATCATGATCGCATCCGAGAAAGCCTTGCTCGGCTCATCGCCGACCACATGGCGGCGTATCTGAAGCTCGGTCTCCCGGTTTATCCAGTCCCGTGCGCCCGCTTCTGTAGATGCCTTAGTGCTTCGCCGGTATGGGCCTGCGATTGGCCTGCCGTTGTACTCGACCCAGCCCTTGGCCCAGTAGACGCGGCCCCTCTTGTAGATTTGGAGCGGCATGACTGGCCTCCTTCAAAAATCTTGTCGATCTGCGCGGGTGTGATCAGCATGGTCCGACCAAGACGATAGAATGCGCCAGTGTCATTTGCCCGCTCGCGCAAGGTGCGCTCGGAGATGTCGATCCCCATGTCTGCCATGACCTCGACCCATTGCGCCGGTGTTTTGCCAAGTCCCAAGATTTGCGAGCTGTCTGCATAGTCTGAACCGGACATGGATCAGCACTCCCCGCTCTTGTTGGCGGCATTGCAGTCAGCTTTGACCGTGAACTGCGCCACGTACTTCTCCCAGGCCCCGCTTGGGATCTTCGGATTCCGGCGCCCTGGGGCCGTGTAGATGTGGTCCAGCATGTCCTCGCGGATCAGGTAACGCACGTTGGACACCGGAATGCCGACGCGCTCGGCCAGTTCTTTCGGGGTTTCCAAGAGCTTTTGCACGCGTCGCCTCCTCAATCGTTGCGCTCACAAATCGAGGCAGGCGATTTCATTTTGCGTTCAGAATGAAACAAACTTACGCTGATCTTACGTGAATCGAACGCGTTGCCACGATTTATGGTCATATGTAATTCATATAACCAGTATTGTGGTCAATGCAACCATTAAGAAGGTTGTGGATGACAGTTCCCGGCTTGGGGCACCGCCTTGCGGCTGTGCGAAGCGAAGCAAACCTCTCCCAAGAGGAGATGGCGCAGCGCCTCGGCACTAGCCGAAGCGCGTACCAATACTATGAGCGCGGCCAACGGGATTTGACGGCCTCCTTGTTGCTCAAAGTCTACGAGGAATTCGACGTCGATCCGCTCTGGATGCTCGAGGGCGATACCACGGACGGCAAAAACCGAAGACACGAACAGATCGCCGCCGCCAATCGAAAGATCGGCATCGCGGTCGAGCGCCGGATCATTGATCGCGGACTGACCGTGACCCCCGAAAAGAAATGGGATGCCATCGATTTCCTGTTCGATGAGTTCCTGAACACCGATGTCCTCGCTACAGGCGGCGAAGAACCGGACACCACGAGAATTGATAGCGTTTTGAGGTTGGTAAGCTGATGCTGGACGAAAAACTCCCCGACGACGTGGCAAAACTGCGCCCGCGCAAGCTTCGGCTGGGCCCGGATGTAGAACGCCTGCTTGAAGGCGTTGCAGGTGTGGAAGTCGACCCAAAGAAGGCGGGGCAGGCCAATGGATTGCGCCCGAAGGCTGACAGCGTCAACGCGGCCCGTCGCGCAGGGTGTGGCCAGATCGAATACATCACGCGCGAATATTGTCGCTGCGGTCACTACCTGGCTGGCCAGATCGAAGACGAGTATCTTGCATGGGAACGTAACCTGGCAGAAACACACGAGCGCCTTTCGACCGAAGCGGATCGCAAGCTGAAACCGTTCAGGGTCATGGCACTGGCAGCTCTTCCTTTCCTCATCTGGCCGCTCCTATATCCCGTGCTGTTTGACGACTTTGGATCGTTGACCACCTGGCTCTGGATGCTGCCCGGTATCGCGATTTTCGGCCTTTTCGGCCTAATCCAGGCAATTGTGACTGCCGAACTCAACGACAGCGCTCAAGCTCTCGCAGCCGCCAGCTTCGAACAATTTCTGACTGAGCGCATTGGCATGCCGAGCAATTGATGCACATGACATCGTCCATTTTTTCCACTTCAGCCCGTGCAGCCTTCAACGCTTTGGTTCTGGGCAGTTTTTCTGCGCTCTCATGCCCTAGGAAGTCGTCATCTGATCAGCTGGTCGCTCTTCGTTCTGGTCTTGGAGAACGGAGGCCAATATGACGGAACATATTGTTCGGGAGGTGGATGCAACACCCTATGCGGCATCGCTCATCGAGGGCCATCGCGACTTCGGTTACAACCTCGAGACAGCTCTCGCCGACATCATCGACAACGCCATCACCGCTGAGGCGCGCACGGTGGAACTGATCGCCGACACCGTCGCGGAAGAGCCATGGATCGCGTTGGCCGATGACGGTTCAGGCATGACGGAAACCGAACTGGTCGAAGCCATGCGTCTCGGCTCGAAGGACCCGACCGACGAGCGCGAGGCAGAAGACCTCGGACGTTTCGGCCTCGGCCTCAAGAGTGCCAGCTTCTCGCAGTGCCGAAGTCTGACGGTTTTGACGCGGCAAGACGGTCGAACATCTTGTGCGCGCTGGGATCTGGATCGCGTCGCGAAACGGAACGACTGGTGCCTCGAACTCATCGACAACCCCGAAGTCGTGACAGGCCATGACCTCCTCACGGAGACCGGAACGGTAGTCATCTGGGAGAATCTCGATCGCTTGAGTGGCGGCTACACCCATGACCGCGCTAAGCGGGCCGAGCATATGAACTCTGAGTTGTCCCGTGCCGAGCATCATCTGCGCTTGGTGTTTCATCGCTTCTTGGAGGGCGCCAAGCCACGGCTGAAACTGTCACTCAACGGTCGCCAACTGACCCCCAACGATCCCATGGCAACGTCTCATGCCGCCACGCAGAAGGACCCTGAGGAGGTGCTTCGCCTGCGTCAGGGTGACGTCCTGATCAGATGCCACACGCTTCCCCATCACAAGCGGATGAGCCGGGAAGAGTGGGAAGAAATTGGCGGTCCTGAGGGGCATCTGAAGTCTCAAGGCCTGTATGTCTACCGCGAGAAACGTCTCATCATCGCGGGCGGATGGCTGGGCCTCGCGCGCCAGACCGAACTCACGAAGCTCTGCAGGATCGCCGTCGATATCCCGAACACGATGGACGCCGAGTGGAAGATCGACGTCAAGAAGGCCTCCGCCCAACTTCCGCCGGTGGTGCGTGAGCGACTGAAGAAAGTGGTGGAAAGGTTCGTCGGCACATCCAAACGCACCTATCGCAGCCGTGGCCAGAAGCTGGTCGATGAGACCCGTTTTCCGATCTGGAATCGGGTGCAGAAGGATGGGCAGATCGTCTTCCGCCCCAACCTGGAGCACCCGGTCTTTCGAACCTATTCCGATCAGTTGCCAGAAGAGCTGCGAGAGGGCTTCGAACGTTGCCTGCGCATCGTTGGGTCTGGTCTACCGATCGAGACGCTGCATGCTGAGCTCGTCGGGAACGCGGAAGCGGTCACGGCTGACGAGACTTCAGCAACTGACCTCGAAGAGTTGGTCTATTCCCTTGCGGTGACACTGATGGAAAACGGTGTGCCCTCCGAGGCTCTGTCGGACACGATGCAGAGCAACCCGTTCTTGCGATTGCGGTGGGAAGCCGCCGCACCGATTCTGGAAGATTTCTTAAGGACACGAATTTCATGAATGAAACAATTGAGACAGTGAAGAACATGGTCGAAAGTGGCCTGTTCAATCAGGCACGTAAGACCGAAGACGAGCTTCGCAGTATGATCCGAGGAGTCGCTGCTTTGGTGCCGCCGGGCCTCAGTGATGAAGAGATCGAGCAAATTGCGCGTGAGATCGAGCACAAGCAGGGGATCAAGGCTGGACTTGGTGCGGTGGTCGACAGCGAGGATTTCGAACCTTGGCTGGATGAAGCGAAGCCATTGATCGAGCCTTTCTACTGGAGCCGTTACCAAAAGTTGCTCCTGCAAAACGGCCTGCCGAAAGACGTGGTGATTTCCACGGACACGGTGACGGATAAAATTCTTAGCCGACTAGGCAACCCCGAGAAACACGTGCCGTGGGATCGGCGTGGCATGGTGGTTGGCCACGTCCAAAGCGGCAAGACCGCCAATTATACGGGCCTGATCTGCAAGGCGGCAGATGCGGGGTACAGGCTAATCATCGTTATTGCGGGTATTCACAACAACCTTCGAAACCAGACTCAGGCCCGGATCGACGAGGGCTTCATCGGTCGTGATACCGGGAAGTCCCAGGAAACCAAGAAGGGCGGTGCAAAACACATCATCGGCGTCGGCCATTTCGACCCGAACAACACACCGGTCAGCCTTACCAACACTCTACGGGATTTCAACAAGGCCACGGCCTCAACTAACACGAGCGAGATTGACTCCTACAAGGTTCCTGTCGTCCTCGTGATCAAGAAGCAGTCGAATACACTCCGCAACCTACTGCAATGGCTCAAGGACAATAGTGCTCGCGGTGACCGTGAGATGATTGATCAGCCTATGCTGCTCATTGATGACGAGGCTGACAACGCTTCGATCAATACCAAGTACAATAAGGAGGAAGTCACAACCACAAATAGGTTGATCCGCGAGCTTCTGAACATTTTCCACCGGAGTTGCTATGTCGGCTATACCGCAACTCCTTTCGCGAATATCTTCATCGACCCTGATCAAGACGATGAAATGCTGGCGGAAGACCTGTTTCCGAAGGACTTTGTCATCGGCCTCGATGCGCCATCCAATTATTTCGGCGGCAAAAAAGTCTTTGTCGAAGGCTTGCCCGATGATGAGGAGCCAACTTGGTTGAGGTATGTCGACGACAATGAAGATGTGCTTCCCGTCAAACATCCACAGGATTTTTTCGTGGAAGCACTCCCGGACTCGTTGGTGAGAGCTGTTCGCGCCTTCGTGCTGACTGCTGCTATTCGTAAGCTAAGAAACCAAGAGCACAAACACTGCTCGATGTTGGTGAACGCAAGCTTTCGGAACCCTATTCAATCACAGCTGCGGAATCGGTTGCATGAAGTACTTCAAAGGATTCAGAATGCTGTCAGAGTGAACGGTTCAACTGGTAGCAAGGGAATTGCAGACCCTGAGATTTCAGCTTTGAAAGAGGTGTGGGAAAGCGAATTCAAAAAGACCTATTCCTCATGGGATGAGATTCAGGTTGCGCTGCATGAGGCAATAGCCGCAGCACAGGTCGTGTTGGTGAACTACAAGTCGAAAGATGTCTTGGAGTATCCCGATGAAGTTCGTGGCAAAGCGGGTAGAAAATACATTGCAGTCGGCGGTTTTTCTCTATCGCGCGGACTAACGCTCGAGGGGCTGACGGTAACCTGGTTTTTACGTAACACGAAGATGTACGATACCCTCATGCAGATGGGGCGTTGGTTCGGGTATCGGACCGGATACGAAGATCTTTGCCGTATCTGGATGCCAGCCGAAGCTATTGGATGGTACGCATACATTGCGAACGCGACAGAGGAATTGCACTCAGAAATTCACGATATGGCGTCTGTTCCGACAGCCACTCCCAGGGATTTCGGTTTGGCGGTGCGAAGTCATCCAGCTTCGTTGCTGGTCACAGCACGCAACAAGATGGGGTCGGGAACAAAGGTCACGACGCTGATTGGGCTCTCCAACAAATTTGTCGAGACATCGAGAGTCAGCATTAGATCAGGTGATCTTGCCGCGAATATTGATGCGGCTAGGTCTCTGGTTTCGAAGTTCAAAGGCGCGGGCTTGGAGGAGGAGCGATCGCCTTGGGGAGCGCTCTATCGTGGCGTGCCGGTCCAGTTCATAGACGAATTTCTCGCCGCTTGGCGCAACGCAGACCAGAGCGTAACGACTGACCCGGAGCCGGTCAGAAAATATATCGATGCACGGAGTTCGGACGAGCTGCAAACTTGGGACGTATTAGTTCCCAGCTTAACCAAAGGCGAGGCCAACGGAACGCTGGGCATGCCGATCGTGCCCGCCACGCGATATGTGGACCTGCACGATCTGCAACATGATTTCATGTCATTCAGTGGGAAGCGAATGCGTGTTGCGTCTCGGGGTATCGAGAAGGCTGGTGTAGACCCGGCAAGGGCTGAGGCAACCGAGTCGCGGTATCGGGAAGAAAACGGGAAGGCAGAGGGTGAACGCGTGAACTATCCGGACTCGATCTACCGACGAGAAAGAGATCACGGCCTTTTCATCCTCCATTTTGTCAAGGCGAAGGCGCCAGATGGAAAGGAAGATGCCAAGCAAGTCGACCTGATCCCTGCTGACCCCGTTGTGGCGTGGGGCATAAGCCTTCCAGTTTCTTCTCGCCCGGCTGAACGCGTTGAATACGTGGTGAATACGGTGCACTATCGGGAACTCTTCGGTGAAGAAGACGAAGACGAAGATCAGGAGGCACCTCTTGAAACCTCGTGATCCCTGGGAAAGACTGGACCCGGACGAAGCCAAACGGGTCGATGTCGCGGGCCGTTTCGATTTCTTCTGGGTGGTGCTGGAAGCAGGCATGCCCGGCCTGATGTTGAGGCTACCTAGCCTGCCGCAACCACTGCCGCGTCTGCCGAAGTTGAAGAACCTTGTGGCGTCCTTCCGCCCTGTCTCGGGCGGATCGGCATTTGTTCTCGGCCTCAAGGAAAGAAGTCAGGTTGAGATATTCGAGACCCTTTGCCGAGATGTGGTAGAGGCTGGGGAAGCAAGCTCGGATCGCGACGAAGCGCTCTGCAGAGCGCTGCAACGCACCCGACGCTGGTATCACCTTCTGCGCGGTGGGAAGACCAATGGGCTGTCCGTTGAAGAGCAGCGAGGGCTTGTTGGCGAGTTGGCCTTCCTTCGGGAGCTTGTCTCCGCCTTCGGCCCGGACACAGCGATCGAGGCCTGGACCGGTCCGACCGGCTCGGCGAAGGACTTCGAGCTTATCGGAAGCTGCGTCGAGGTGAAGGCAAGGCGGGTTGCTGCAAAGCCGTTTGTGGCCATTTCGTCCGAAGACCAGCTTGCGGATGTCGAAGGGAGCCGCCTGTGCCTTCGTGTGATCAATGTGGCGTCGGCCGTCCTGCCGGAAGGTCAGAGCCTGCATGATCACGTGCGAATGACGGCCGAGATGTTCGAAGAAGACGGCGCGGCTTTCGAAGCGTGGGAGGAGACGCTCTATTCGACAGGATATGATCCCGAGAACGACTACGACGAGCGGCGATGGCTTCTTGGCGCTGCGACCGATTACGAGGTGACAGAAGGTTTCCCCCGGATTTTCACGCCTCTTGTTCCGGGCGTAGAGAATGTCCGGTACGCGATCGCTCTCGATGCCTGCGAACCGTTCAAATTGGAAGGTGATCTGATCGACCTCATCCGAGGAGGGCTTGACCATGAGTGATCTGGAAGAATTCCATCATGAACTCATCGCGGACATTCAAGGCGATGCCGACGTTCTCGGTCTAGTCACAGTGGAAACGTTCTTCGAAAAAGTCGGCGAGTTGCTCACGGAAGCTGGCGAGTTAGACGGCGCAAACAGATCGTATTTCGAAGGGAGTGTTTCCGGCAATCCGGCACGAATCGACGGCTACGGTGGTGACCCGAGGGACGGCGATGGAGTGCTGAGCTTAATCCTCTGCGACTTCTCGATCACGGATGAAGTAAGGCTGATTCACAAGGATCGGCTCCAGGTTCTGCTGAACACGTTGCATCGCTTTCTCAAAGCAAGCTTGAAGCGCGATTTCAGGGAACAGCTCGAAGAAACGAGTTCCGGCTTTGGTGTCGCTGATCTGATTGCCACGACCTGGAAAGACATCGAGAAGATCAAACTAATCATCGTTTCAAACGCTGACTCAAGGACACAAGCCGACGCGGCCAAGGTGACGGATGTCGACGGCAAGCCGGTAACCTTGAGTGTCTGGGACCTGAAGCGCCTCAAGCAGTATATGGAGCAAGGGCAGGCGCGGGCCAACTTGGTCATCGATTTCGAAAGGGATTTCGGTGGCGGCATTCCGCTACTCGCGGCATCCGGGGCCGAAACTTCGCTCGAGAGTTATCTGGCGGTCATTCCGGGCAAACAGCTGGCCGCAATCTACGATAAATGGGGGCCGCGCCTGCTCGAAGCCAACGTCAGGAGCTTTCTTCAGGCGCGCAACAAGGTGAACAGGGGCATTCGCGACACGATCCGCGATGAACCGCAGATGTTCTTTTCCTACAACAACGGGCTCAGCGCGACGGCAGACGCGATCGAGGTGGAGCAAACCGATCAGGGCCTCCAGCTTGTGCGGGCGGACAATCTACAGATCGTCAACGGTGGGCAGACGACAGCCTCACTGCATGCGGCTCGGAAAACCTCCGCTGAGCAGCTTGAACAGGTCCACGTCCAGATGAAGTTGACCATCGTGCCGCGCGAACAGTCCGAACTCGTCGTCCCGCGCATTTCCGAGTATGCTAACAGCCAGAACAAGGTGAATGCTGCGGACTTCTTCGCCAACCACCCCTTCCACATCCGGATAGAAGAGCTGTCGCGCAAGGTTTTGGCGCGGGGAGAAGACGGGTATCGGGACACCAAATGGTTCTACGAGCGCGCGCGGGGGCAATATGCCGATGAAATCGGACGGAGAAAGAGTTCTGGAAGACAAACTGCTGAAAGTCGGAAGTTTCAGGCCGAGTTCCCCCGCTCCCAGTTCCTCACGAAGACCGATCTAGCCAAGTTCGAGAACACCTGGGCCTGCCTGCCGCATATCGTAAGTCTCGGCGCGCAGAAGAACTTCGCAGAATTCGCCAAGCACATCGGCAAGCGATGGGGTTCTGAAGGTGCGGCGTTCGATGAGCTCTGGTTCAGGCGCGTGATCGCCAAGGCCATCATCTTCCGGGCCACCGAAAAGCTGGTTTCGGGCGCGGAATGGTACGAAGGAGGTTACCGAGCCAACATCGTGACCTACGCGATTGCCAAGCTCGTCCATGATGCAGAGGAACTGGAGATGGTTGTCGACTTGGACGCCGTCTGGAAATACCAGGATGTCTCGCCCGATCTGAAGGCGGCGCTGTTGGTTGCTGCGGCAGAAGCTCAGGACGTGATCACGCACCCGCCCGAGGGCGTACGCAACTTCAGCGAATGGGCCAAGAAACAGGCTTGCTGGAAGGGGCTGGAAGATCGCGAGTTGATCTATCCGGAGGAGTTCGACCGCGTTCTGATTTCGCCGGACCTGGCCAATGAACGCGCGAGAGAGGCCCGTGCGGACAAGGCTGTCGAGACCAGCGTCGAGGCGGAACTCGAGGTGCACAGGCTTGGCGCCGCGTTCTGGGCGGAAGCCCGGAATTGGGCGCGGGAGCGTGGGCTTCTGTCCCCGCGAGAAAATGGCGTTCTGGAAACCTGCGCCGCGATCCCAAGCAAGATGCCGTCGGACAAGCAGTGCGCTATTGCGATGAGCGCGCTCAAAAAGCTTCAGGATGAAGGTTTTTCAACTGGCGTGGGCGTCGATGCAACCTGACTCGAACAGGAAGCTGTACAAGTTCAGTGGTCCAACCGAGTACGCTCTTCAGAACCTGGAGAACGGGGTGATTTTTTGTCAGCACTACTCAGCTTACAATGATCCATTCGAGTTCTGGAGTAACATCTACGAAGGCATTCCCGATCCAAAGCTCGAACCAGAAAGATTTCTTGCCGCTGCATCGGCGTGGGGATTTCCGGCGAACTCAGTCGACGAGCTGATGGCTGATCGAGGATTCTTTGAGAACATGGAAGAGTACTTTGACGAGTGCCAGCACTATGCGCCGCCATTTGGAGCAATGCGGCAAGGTATTCGCGTTGCCTGCTTCGGTTCCGAACAGGACAATTTGCTGATGTGGTCCCACTATGGCGACGGTCTTCGCGGGTTCTGCATCGTGTTCGACGAACCTTCGATCGCGAATGCTGACCCCGACGGCTACTTGTTTGATGTGGCCTATCTGCAGGCGCCGCCCACTGTAGACAGCTTGGTTTACGGGATAGCTTGGGATCAAGACTGGTTCAGCCAGACCGCTATCGATGAAACAACGACAGCGATCGAATTCCAAGGCAGGAAGGAATTGCAGGCGGAAATTCCGATGTACGAAGAAGCTGGCGCTGAAGCTGTCAGGATGATGCATGATATCTGGCGGCACGCCTTCGGTACCAAGCCTGCCGAATGGAGCTACGAACGCGAACGACGTTTGTTGGTGCAGTCTGATCGTGACGACGAATTGCCGATCCTGCGCAAGTACCCCGCTGACGCCATCACGCAAATCGTGGTGGGCGAGAGGATGCCATCCGATTACCGACGCCGCCTCGAAGGCGTTCTGTCGAAAAACTACGGCAGTGTACCAATCTCGACCGCGCGACGGTCACCGTCGACTTACCGCTTGGAAATCGAGCGAGCCGAGGTTCGGCGAAGAGCTTCTGTTGAATGAACACACGGCGATGCTAGAGACTGTCAAAGATCGGCAATAGTACCTGTGCAATCTGCCCCGCAAGAAACGGCGGCACGGCGTTCCCGACCTGCACGAACTGTTCGGTGCGATTACCCATGAAATGGTAGTTGTCTGGGAAGGTCTGCAACCGCGCAGCCTCGCGTACAGTCAGACTGCGACACTGCGTCGGGTCGGGGTGAATGAAGTAGTGACCATCCTTCGAAATGTGGCTCGTTACCGTCGAAGCCGGAGCATTGCCAACTTGGACTCGAAACCGGTCGTTGAACTTGCCCGTTTTCCAGTTCTTGTGGTTCGGCGCCAAGATGTCTGGAAACTGATGCGCACGCGGGCTTAGGCCCTCCGCCTTCGCGAAACAGGCGGCATACAGATATCGGGCAAGATCGGACGGCATGTGCCCACGGGTTTCGTGACCCGAAACGCCTATCAGGTTCGGGTCGTCGAGGAACGCGGCAAGCTCTGGCTGCAGTTTCCTTGATAGGGGTTTTCTCGCGTGGTTCGTTCGGCCCATCTGCGACGTTGCCAGCAATCGTTCCTCGACACGATCCAACTCATCTCGAAAACTGCGAAAGTTCTCGCCTGGGTATTCTCGAGTGATCTGACCAACGGCTTCGATCGCATCGACAACAGCGTCATACCAGGCATGTTCGTCGTCGCGTCTGCTTAAACCACTTCTCAGCCGCGGCAATCCGGTCAACATGTCCTTGACCTGCGCCTTAGTGTTCTGCCGACGAAGTCTGAGCACGGAACCCGCGTCAATATCCGATCTGATGCCAACGATGATCACTCTGTGGCGTGCCTGCGGCACTCCGTGGTCTTCGGTGCGAACAACGAAATCCTTCGGTTCGGGATGATCTCCCGGCTGGATGTTGGCCGACAAGGACATGAGTCTGTAGCCAGGACCAGCATGTTGGAGATCAGACATGACCTGTTCGAAGATCGCCAGCCCCTCGACAGACGAAGAGAGCATGCCCTTGACGTTCTCCATTACGAACACTGCGGGGCTCAACTCATTCAATACACGACAATATTCGCGATAGAGGAAGTTGCGCTCATCGTCTTTCGGTCGGTAGTCCTCAATCCCTGCGTTACGTGAGCGCCCGGCAAGAGAGTATGCTTGGCAAGGCGGACCACCGATCAAAAGCGTTCGATCGCCTGCTGTTCTGTTGGTTTCGGAAATCCTCTCCGACAAGAGCGCGGCGGTTGCTGCCTTCCCAAGCTCCGCGCAAACGGCCTCATTCTCGGCGGCATTCCATTCACGCGGATAGAGGTTCTTCCAATCCGGGCAGTCGTGCTTTCCGGAAATCCATGAATAGTACTCGGGTGGAAACTCGCTGAACTGACGCAAGAACGCGCGAAGTCGGAGTGTCTTGTGCGCAGCACTATCCTTCTCAATCGACACAGAAATCTTGTAGGCACGAGAACCATCCGCCTGCATGCACGATGAAAATCCCTCGCCAAGGCCGCCCGGGCCGGAGAATAGATCAATTATCTGAACGGGTTTTGACACTGCATTACTCCTCGATCTCCTCTTTCCAGGTTTTCGGACTCATGGCAAGGAGCAGGAATGGTAGACATCGTTGATGCCAGAACCCGCTCACAGATGATGAGCAACATTCGCGGCAAGGATACAAAGCCCGAGCTTGCTCTCAGAAGGGCTCTTCACGCGCGGGGTTTTCGATTCCGGCTGCATGTGAAGGATGTCCCCGGAAGGCCTGACATCGTGTTTCCAAAGTATCGCGCGGTCGTGTTCGTTCATGGGTGCTTCTGGCACCGTCATGCCGGTTGTCGATATGCAACCGTCCCCAAGACCCGTGCGGAATTCTGGAAGACGAAATTCGCCGCAAACGTATCAAGAGACGCTGCGGTCCACGACAAGTTGACCAGGAAGGGGTGGCGAGTTGCCACCGTTTGGGAATGCGCTTTGCGGAACCCCAAAGCATTGACGCAAACGGCAGAGATGGTGGCAACTTGGCTCAAGTCAGATGAGCCTGAAATGGAACTTGGCGAGCTTCAGGTCGAGCCGCATTAGGCTATGGTGCACCGGGCCGTTGTTGTTGCCCTGTCAATATGCTTGAAGCATCTGGATCGAACGCCGCCCCATAAGGTTGTCGATTGACAACTTAACTTAGAAGGCCTATATCATGTCTCGTAAACCGCACAAGTCCAAGGAGATTGAGGTGGTCTTGCGTGAGCTGGAAGCCTTGGGATGGACGGTGACTTTGCGATCTGGGCGCGGGCATGCTTGGGGGCTGATCCGCTGCCCTAACAACGATCCGGATTGCCGGTGCGGTGAGTTTTGTCAGATGGGTGTCTGGTCGACGCCACAGAATCCGGGCCAGTTTGCCCGGCAACTGAGGAACCGGGCGCTTGGCTGCACGAAGCTCGGCAATGCCGATGGTGGCGCTAAAGAGGATGAATGACATGGCAGAAATCGAATTCGAACTAGTCTTTGCTCTTCCCGAAGGCGATCACGATGCATTCGATCTGATGGACGCTGTCTTCGAGGCAGGGTTCGAGGACGCCATCGTTGGCACTGGCGTGCCTGGCATGATCGGGATCGCGCTGGAAGCAGCCAGTGACCATGCCGAGGACGCCATTCTCGACGCCGCTCGGGCGATCCAGAAACAGCTTCCTGCGGGCTCGGTTCTTCGGGAAGTGCGGCCTGATCTCGTCAGCTTGGCCGACGTGGCCAAGCGGTTGGAAGTCACGCGCCAATCCCTTCAGAAGCGCAAAATGCCCCCAGCAAGCCAGGGTGGATTATTCCGGATGGAAGAAGTCGCCGTGGTGATCATGGACGCAGCGGAAGGCAAAGGTGCTGGAGCGCGCAAAGGGCGCTTTGCAGTGGACAAAGCGGGGAAGTGGCTGAATGCGGGGAAACCGGCGCGGCGGGTGAACGCGGGTCTTACCGTTGGTGCGATTGATGGGGCGACGCTCGAGGTGCGCGAGGATGCAAAAAACTTCTTCTATGCGGCTGGAATGACGGCTGAACCGCGAACTGGCGCGGCCTGAGGAAGTTTCTGGTGATGAGCTTGCTTGAAGACCCGATGCAAATGCACAATGGACGTAGCCAGGACTTTAGCGGCAAGCATCAAATTACTGGCTAGGGAGGCATTCTTGTTTTGCGCTTAGCCGACCAAATTTTGGATGTCGGATTCGCCTTTCTGCCGAAATTCAAAACTGAGAAATCTGTTAACGAGGCGATGAGCTCCTTGGGTTCGCTCGTTTCACTCGGCAAAGGCGCACCGGTTCATTTGTTGCAACCAAAGCCCTCCTTAAATGAGCCTCCGAACACCTACAGTGGCAATTATGGACATGGTCAATTTCCATTTCACTCAGACCTGGCACACCACCGCCATCCACCTAAGTACCTGATATTAAGATGTATAAAGGGGCATCCAAGCGTCACGACGCCTCTGATTGATAGTAGAGTCATTATGGAACGGGTTGGAGAGCAAGAACTCACAAGGGCTCTGGTCCGCTCTAGAAGGCGAGTCAGGGGTGAGGCCCCCTTGATGAGGCTGTGTGAAACCACAACTTCAGGGGTGCGGTTCAGATGGGACGAACTGTTTCTGGTTCCAGCTAGTGAGCTTGGAAAACAAGCGTTTCAGATGGTGAAAGCTGAAATCAAACGCCAAAGGGCTATTGAATTGAGCTTGGCCAACCCGGGGGATACTTTAGTGGTCGATAATTGGAGGATGCTTCATTCTCGATCATCTGTGCCAGTTTCAGCGGTAGATCGGGTTGTAGCCCGTGCATACTTGGAGAAATTATATTGAAAAAAACTCTGAAGCCGGGCGAAACACCCGCCACGTGGGACCCAGAAGCTTTATGGGGTAAGGTGCTTCGCTACTCTGAGACAATGCTTTCTAGAAAAGAAATTCCTTGGGAGCAGGCATTTTGGTCCAGTCTTTTACTTGAACACTTGGCGAGGGCTGCACTGGCTAATGTGCATCCGACGCTTCTCGCAGAAACCGGTAAAGCTGGTTGGTCAAGCCAACTCCATGCTCTTGGCCTTCCAATTAAAGAAAGCAAATTTTCACCGAGGTCTATCTCGGTTTCCGAGGTATTCAACAGGCTCAAAGAGCTTTTTGCTGACTTCACGCCGGAAGACGCTGCTTTCTGTAGTGCCCACATGAACCTCAGAAACACAGAGGTTCACACCGGCGAGGCTGCTTATGATGATCGTCCCCCTGACACATGGCAACCTAAGTTCTACAAATCCTGCACGGTTCTGCTCGCTACCATGGGGCTGGAGTTGAAGGATATACTGACCCCGGATGAAGTAGCTGTGGCCGAACAACTTATTGCAGCTGACAGCGATAAAAGCTCGGCGGCGGTCAAAGGGGATGTCGAGGCGCACAAGAAAGTCTGGCAAGGCAAACCGGCTGACGAAAGGGCTAACCTCGTTCAAGCTGCAAACGCATGGGCAACCAAGCAAACTGGCCATCGCGTCGACTGCCCTGCCTGCGGTTCAAGATCGCTAGTTTTTGGAGAACCTGTAGGGGCGATTGATGTAACCTTGGAAGACAACATGGTTGTAGAAAGACAAGAATACCTACCAAGCGCATTTGAATGTGTCGCGTGCGACTTAAAAATATCAGGCTTGTCTCGGTTGGTTGCTGTTGAGTTAGGAAATCGCTTCTCAAGCAAGAGCGAATTTTACCCAGAAGACTACTACGCCACCGAAGACCCAGATTGGGGTGCGTTTGAAGAGGACAACAATGAGCCTTTCTAGATGTGACGCTGCTGCCAAAAATTCGGACTAGTGCCTCAACCCCCGTTCCGCATGCGCCTCCTGGCTGTCTAGCTGTTCCTCAGCCTCTTTTCGGCGTCCCTCACTAGCATCAAGCTCTCGTTCAACTTCGCGTCCAGCGCGTTGTAACTCGCCTCTTCGTTCAGCAAGCCACGCAACGCCTGCATTGACGCGATCTGCGAGCGTATGAGCAGCGTCGCGCAACCCGCGATACCATCCAACTGGGCTTGCAGCCTCTTCGTCGAACGCGCCTCTAACCCGCTCAATTCCTGCGCTGAGGTTTCGCAGGCCGTCACCAACCGCTCGACGCAGGCGAGCAAGTCGCGCTCCAAGGCTGTCAGGGGCGTCGTCATCTATCTCTCCTTGATCTTGATGCAGATGACCGGCGTCCCGGCCAGTGTGCAGGTTTTCAGTTCGGTCCGTTCGGGGTCCAGCGTCAGCCAAGTCTGTTCCCCCTGGTCGATCCGCGTCAGGCCTAGTTCTGTCAGCTCCGAGCGCGTCAGCAGCGACGTCCAGAACCAACTCGCGGCCATCATCGAGGCGATCCCCGTCAAGATCAGCCCCGAGATCACGTAAGGAGAGATCGTCAGCCAGCGCCTGATCTGTTCTGTCCGCGTCTCGAACAAGCTGCTGTTCTCGTTCAGGAAGCGGCGCGTATCGTTCTCGATGATATGCCGCGCGTCGCTCGCAATATCCGTCAAATCGGTCCTGAAGCTCTCCAGCTGGGATGCCATCGAGGCGGCGTAGTCCTGGCGTATCGTGTCCAGCTCCGCGTTCAATTTCTCGCTCAGCCGGGTCGGCTTTCCAGTCTTCATGGAAAATCTCTCCTTTTAGGCGCCAGCGCTCACCGGTCTCGGGGTCCTGTGCGGTCAGGTAGGCCTTGCCGACGCGGGGCAGCTCGAACCCCGCATCCGTGAGCACGTCGATCATGCTGGCGCGATCCTCGATCGGACCCATCGAAATCTGATCGAGGATCCACGCATGTAGCTCGTCGCGGCCATGGGCACGGGTCGGGGCCTCGATGGTGTCGCGCACCTCCTGCGTGCGCTCCAGTTCCATCGGATCAGCCCAGCCGTGGCGTTGGTTCATCAAGTCGCGCAGGCTGTCATAGGCGTCCTGATAGCCGGGTGGCGCGATGTTGAGGCTGCGCCCGGTGGTCAGCTCCAGGCGCGGGGTGCAGAAGTGCAGCTCGACGCGGTCTTCGTGGCTGTGACGGACCCAGAGCATGTCGTATTGCTCACCGTCCAGCCCGGCGAAGGCCAGCTGCTCGAAGGCGTCCATCACCTCGGCTTGCTGCGCCTCGCTGGGTGCGTCCTCGGCGGCAAAGCTGATCACGCCCGCCCGGTACGTCCACTGGTGGCGGCTGGCGTCGATTAGTACCTCGGCGCGGCTTGGATCGCCGCGCAGCACCTCGGGCAAGGGATCGCGCGTCACCATCAAGGGCTGGCCATCGGCATCGCGGATCAGGTCGCGGTTGCAGTCATAGGCTAGGACGCGCTCGGCCACGAGGTAGCCGACCGGCCCTGCGCCCAGGCCCTTGCCATTGGGGAAGAACTTGATCAGCACCGCCGCGCCTCATCGAGGAGCTGGGCAAGCTGGCGTTCGATCACCAACAGACGGCGCGCAACGGTCAGGCTGTCGAGGTCTGTGCGACCCACCAGCATTGCGCGGTTCAGCCAGCGCGCGATCTGGTTGAGATTGCCGCCAATGCGCCCGACGGCCAGCACCAGCGCCGGATCGACGCGTGGAACCGGCTTGCGGCGGCGCGCCTCGGTGAGGCCAAGCGCCTCACGCAGGAGCGTCGCGGCAGGCAGGCCTGCGGCCTCGGCCTTGGCGCGCAGCTGGGCCTTTTCCGACGCGGTACAGCGGAAGACGAAGGTCTCGCTCAGCGGCTCTTTGGCGGGGGCTTTGCCCGCGCCGGTGGGGTTCGAAGGGGAGGCGTGCCGCCCCTCGCAAGGTCCCGTGTCAGCAGCGCCAGCGTATGACATGGGTCGCCTTGCTGTTTGCTCTTCGGTGGGATCGGTTGCGGTCATGATCTGAGGCCTGCCGCCTGAATTTGCGCCTGCGTGACCAGCTCTGCAGCCATCAGTGCATCGATCTGGCTGGGCGTGATGTGTCGGCAAAGCGGATGGCGGTCCGTCACCCAATTTGCCAAGCCTGCCAGCATCTCGGCTTCCTTGGCCTTCGTCGCTTCTCGGCCTTTGACAATTTCCTCGACATAGGCCCGCCAGCGTCCCGACTTGAACCAGTTGTCCGAGAAACAGACCTTGGACCGGGTGAAGCCCGCGCACTCAGTGGCGTAGACCTTCACAGCTTCCAACAAGCCTTCGGCCTCTGTACCGGCGTCCAAAGCCTCCCTGATCCTATCCAGACACTCGGCCTTCCCGCGCAGACGGTCGGAGGGATACGCTGCCAAAATCTTCTCGGCCTCTTCATCCTCCGCCGCCACGCGCTCGCGCGTAGGTGGTTTATGGATGGTTTTAGGATGGTTTGGGGGCCGTGGTGGCCCCGGTACCCCGGCCACTGTGGACCCCGTTCCGGGTCCAGTCTGGACGGGGTCCACTGTGGCCCCCGTCTCAATAACGGGTTCGGCGGTCAGTTCCAAAGCCTCGATCCGAGCGAGGTCGATCCGGTAGACGACGGTGAATCCGTTCTTGCATCCCCGCGCTCCGGTCTCGATCAGAATGCCTTCCTTCAAGAAGTCCCGGATGGTCCGCTTGACCGTGGTCTCGCCCAGCTCGGTATGTCGCTGGATCGTCCCCTTCGAACACCAGATGCCTGAACCATCGTCACTCGCTTTGTCGGCCAGAAACATGATGATCTGCTTGCGCGTTGCGCTGCCGAACTTTCGCTCCGCGCAAGTATTCGCAACCCGCCAACTCATTGGAAGGCCCCCAAAGGCGCAAAGACGTGCGAATTTTGTACAGGTTTTGTACGAGATTTCCGCCGTTCCAGCAGAATTTGGCCCGAAAGCTCACGGGACTTTCTGCATGCTCCTGCACAAAGCCCTGTAAATAAGCCATATTTTTCAGGTGTTTTTGGCGACCCCGGCAGGATTCGAACCTGCAACCTGCCCCTTAGGAGGGGGCTGCTCTATCCAGTTGAGCCACGGGGTCCCTCACGCCTTTTGCCGTCTGCGAGGCTTCAGTTCAATAGGGTATCGACTTCTAATCTGGTCGCGCCGAACCACGCCAGTAAAGGAGCCACTTGTGCTTCGCTGTTGTGCCTGCAGCACGAAAGGGGCTATCAAGGGCCAAGGTCTTCATCACAGGGCGATTTAGTGACGTCACCACCTCCTAATCGGCGCAAGAGAACTCTTACCCTGCGCGATGTGTCAGAAGCATCCGGTGTCAGTGAAATGACCGTGAGCCGTGTCCTTCGAAACCGTGGTGATGTATCTCGGGCCACACGTGAACGCGTGCTGGAGGCCGCGAAGAAGCTTGGCTATGTGCCGAACAAGATCGCAGGTGCGCTTGCGTCGCAGCGGGTCAATCTGGTGGCCGTCATCATTCCTTCGATGTCCAATATGGTCTTTCCGGAAGTCATGACCGGCATCACCGAAGTGCTGGACGACACCCCCCTGCAACCGGTGGTCGGCATCACGAACTACAAACCCGAACGCGAAGAGAAAGTCCTGTTCGAAATGCTGTCCTGGCGTCCGTCCGGTGTGATCCTCGCAGGGCTCGACCATTCGGAAGCTACGCGCGCGATGCTGGCAGCAACCGACATTCCGATCGTCGAGATCATGGATGTGGATGGTGATCCGGTGGATGCGGTCGTCGGCATTTCGCATCGGCGCGCGGGGCGCGAAATGGCGGAAGCGATCATGAAGGCAGGATATCGCCGTGTGGGGTTTCTGGGCACAAAGATGCCGTTGGACCATCGGGCCCGTAAGCGGTTCGAAGGTTTCACACAGGCGCTTGGCAAGAACGGGCTGGAGATCATCGATCAGGAATTCTATTCCGGTGGCTCGGGGTTGGCCAAAGGGCGCGAAATGACGGAAGCTATGCTGTCGCGCACCCCCGACCTGGATTTTCTCTACTATTCCAACGATATGATTGGTGCGGGCGGGCTGCTTTACTGCCTTGGAAAAGGCATGAACGTCCCTGACGATATCGGGCTGGCGGGCTTCAACGGTGTTAGCCTTCTAAATGGTCTGCCCAAGGTTCTTGCGACAATGGATGCATGCCGGCAGGAAATCGGGCGGCTCGCTGCACAGATCGTAGCGGA
Source organism: Qingshengfaniella alkalisoli (assembly GCF_007855645.1). Classification (GTDB taxonomy): domain Bacteria; phylum Pseudomonadota; class Alphaproteobacteria; order Rhodobacterales; family Rhodobacteraceae; genus Qingshengfaniella; species Qingshengfaniella alkalisoli. Next base: position 1,960,074 of record NZ_CP042261.1, read on the forward strand.
TCGATCCATTGGCAAGGACAGCAGGCATGGCAACCGGATCGAATTGTCGCCATCATTGTCGCCAGGGGATACGCTGCGAAAGGTCTGATCAGGCGACCAGCTGCTCCGCCTTCTTCAGGTCCACGGAGACAAGTTGACTAACGCCCTGTTCCGCCATCGTCACACCGAACAGCCGGTCCATCCGCGCCATAGTCACCGCGTGGTGCGTGATGATCAGGAAGCGGGTCTGCGTCCGGCGGGCCATTTCGTCCAGCAGATCGCAGAAGCGGGTAACGTTCGCATCATCGAGCGGCGCGTCGACTTCGTCCAACACGCAGATCGGCGCAGGGTTGGCAAGGAACACCGCAAAGATCAGGGCCAGCGCCGTCAGGGTCTGCTCGCCACCCGACAGAAGTGAAAGCGTGGACAGCTTCTTGCCCGGCGGCTGGCACATGATTTCAAGGCCAGCTTCCAGCGGGTCGTCGCTTTCGACCAGCATCAGATTGGCTTCACCGCCACCGAACAGATGAGTGAATAGTGTCGAGAAGTTACTGTTCACCTGCTCGAAGGCTGTCAGAAGACGCTCGCGTCCTTCTCGGTTCAACCCGTTGATGCCTGCACGCAGTTTGCCAATGGCTTCTTCCAGATCTGCCTTCTCGGCAATCAACGCGTCATGTTCCTCCTGCACCTCGCGTGCGTCTTCTTCAGCGCGCAAGTTCACCGCCCCCAACGCGTCACGCTGCCTCCGCAGTCGCGCAACCATATCTTCCATCTCGGATGAAGGTGGCAATTGTTCCGGGTCGGCATCAAGGTTTTCAAGCAGGTCTGCGGGCGTGGTCTCCAGTTCTTCTTCGATCCGCGCTGCCGCAGTCGCCACCGCTTCGCGGCAAGCCTCTACGCGCGTCTCGGCACGAGCCCGCCCTTCGCGCGCCTCCGAGGCGGTGCGTTCTGTTTCACGTTCCGTTTCGCCCGCATCCCGAAGAGTCCGGTCAGCACTCACAACCGCATCGACCGCGCTGGCCTTTCGGGCCTCAGCCTGAGCGATCGATTCTGCTAACGCCTCGGCCTTCTCCGCGACTTCTTCGGGCACGGCATGGGCCTCTTCAAGTTCCGCCTGTGTGTCTTCGGCGCGCGACGCAAGCTCGGAAATCCGACCCTCCGCTGTTCGCAGACGGGTGTTCCAAGATGCAATTTCGGTGCTGATCTGCCGGATGCGCGAAGCCCGCGCCTCGCCTTCACGGCGCAATTCGTCAAAGCCTGAGCGCCGCGACATCATGGTAATCCGCGCAGCTTCGACCGTCATCTTGACGTTTTCGACCTGTGACCGTGCTTCATCCAGATCAGCGAGTCCCGCCGACTGCCGTTCTGCATCCTGCACCTGAAGCCGCGCTGCGCCAGCTTCATCATTGTGGCGGGTGACCGCAAGTTCCAGACTTTCCACGCGCCCGAGTGCCAAGTTGTGGTCGGCCTCGGCTTTGCTCATCGCTCGACTGGCGTCCGTCAGCGCGGCATCCGCAGTCCGGCGGGCATCCCGTGCGCTGCGCTCTGCCTCGCTTTCGTATTGCAGCGCAGCGCCAACATCCTCATGCCGCTGGCGCGCGTGGTCAGCACGCGCCTCAGACGCCTCCAGCATCTCGCGCAATTCATCGAGCCGGTTCATCTGTTCCAGCCGTAGCGCCGCGGCAGACGGCGCGTCTGCCGCCGCTGCGCAGTAGCCATCCCAGCGCCACAGATCCCCTTCGCGTGACACCAATCGCTGACCCGGCCGCAGCAAGGGTTGCAGCCGATCACCGTCAGAGGCATCGACCAACCCGATTTGCGACAATCGCCGCGACAGCAGTTCGGGGACATCCACATGCGCCGATAGCGGTGCCACACCATCCGGCAAGGACGGCGTGTCATCATACCCTTTCAAATCCGCCCATCCGAATCCACCGCCCGAAACGGTCAGTCGCGGGGCCTTCAAATCGTCACCCAATGCCGCGCCCAATGCGCGTTCGTATCCACCGGATACCCGCGTTTCATCAAGGATCTGCCCACTACCGCCGGCGTCGCGCTCAACGAGTCGCGCCAGTGCGGATACTTCTGCCGACAGCGCCTTGACCTCGCCATCAGCCTCGCTCCGTGCGGCACGGGCATCGGCCTCTTCCGCCTGCATTTCGGTACGGCGGCTTTCAGCCTCAATCAGCGCTTCTTCCGCAGCCTCCTGCTGCGCTCGGGCTTGCTCCACACGCTCTTCGGCGATTTCCTGCGCCTGCACGCTTTCAGCAACGCTGCGCCGGGCATCCACCACCGCCTCACGCGCCCTCGCCGCCGCGTCTTCGCTGCGGTCCAACGTCTTGCGACTGTCTGACACAAGGCGCTCAATCGACTGGTGACGCGCAGCAAGGCGGGCCACATCCTCGGTCAGGTGGCTCAGATCGGATTCGCGTTCCTGCAAAACCTCCGCCGCCTCATGGGCCAGCACCTCGGCTTCCCCCAAAACATCCTCGAAACCATCGGAGGCTTCGATCAGTTCAGCACGCTCCTCCTCCAGGCCCTCAATGGTTCCACCCGCATCGCGCGTCAGTTCCGCTTCGCGGTCGCGGTCGCGGTCAAGCTGCACCAGCCGCGACTCAAGAATCCGGATTTGCTCCTTAGCTCGCGCCTCCTGATCCTTCAGAGTATCGCGTTCGACCTGAAGCCGTTGCAGCACGGCGGAGGCTATCGCTTCCTCCTCTCGCAAGGGAGGCAAGGCTTCCTCCGCTGTGGTGCGTGCCACAGCCGCTTGCCGTGCCGCCAGTTCCGCTTGCGACGCCGCCTTCGTGCGCTCGGTCAGAAGGGTTTGCGCCTCGGCCAGCGACACATCCGCCTCACGCCAGCGCCGATACAACAGCAATCCCTCGGCACGGCGAAGCTGGGTACCGATTTCACGATACCGCGCGGCCTGACGGGCCTGACGGGACAATTGCGCGAGCTGTTGCGACAACTGATCGATGATGTCTTCAACCCGTTCCAGATTGGTTTCCGTCGCGCGCAGCTTCAACTCCGCTTCGTGTCGCCGCTGGTAAAGACCCGAGATCCCCGCCGCTTCTTCCAGAATACGACGCCGCGATTTTGGCTTGGCGTTAATCAATTCACTGATCTGGCCTTGCCGAACCAACGCCGGCGAAGTCGACCCCGTCGACGCATCCGCAAACAGCATCTGCACATCACGCGCACGCACATCTTTGCTGTTGGCTTTATAGGCCGACCCCGCATCGCGCGTGATACGGCGACTGATTTCCACGAAATCCGTCTGGTTGAAACTCGCGGGCGCAAGCCTTTCGGAATTGTCGATCGTCAGGATGACCTCGGCAAAATTCCGCGCCGGGCGTGTGGATGCGCCTGCGAAGATCACATCCTCCATCCCGCCACCGCGCATCGCGGAGGGGCGCGTTTCCCCCATCACCCAACGCAAGGCTTCCAGCAGATTGGATTTGCCGCACCCGTTCGGCCCGACAACACCTGTCAGCCCAGACGCGATCACAAGATCGGTCGGGTCGACGAAGCTCTTGAAGCCATTGAGTCGTAGCCGCGTAAACTGCAAATCTATGTGCCTGTATCGATTCCTGCACATAGATCATCGGACCAAGAGGCGATTGTGTCAACAATTCTCCCATATATAGTGTCGAGGACAGGACCGGCACCCATATAGGCGCTGAGTTGACGATCAACAGGTCGGGAAAACCCGAAAGTCAGGTACGAACAAGAGGATAACGATGAAGGAACTCAATCTGGTCGGTCTTTGTGGATCACTTCGGACGAAATCATTCAATCGCAAGCTGCTGAACGAAGCAGTGCGCGTCTTTGGCCCCAGCGCCTACTCCGAAGGCAATCTGCGCTTGCCATTGTATGATGGCGATTTGGAAGACCGCGACGGGATTCCCGGCGACGTGCAGACGCTCGCCAATCAGATTGCAGCCGCCGACGCGGTGATTATTGCCGCACCCGAATACAACAAATCCATCACCGGGGTGCTAAAGAACGCGCTCGACTGGATCAGCAGAACAGACGGCAATCCGTGGCACGGCAAACCGGTTGCGCTGATTTCCGCAGCAGGCGGGCGTGAAGGTGGTGCACGGTCACAGTTCGCCGTCCGGCTGTGCCTCGCACCATTCCGGTTGAACCTGATCCCAGGTCCTGAAGTTCTGGTAGCAGGGCCGACCAAGGAATTTGACGCAGATGGCCATCTGAACAATGACCGCTACCTCAAAGCATTGGAGGAACAGATGCGCTTGCTGCGCGACGCGTCGAGTATCGGCAAGGGGAGTGACCGCGCGGCCTAACCCGTCAGGCTCGCTTCGACGCGGAACTCGTCGGGGATCGCGTCATGGCCCTCCAATACGAGATCGGCCATCATCTCGCCAGCCTTCGGCCCCATTGCAAAGCCGATCTTGAAACCGCCATTGGCGATGAAGTCGCTATCGCGTACCGGATGCTTGCCCAGCATCGGCGCGCGGCTCATCGCGCGAGGTCGCACGCCCGCCCAACGCGTCAGCACCCTCGCATCGGCCAGTTGCGGACAAATGGCGATCGCCCGCCCGAGCAGCTTATCAAGCTCGCCATCGGTCGCGGTCGGGTCGTCAAAATCCCGCTCGCTGGTTGATCCGACACCGACCGTCCCATCGGCATGTGGCACGACATAGATGCCGTCGGAAAACAGGTGTGGCTTGCCCGACCGATCCAGCGCCAGAAGCATCGCCTGCCCCTTCACGCCATTGCCGATTCGTTGGTCAAGTTGCTCGCTGATTTCCACCAACCCCTCATAGCCCGTCGCCCAAACCACCTTGCCTTCGGCTGATGCGCCTTCCCCGATGACGATCTCGGCCTTAAGCACCACCAACGCGGCCGCCAACGCCTCGCAGGACCGGCGCGGGTGGATGCGTGCGCTCAAGGTATCGTGAATAACGAACCCCGTCGGCGTTTGTGGCGTCCATCCATCAAGATCCGTCGTCGCCTTGACCGCCCATTCCGCCTGCCCCCGCCACAATTCACGCGATTGTACCGCCCGCTGGCTTGCCAGTTCCAACCCATGTTCATCAAGCACCGGCTGGATGCGCCCCGTCCGACCATAGCCCGACGACAAACCGCCGATACGCGCGACCTCCGCCCAATGTGCTTGCGCTGCAAGCAGCGCGTCGAATTGGAAGGCTTTCTTTTGGTTCCAATTCTCTGGCGTATGCGGCGCAAGGGCGCCGACGACTCCTCCACTGGACCCGGCCGCAACGCCGCGCTTATCAATTATACGAACCTTCGCGCCCCGCTTGGCGCAGGAATACGCCACGGAGAGCCCGAATATCCCCGCTCCGAATACTGTGACATCCGGCTTGACCATCGCGCCCGCCTCGGTTTTGAAGGGTTCCAGCATGGCACCCATGCGTCCCCCTCCTAGCGTGTCCCTCAATGATGAGCCAGCCTGCAGAAATCGAATGGAAAGACGGCCGCGTGCCGGTCTCTACCCGTTTCGACGATCCGTATTTCTCGATCACCAACGGGCTGGAAGAAACGCGGCATGTCTTCCTGGATGGGAATCGCCTGCCCCAGCGCTTCAAACCGGGCTTTCATATCGCGGAGCTTGGCTTTGGCACGGGCCTTAACCTTCTGGCGGCGTGGCAGCTTTGGCAACAGGCGGGAATCGGCGGCAAGCTGCACTTCACCAGCTTCGAAGCCTTCCCGATGCAATCCAAGGAAATGCAAAAGTCGCTGGCCGTATTTCCGGACCTCTCCGAACTGGCTGGGCCCCTTATGGACGCTTGGCGGAAGGGCGCGACCGAAATTGACGCGCCGGACCTTCACGCCCGCATTATCATCGGAGACGCGCGGCAAACCGTACCTGCGTGGTCGGGGCGTGCGGATGCGTGGTTTCTGGATGGTTTCTCCCCCGCGAAAAACCCCGAGCTCTGGGACCCGGTACTCATGAACCAGATCGCCGTGCACACTGCCGAAGGGGGCAGTTTTGCGACCTACACCGCTGCGGGCCATGTGCGACGTTCGCTGAGGGATGCAGGATTCATCGTGTCGCGCATCGCCGGTTTCGGCCGCAAACGTCATATGTCAGTCGGAGTTCTCTCTTGACCCACGCCGCCACCTCCGCCGTTCCCCAGAAGGACAACGGCAAGAACACCCGCCTCGGCATCTGGCTGATGGTGTCCACGACGCTGGTCTTTGCAATTCAGGACGCATTTTCCCGGCATCTGGCGGGCGAGTACAACGTGATGATGATCGTCATGATCCGCTACTGGTTCTTCGGCCTGTTCGTCATGGCAATCGCGCGCCGGCAGGCCGGCAGTATCCGCAATGCTGCCCGCACCGAACAGCCCGTGTTACAAATCTTCCGAGGTGTGCTGCTGGCGCTGGAAATTTGCGTCATGGTGGCCGGGTTCGTCGTGCTTGGGCTGGTCGAGTCACATGCGGTGTTTGCCTGCTATCCGCTGCTGATCGCCGCACTGTCCGGCCCTGTACTCGGCGAACGGGTCGGCTGGCGCCGATGGGCCGCAATCGGTGTGGGCTTCATCGGCATTTTGATCGTCCTGAAACCGGGATTCGGCGTGTTCAAACCCGCCGCCATCATTCCACTGATCGCGGCATTGGCCTTCGCGCTCTACGGTCTTCTAACCCGCTACGCTGCTCGCAAAGACAGCGCGGCCACCAGCTTCTTCTGGACAGGCGTGGCTGGCGCGGTGGTAATGACATTCATCGGCATATGGTTTTGGGAACCGATGGCGCCGTCCGACTGGGGCTTGATGGCCATCCTGTGCGTCAGCGGCGCATTCGGTCATTTCCTGCTGATCAAATGCTACGAGGTAGCAGAGGCAAGCGCCGTGCAGCCCTTCGCCTATCTGCAACTGATTTTCGCATCCTTCGTGGGCGTAACGGTCTTCAATGAAAGCATCTCGCTGAACGTCGTGATCGGTGCAGGCATTGTGATCAGCGCTGGCCTGTTCACGCTGTGGCGCGAACGCCAGAAAGCTACTCGCAGCTAGTCGCCCTTGAGGTCTTCAATCAGCGTAAGCGGGACGACCTCACCGGCCAGTCGCGCACGATAGGGCCCTAAGCTCTCCGTGACACGCATCACATAGTTGCGGGTTTCACGGAACGGGATCGACTCGATCCAATCCACGACATCGACCTCGTCTGAACGGGGATCGCCGAATTCCTGCATCCACTGGATCGGACGGCCCGGCCCAGCATTGTAGCCCGCCGCGACCAGCACCGGCGCATTGCCGAAGCGTTCGAACAACCCCTGAAGGTAATACGTACCCAGAAGCGCGTTGTAGTCGCGGTCACGGGTCAACCGGTCCACGGAATGGGTGATCTCCAACACTTGCGCAACATCGCTGGCCGTGCCCGGCATGACCTGCATCAGACCGCGCGCACCGGCTGGGCTGATGACTGTGTGATTGAACTCGCTTTCTCGCCGTGCGATCGCCAGCGCCATTTCCGGCGCCACGGCGGGGCGATCCTCTACCGAAATCGGGATGACGGGGAAGTAGGCTCGGTGCAGCATATGCCCCGCAAGCGCCGCGCGCTTGGCGATGGCAAGTTGGATGTAGGGAACGTCCAGATCTTCCAGCGACGCGGCCAGTTGCCCGATCTGCATGCGCTCCATGTTTTCTGCTAGGTGGGCGAAGAACCGTGCGGCCAGTTCTTCTTCACCAGCTGCGGCAAGCAATCGACCCGCCTCATATACACTGCTATCGAGAAACGCAGCGTCGGAGTAGTCGGGAAACTCCTCTGCTCCGACCATACGCGGGTCCATCGGCAGGCCCGCCTTCTCGGCGGCGAGTTGCCCGTAAAAGCTCGTCTGGAACTCCGCTCCGAACGCATAGGCCGCACGGGCACCTTCCGGTTGGTCCAGCGCCTCATGCGCGCGACCTTCCCAATACCCCGCACGACCAAGGCTGATCGGGCTGTTCACTCCTTGCCGAAAGTTTCGGAAATGAGCCAGCGCAGCTCCCGGTGAATCGAGCCACCGCAACGAAATATACCCGGCCAGCCATTCCAGATCGGCGAAATCGGCCCCCTCCGACAGGTAATGCTGCGCCGCGATCAGATAGGCATTGCCGTAATCCCCGCGCTGCATCAGTTCTCGTGCGACATAGCGTCGGCGTGACGACCATGCCTCTGGCCGCCCAAGTTGTTCACGTGTAGCGGAGCGTTCCAGCATCAACGCGGCCAAATCGTCGATGCGACCCTTGCGTGCCCGCCATTCCGCCCGCTCGAATGCCAGCCCGGGATCATCGGCCAGTTCGTCAGGAACTGCCGCAATGCGGTGATCCACGCCTGGTTCATCCGCGCGAAGCGCAAGGCGGGCGTCCATCAGCTTTCCATGATCTTCATCGACTCTGGGGCGCATCCGCTCCGCCTGTGTCGCGCGACCCCGCCACAACAGGTCATCCAGCCTGTCCCAGTGATGCTCCGCCAATGCCTGACCGAACCGCGCCAGGAAGACGCTTTCCTGATCGGCTGACAGATCAAGCGTTGTCCACGCGCGAATCGCTTCTGCCTGCGCCGCCCCTTGATCACCTGCCTGATCCAGAGCAACGGCCAGCCTCATCGCGCCTTCGCCGGTCTGAGGCTTCCGCTCGGCGAAATAGGCCAGCACCATGGCGGAGTCGGCGGCAGGTGGGATCGTGACTTCACCCCTTTCCCGAAGGAACGGCATGCCCGGCCAATCCGGATGGTCTGAAATGAAGGCGCGGTAGTCTGTAAAATCGCCTTCACCCGCGCGCAGGCGATGCCATTCCACAATGGCCCCTGCCAGATCAGATTGCGTCGATCGTGCCGCATCACTCATCGCCGCATCCCAATCGCCACGGCGCGTATTCTGCATCGCATCTTCGACGGGGCCGGCTTGAACGGGCGCCGTCATGCAGGTCGCAACCACGCATCCCAGCACTGAGCGTCTTATCGCGACACGCATTTTTCCTCCGGATTCGGGCTTCGCGCACGAAACCTAGCCTCTCTGCGTTCAGTTTCAATTCACAAACTTGGCAATCGGACAATCCGCCGCTAGTGTCCGCACGCTTTGAAACCGCGCCGAGTCGGCGTTCTTCCGTATCTGAGGAGCTTGTCATGCTAAAAGGGTCACTTCCTGCCCTGATCACCCCGTTCTCCAATGGCGAGGTGGATTTCGACAAGCTTAAACAACTGGTCGAGTGGCACATAAGGGAAGGCTCGGATGGCCTTGTTCCCGTCGGCACGACCGGCGAGAGCCCGACCCTGACTCACGCCGAGCATGAAGAAGTCGTCGAGGTGGTCGTCAAAACCGCGGCAGGCCGCATTCCCGTCGTAGCTGGCGCCGGGTCCAACAGTACCCGCGAAGGCATCCGCCTGATCCGTCATGCCGAAAAGGTCGGCGCCGATGCCGCGCTGGTGGTCACGCCCTACTACAACAAGCCCACGCAAGACGGGCTGATCGCGCATTTCACCGCGCTGCATGATGCCTGCGACTTGCCGATCATCATCTACAACATCCCGGGCCGGTCGGTAATTGACATGACGCCCGCCACGATGGCGGTGCTTTCCAAGCTGCCCCGGATCATCGGCGTCAAGGATGCAACAGGTGATCTGGCCCGTGTCAGCCAGCAGCGCGCGGCCTGTGGCGCGGACTTCATTCAGCTTTCGGGTGAAGACGCTACCGCACTCGGCTTCAATGCGCATGGTGGTGTCGGCTGCATTTCTGTCACGGCAAATGTCGCGCCCAGCCTGTGTGCGGAATTCCAACGAGCCACACTATCGGGGGACTACGCCGGTGCGCTGACCCTGCAGGACCGCCTGATGCCACTGCATGAGGCGATTTTCATCGAGCCGGGCGTAACGGGCGCGAAGTATGCAATGTCGCGTCTTGGTCACTGCACCGAAGAAGTGCGTCTTCCGCTGACCGGTCTCACCGATGGCACCAAGGGCAAGATCGACGCTGCCCTGCGTCATGCCGGGTTGCTGAACTAAGACGACGAAAAACCTTCGGGCGCGATGGACAGTCGCGCTCGAATGCCTATATTCGTCCGACCATGGCGAAACAAAAAGACAATCCGAACTACAAGGTGATCGCGGAAAACCGCCGCGCACGCTACGATTATGCCATCGAAGACGATATCGAATGCGGTATCATGCTGATGGGATCGGAGGTCAAATCGCTGCGAACTGGCCAGTCCAACATCGCTGAAAGCTACGCTTCAGTCGAGAACGGCGAATTGTGGCTGACTAATGCCTATATCGCACCCTATGAACCTGCAAAGACCTGGGGGCATGAAGCACGGCGGCGACGCAAGCTGCTGGTCAACAAGCGTGAGTTGTCGAAGCTGTGGCAGGCCACCGGGCGGCAGGGTATGACCCTGGTTCCGCTGGTGATGTATTTCAACCACAAGGGGTTGGTGAAGCTGAAGCTTGGGATCGCCAAGGGCAAGAAGGCCGCAGACAAACGCGCTACCGAGTCCAAACGGGACTGGGCACGTCAGAAGCAGCGGCTCCTGAAACAAGGCAGCTGATCCTCTTTTTCACCTAAAAACAAACACTAGCGATTTTCCGGCAGTACTGTGTTACCTTACTGCTGCGTCAGTCATGTGAGCGGCGCGTCATTGAAGGAAGGGAGACAGCAGAATGGAACTTATCATCAGCCTGATCGCCGGCGCGCTGGGTGGCAACATCGTGGGCGGCGTTGCCAAGTCGCTCAACCAGGGCACGCTGATCAACTCCATAGCGGGCATAGTTGGTGGCGGGATCGGCGGGCAGATACTGTCTGCTCTCGGCACGGGCGGCATGGCAGCCGGGGAGGCCGCAGGCGGCCTGGATATCGGCACGATCATCGGCCAGATCGCGTCGGGCGGTGTCGGCGGCGGTGTGCTTCTGGCAATTGTTGCCGTCATTAAGAACGCCTTGGCCAAGTAAGCCGGCACAGGGCGGCAATTCCGCCCTGCCTCCACATGCAGGCTTGCGTTGATCTGAGAGCGGCCTTAGCTGGAACTGTACCCGGTTCGAGGAGGCTGTCATGAATGATGATCCCAACACGCTCGTTTCAGCTGGTTGGCTGGCCAGCAAGATCGGCGACGGACGCCTACGGATCATCGACGCATCATGGTATCTGCCAACACAGCGGCGCGATACATTTGACGAATTCATGCAACGGCACATCCCCGGCGCCGTCTTTTTCGATATCGACGCCGTTAGTGACCCGAACGCTGACAGCCCGCATATGGCCCCCTCACCAGAAATCTTTGCAGACTACCTTCGTGCGGCAAGCATCGACAAAGGGGATCAGGTTGTCGTCTACGACAGCAGTGGGCTTTTCTCGGCCGCGCGCGTCTGGTGGCTGTTCCGACTGATGGGACATGAATCCGTGGGGGTCCTGGACGGTGGACTGCCCGCCTGGATCGCGGCTGGACAGCCCGTGGAAAGCGGCGAACCTTCTACTGCGAGCACGGCCACCGCGACATCTGGCATTGTGCCCAGCCGCGTGGCAGATATGCAGAAGGTGGCCGAAGCCATCAAAGACCGCTCTCACGAAATTCTGGATGCCCGCCCGCCAAACCGCTTTCGCGGTGACGAGCCGGAACCCCGCCCCGGACTACGCGCGGGTCATATGCCCGGCGCGAAGAACGTCTTCTTCCGTAACCTGCTGAATGATGACGGCACGATGAAAACGGAGGGCGCGTTGCGGAAGGTCTTTTCTGAGGCCGGTGCCGACCTGTCCCGCCCCGTGATCACGACCTGCGGATCGGGTGTGACAGCGGCAATTATCAGCCTCGCGCTGGAGCGGATCGGAAAATCCGACTACGCGCTTTACGATGGGTCATGGTCCGAATGGGGCATGCATGACGAATTGCCGATCGCGACAGGTGCAGAATGAGTTTGCTAGGCAGGCTACAGCCCACCGCGCCCGACAAGATCCTGAAACTCATGGCGATGTTCCGCGACGATCCGCGCATAAACAAGGTCGATCTCGGCGTGGGTGTCTACCGATCCGCCGAAGGCACGACCCCCGTGCTGCGCGCTGTCGCTGAGGCCGAGGCCCAAATTTTGCGCGACCAGACCACCAAGAGCTACACGGCGCTCGCCGGTGACCCGGCTTTCCATCAAGCGCTCGGTGATCTGGTACTGGGTGACACCGCCGACTGGTCGCGAATCGCCGCGATCGCCACACCTGGCGGCACGGGTGCATTTCGGCAGGCTATCGAACTGGTACGCCGCACCAAATCGGACGGGCAGGTCTGGGTGCCCGACCCAAGTTGGCCCAACCACGCCGCCATCCTCAGTGAAACAGGCACGCCCTGGCGCAGCTACCGCTACGTTGACAGAAACACCGGCATGCTGGATCGGGACGGCATGCTGACCGATCTGCAAGGGGCCAAGCGCGGCGATGTAGTGCTTCTGCATGGCTGCTGCCACAATCCCACGGGCGTTGATCTCGACCTGAAGGATTGGGACCAGATTGCCGCGATTTGCGAGCAGACAGGCGCGATGCCACTGATCGACATCGCCTATCAGGGCTTCGGACGCGGATTGGAACAGGACGCACAAGGCGTTCGGCTGATCGCGTCTCGGTTGCCAGAGGCGTTGATCGGCGCCAGTTGTTCCAAGAATTTCGGATTGTATCGCGAACGCGTGGGGCTGTTGCTTGCGCTGACTGACGGTCAGACTCAACAAGCCGTGACACAAGGGGCGATGGAATGGCTGAACCGCTTGAGTTACGCCTTTCCGCCTGATCACGGCGCTCGGGTCGTTACCAAGGTGCTGAGCTCTCCGCAGCTTTGCGACAACTGGCTGACGGAGCTGGAAGAGATGCGCAGCCGCATCGAACGACTGCGCCGCCAATTCGCGCACGCGCTGACAGAGGCTACGGGGCGTGATCGCTATGGATATATCGAACGCGGCAAGGGGATGTTCTGCCTGCTGCCCGCGACGCCAGATCACGTCGCGGCGCTGCGCGAAAGCCACGGGGTCTATGTGATCGACGACGGGCGGCTCAACGTGGCGGGCTTGTCCGAAGACACGATCCCGCAGGTCGCTGCCGCAATCCGCAGCTGCGGCATCTGAAATAAGAATGGGCCCGGAAACTCCGGGCCCAAGTCACGATGCAGACGGGAGGAGGTGTCAGCCTTTCGAGAATTCGGGATATGCCTCCATACCCAGTTCTGCCATATCCAGACCGTTGATCTCGTTTTCTTCGGTCACGCGCAGACCCATGACACCTTTCAGGATCATCCAAACGATACCCGATGCGATGATGGTGAACACGCCCACGACAAGAATACCGTAAATCTGGGTGGCAAAGCTCGCATCCGGATTGGTCCATGCGACGATGAAGGTACCCCAGATCCCGGCGCACAGGTGTACCGGGATCGCACCAACAACGTCGTCGATCTTCAGCTTGTCCAGCATCGGCACCGCGAAGACCACGATGATGCCGCCGATTGCACCGATGATGGTGGCCTGGCCTAGCGTCGGGGTCAGCGGCTCGGCCGTGATGGACACCAGACCTGCAAGCGCGCCGTTCAGGATCATCGTAAGGTCAGGCTTCTTGTACAGAACCTGCGTCAGGATCAACGCGGCGATCGCACCACCTGCAGCGGCCGTATTGGTGTTGGCGAAGATGCGCGAGATATCAGCCACATCACCCACAGTGCCCATGGCAAGCTGCGAACCACCGTTGAAGCCGAACCAACCCAGCCACAGGATGAACGTCCCCAGCGTGGCAAGCGCCAGGTTGGAACCCGGCATCGGATGAACGGCACCGTCCTTGTATTTTCCGATGCGCGGCCCGAGGATGATCGCACCGACCAGAGCGGCCCAGCCACCGACCGAGTGAACAACAGTCGAACCCGCGAAGTCGAGGAAGCCAGCCGAATCAAGGAAACCGCCACCCCATTTCCACGACGCTTGAAGCGGATAGATGAAGGCGGTCAGGACAATGGTGAAAATCAGGAACGGCCACAGCTTGATCCGCTCGGCCAGCGTGCCGGAAACGATGGACGCCGTGGTCGCACAGAACATCAACTGGAAGAAGAAGTCCGACCCGGTGGACGCGTAGGAATAGTCATCTGCCGCGTCGGCCGTCACGCCAACCGCTTCAAGCACGGCCACGTTCGGGAACAGCGCCGAGAACACGCCATCAACGGCCCAACTTCCCAGCGGGTACATCAGGTTGTAGCCGACCAGATAATAGAAGATCGCCGCCAGAGAAAACAATGCGATGTTCTTGGTCAACTGCATGGTCACGTTCTTGCCGCGCACCAGGCCCGCTTCAAGCATGGCGAAACCAGCCGCCATCCAGAACACCAGAAAGCCGCCGATCAAGAACAGCAGCGAGTTCAGGATAAACACGCCGTCCGTGGATACGGCTGCGGACGCCTCGGCAGCGGTCTCGGCCTCCTGCGCCATTCCCAGCGCGGGCAGGGCCGCCGCTGCGGAAGCGAGAATCAAAGTATTGAAAAGTTTCATCTCAGGACTGTCTCCTATTGGATCGCGCCGCTCAAAGTGCGTCTTCGTTCGTTTCGCCAGTGCGGACCCGAACGGCTTGTTCGAGGTCGAGCACGAAGATCTTGCCGTCGCCGATCTTCTCGGTCTTGGCGGTTTGCTGAATGGTTTCGACGACCTGCTCGGCCATCGACGCCGCTACGGCAATTTCGATCTTCACCTTTGGGACGAAGTTCACGGCGTATTCCGCGCCGCGATAGATTTCGGTGTGGCCCGACTGTGATCCGAACCCTTTAATTTCTGTTACCATCATCCCGCGCACGCCGATTGAGGTCAGCGCCTCGCGGACCTCCTCGAGCTTGAACGGCTTGATCGCTGCAATAATCAATTTCACGTCTTTCCCCTTCCGAATTGGCGGGATTTTGCCCGCAGGAGTGCACCTCGGGAGTAGCGTGACTTGACGGGCGTCGGACAAGCGTGTTTGGGAGAATTTCAAGCAGGCATACTCACGGTTTTGCACATTTTTTGCACAATTCGGGAAGATGGCTTAATTCTTGTGCGAAAAATAAACTCACATCACGGTGATCGTGAGTCCACTTTGCAGGTGCAAAACGGTAAAAAATAATCAGGAACCCCGTAAAGAGGGCCAGGATGGCGAGTAACGGCAAGAGCAGACGGCCCATACGGGCTGACAAGAGATATTCTTCCACGACACGGCGCAGCACGGCCACGTCGGGGCGTAAGGCGACTCCGATCAAATCCCGGACCAAAGCCAAGCCGCCAGTCCAAAAACGCAAAGCCCGCCGGGCAAGACGCAAAAGCAGCGGTGGCGGCGGCATCATTGGGTTCTTCGCCCGCATCTTGCGATGGTTCTTCGGTTTGATCTGGTCGGTGTTCTGGAAGCTGGGGGTGGCCTTTGCCGTGGTGATTGTCGGTTGGGTCGCCTACACCGCGACGAGCCTGCCACCATCGTCCGAAGTAGTAGACGGGCGGGCGCGCGGCTCATTGACTTTCCTCGACCGTGATTCCCAGGTTTTTGCATGGCGCGGCGACCAGTTCGGGGGGGTGATCACTGCCGATACAGTCTCACCCAATCTGAAAAACGCCATCGTCGCGACCGAAGACCGCCGGTTCTATAGCCATTTGGGTGTCAGCCCCCGCGGTATCGCAAGCGCCATCAGGATCAACCTGAGCGAAGGGCGCGGGGCGCTGGACGGGCATGGCGGGTCTACCATCACGCAGCAGACCGCGAAGCTCCTCTGCCTTGGTCGTCCTTACGATCCCGGCACAGGTATGACAGAAGCCGAATACGAGGCCGATTGCCGCCGCACCACGCTGCAACGCAAGATCTATGAAGCGATCTATGCGATGGCGATGGAGGCCAAGTATTCCAAGGACGAAATCCTGACCATCTATATGAACCGCGCCTATCTCGGATCCGGCACGCGCGGGTTCCAGGCAGCGAGCGAGCGCTACTTCGGCAAATCCGCATCGGACGTCAACGCCGCCGAAGCCGCGATGCTGGCTGGCCTTCTGAAAGCACCGACACGCTATGCGCCTACCTCCAATCTTCAACGGTCACAGGACCGCGCGAATGTGATCGTCGGGTTGATGGAAGAACAGGGCTACCTGACCACGGCAGAGGCCCAGAACGCGCGCCAGCGCCCGGCTCAACTATCAGAAGCCGCCGAGGAACGTGCAGGCGGGTATTTCGCGGATTGGGTGATGGATACAGTGCCGTCTTTTCTCGGCGCGGAGACAACCGAAGACGTGATCATCAATTCTACCTTCGATCCGGCCATGCAGAAAAAGGCCGAAGAAGCACTGCAACACATTTTCAAGACCAAGGTCAGCGAAGAATCGAAAGCGCAGGCGGCAATCGTCGTGATGAGCGCTGACGGAGCGGTGCGCGCCATGGTCGGGGGCCGCAAGACCAAGGTCTCCGGCGCATTCAACCGCGCGACTCAGGCGCTGCGGCAAACGGGATCGGCCTTTAAGCCCTTCGTCTATGCTGCGGCACTTGATGCGGGGTATTCGCCCTATGCAATGATCACGGACGAGCCGATGACAATCAATGTCCCCGGTTCCGGACCTTGGTCACCGCGCAACTATTCGCGGAACTTCGCAGGCCGGGTAAACTTGGAAACGGCCTTGAAGAACTCTCTGAACATCCCTGCCGTCAAAGTGTCCGAAGCCGTGGGTCGCGAAAATGTCCGTCGCATCGCACGTGGGTTCGGGATTCATAACGGCTTGGATGATGGTCCTGCAGTTGCCCTTGGTACGTCAGAGACGACACTGCTGGAAATGACAGCGGCCTATGCAGGCTTCCTGAATGGCGGCAGCGCAGTGACGCCCTATGGCCTGACGCAGCTAAAACTGATGGGTGACAACGAGCCGTTGATGGGTCAGCCCGGCGGGATCGGCAATCGCATCATCGCCCAATCCGCCGCAGAAGAGCTGAACTGGATGCTCTACAAGGTCGTCGAGGAGGGCACGGGCCGTCGCGCCAAACTGTCCGACCGACCCGTGGCGGGCAAGACCGGCACCACGCAGTCTAACCGCGATGCCTGGTTTGTTGGCTTTACCGGCGATTACGTAACGGGCGTCTGGATGGGCTACGATGACAACACGCCACTCAAGGGCGTCACCGGTGGCGGGCTGCCCGCTGAGATCTGGCACGAGGTCATGGCCCGCATCAGCGAAGGCACGCCGGTAACACAACTGCCAATGTCCCAACCGACCGAGCCGCAGCAATACCAGAACCAACCGGCGCTACAGCAACCACAGACCCGGCAGCAAACGCCAAACCCCGTGGGAACGGCAGAACGGGTCCTGAACGATGTTCTGGGCAACATCTTCGGGCGGAACTGATCTGCGAAAAAGAAAGGCCAGCGATATGCTGGCCTTTTTTCGTTTGGTCTGGAGGACGGTCTAGCCCGCGCTGCGCAGTCTTTGTGTCAACGCATCAATGTTACCGCCGGACTGGTCTAGCATCGCTCCGATTTCTGTCCGCTCAGTCGTCAGCATGTTGATGCCTTCAATGATCACGTTGAAGAAGCGGTCACTGCCGCTGCGGTCGGAAACTAGGAAGTCCACTGCAAAAGGTGACTTGCCGCGCAGATTGGCGGTAGTCTGAACAACCACGAAACTCTTGTCGACACGCGACCCTTGAACGGTGATCGTGCCACCGATGAATTCCCGGAACCTCTTGCCGTACTTGCGAGCGATGTAGCCGCCGAACGCATCCTGATATGCGCGAAGCTGGGCGTTGCTGGCACTTCGGGCATCAGCACCCAGTGAGAAACGCGCAATCGTCGGTACGTCGGCATAGCGCGCAAAAAGCTGCTGGAAGCTTCCGAACATTTGCTGTTCAGACTGACCTGAATTGATAATGCGGGTGATCTCCGCGACCAATTGTTGGACCAGCGACTCAGCCCGTTGCGTAGATTGTGCAAAGGCGGGACGCGCAAGGATCGGCGATGCAGCTAGTCCAGCAAGGACCACGCGGCGGGACGGATTATTCATTGTAAAGCTCTTCATAGGGGTCAATGTAGCTATCCTGCTCAGTATCACCTAGTTCGAACCGACGATTCTCAAGGTAAATTTGTCGTGTCTGGGCATAGCTGTCGGAACTGCCATACAGCACGCTGTCGACGCTGTTGGAGAATTCATAGCGGTCGCCGGCGTTCTCCAAAACCCATGCGCCTGTGGGTAAATAGCTTTCTGGCCCTGCAGTGACTGCGGACAACGGATTCAAGAAGAAGTCAAAGACGTCGCCGGCGACGTCACGCTGCGTGGACGGGCCGAGGAACGGCAGTGCGACATACGCGCCTTCACCAACGCCCCACACATGCAGGGTCTCACCGAAATCGGTATCGCGCCGCTCCAATCCGATCGAGGTGGCCGGGTCAAAAATGCCCACAACCCCCAAGGTCGAATTGATCAGGAAGCGAAACGTATTGTGCACCGTGTTCTCGACTTCGCCCTGCAAGACGTTGTTCACGACCTGGCCGGGAATGCCGGCATTGTTCGAGAAATTGGCCACCCCTTCACGCGCAAGTTTCGGAAAAACCACGCCATACGCATTGGCCACCGGACGATAGACACGACGATCCACGCCCCGGTTGAAATCATGCACCGAGCGATTCACGTTTTCATAAGGGTCGTTGACCCCTGTAATATCCGCATCGGGCGACGATGTTGCGCATCCGGCAAGGCCGGCGCAAACTATTGCAATCGTGGCGGTTCTTCTGACCGCGCTCTTGAACTGGGTCGTTTCGACAGGCACCGGCCAACCTCGCATAAAGCTAGTCTTTTGCCTCGGTCATAATCCTTTCGAGCGTCGAATACCATATGACCGGCACAGTTCGGCAAAGAATTGTTTCCCCAACTGGAACTTGATGACCGTTGCTCTTTCCTGCGGTCCATAATTCGCTGTAGCGTGAGCGCAAATCATCAACACTGGAGAACCAGATGAGCGGACCGACCACCCAACGCCTCGAAGAACTGGGCCTGACTCTTCCCGACGCCCCAGCGCCGGCTGCCAACTATGTGCCTTTCATGAAATCCGGAAACCTGCTGCACGTGTCCGGTCAGATCTCGGCCAGTGCCGATGGTTTGATCAAAGGCAAGCTGGGCGAGACGATGGATGTTGACGCGGGAACAGATGCCGCCCGCACCTGTGCGTTGAGCCTTCTGGCGCAAGTCCGCAACGCCTGTGATGGCGACCTGGAACGGCTGGTCCGCGTCGTGAAACTGTCCGCCTTCGTCAACTCCGCGCCTGATTTCGGCGATCAGCCAAAAGTGGTCAACGGCGCATCCGATTTGCTGGTGCAGGTGCTGGGCGACAAGGGTCGCCACGCACGGTCCGCCGTGGGCGTCGCTGCTTTGCCTTTCGGCGTCGCGGTCGAGATCGAAGGCATATTCGAGATCGAATGACCCGGACCCTGCCAAAACCTTTTCTGGCGCAGCCCATCGCCCATCGGGGGTTGCATGGCCCTGCGCCGGAAAACTCGCTCGGGGCCTTCCGCGCAGCAATAGCGGGAGGCTTCGGGATCGAGCTGGACGTTCAGTTGACCCGTGACCGCAAGGCCGTCGTCTTCCATGACTACACTCTGGAACGGCTGACGCGCGAAGCGGGCCCGGTTCGCATGCACGACCAGTATGAACTTGGAAACTTCTCGCTGGAAGGCACCGAAGAGACCATTCCCACCCTGCCTGAAACGCTTGGCTTGGTAGCCGGGCAGGTTCCTATCATCATCGAGATCAAGGATCAGGACATGCATCTGGGTCCCGATATCGGCCCGCTGGAGCGCGCGGTAGCCAAAGATATCCGCCGCTATCCCGGAGATCTGGCGCTCATGTCGTTCAACCCGCATACAGTCCACATGATGAAGGAACTGTGCCCCGGTACCGCCTGCGGATTGATCACTTGCGACTTTCCGGAAGAACACTGGGGCCGAATTGATTCCAAGCGCCTTGCGGAACTCCGCAGCTACGATAGCGTGAATGCGTGCAATGCGGACTTCATCAGCCATGTGGTGAATGATCTCGACAGCGGTCTTGTGGCACAGGCGCGGGCTGACGGATTGCCGGTCTTGTGCTGGACGGTCCGAAGCGTGGAGGACGCGCGCCACGCCTATCGCCTCGCGGATCAAATCACCTTCGAGGGTTTCACCCCGGCTTGATCCGCGCGTTTGAGTTCCCAGCTATTGGGTACTACCAACAGGATCCCCATGACCGAAGCGACGCTGGAAATTTCACTGCTCGACAGCCTTGCCGCGATTGATGAGCAGGTTTGGGATGCCTGTGCCTGTCCAGAAGCGTCAGACGGCGGACGCCCATTCGATCCGTTCACCACGCATCGGTTCCTGTTCGCGCTGGAACAAAGCGGGTCTGTCGGGCCGGGGACAGGGTGGGAACCGCGCTACCTGAACGCGAAGCTTGATGGCCAGATCATTGGTGTAGCGCCGCTTTACGCCAAGGGTCACAGTCAAGGTGAGTACATCTTCGATCACAGCTGGGCTCATGCTTATGAACGGGCGGGCGGCCAGTATTATCCCAAGCTGCAAATCGCCGTCCCCTTCACGCCAGCGACCGGTCGCCGCTTTCTGACACGCCCCGGTTTCGAACAGGTGGGGCTTTCGGCGCTGGTGCAAGGCGTCGTGAAGCTGACAGCGAATAACGGACTGTCTTCGCTGCACATCACGTTCTGTGCTCCGGAAGAGGCGGAACTGGGCCGTGAAATGGGGTTGCTGCATCGTACCAGCCAGCAGTTTCACTGGATCAACCACGACTACGCGGATTTCGATGCCTTTCTGGCAGCGTTGTCCTCGCGCAAGCGCAAGAACATCCGCAAGGAACGCAAGATGGCCCAAAGCTTCGGCGGCGAGATTATTGCCCTGAGCGGCCAACAGATCGAACCCACCCATTGGGACGCATTCTGGGATTTCTACCAAGACACCGGGGCGCGGAAATGGGGCACACCCTACCTGACCCGTGAATTCTTCGACATCGTGCACGAAACGATGCGCGACGACATGTTGCTGGTTCTGGCCGAGCGCGATGGTGTTCCCGTGGCAGGCGCGCTGAATTTCATCGGGCGCGATACACTTTTCGGACGTTACTGGGGCGCGTCGGAACATCACCCCTGCCTGCATTTCGAACTGTGCTACTATCAGGCAATAGACTACGCGATCCGGCACGGAATGCAGCGGGTCGAGGCGGGGGCGCAAGGCGAGCACAAGCTCGCCCGTGGTTACATGCCCGTCACCACGCATTCGCTTCACTGGATCGCCGATAGCGGGTTTGAACAGGCAGTGCGGGAATACCTTCAGGCGGAGGCGAACGCCGTGGATGAAGAAATCGAGATCCTGACATCCTACGGCCCGTTTCGCAAAACCGCTTCATCCGCAGACCCTTGAATCAGGAGACACCGATGGCCGATAAACTCACCGACCGCAGCGTGCTGGAGCCGCTTTTCACAAATGGCTGGTCAATGGTCGAAGGGCGCAACGCGATCACCAAGACCTACCAGTTCAAGAATTTCATCGAAGCGTTCGGCTGGATGACGCGCGCGGCAATCCACGCCGAAAAGATGAACCACCACCCGGAATGGTTCAACGTCTACAAGACGGTCGAGGTAACGCTGTCCACGCATGACGCGGGCGGTTTGACGGAACTGGACGTCAAGCTCGCCAAGAAGCTCGACGCGCTGTGAAGCGCGTCGAGCGATAGATCAGATCGCGTCCAGAAGCGATTCTCCGCCGGAGATTTCGCACTGGCCGGGGCTTTCTTCGACGTTCAGCACCTTGACCACACCGTCATCGGCATACAGCGCGTAGCGCTTGGACCGCTTGACCAGACCTGCGGGCGGGGCGTCGAAATCCATGCCGATCGCGGCGGTCAGTTCCGTCGCCGGATCACCCAGCATCGTGATACCCGCTTCAGATGCGCCGCTGGCATCGTCCCACGCCTTCATTACGAAGGGGTCATTGACGGACACGCAGATGATCTCGTCCACGCCCTTACCATCAAACGCCGCCTTGTTGCGGATGAAGCTGGGCAGATGCGCGGAGTGGCAGGTGGGCGTAAAGGCACCCGGCACGGCGAAGATCACGACCTTGCGGCCATTGGTCAGATCGGACAGCTTGACCTGCTCCGGCCCTTCTGCACCAAGGCGAACGAGCGTGGCGTCGGGCAGCCTGTCTCCGGTGGAAATCGTCATGTCGCAAAAATCCTTCCTTGTTTGCGTCATCACCACAGTGGTTATAGGGTCCACGTCGGATTTAAAACAGACAGAAGATGAGCGGTAGATGAGTCGGATCGTTGTTGTGGGCGCCGGACAGGCGGGCGCGTCCTTGGTGGCCAAGCTTCGCAGCAAAGGATTTGACGGAGACATCACCCTGATCGGCGCCGAACCCGTCCCTCCCTATCAACGGCCACCATTGTCCAAGGCCTATCTGCTGGGCGAAATGGCACAGGAACGTCTGTATCTACGCCCGCCGAGCTTCTACGCAGACCAGAACATCACCCTGAAGCTCGGTCAGCCGGTGGCTGCGATAGACCCCGCCGCCAAGACCGTGACCGTGGGTGACGAGGTAATCGCCTATGACCAACTTGCCCTGACCACCGGGTCAGAGCCCCGACGCCTTCCTGACGTGATGGGCGGGCAACTGGCCAACGTCTTCACCGTACGGCACCTGACCGATGTGGACGCGTTCGAGCCTTTGGTAACCGACGGTGCGCACGTGCTGGTCGTGGGTGGTGGCTATATCGGGCTGGAGGCGGCAGCCGTGGCGGCAAAAAAGGGGCTGCGCGTTACGCTGATCGAAATGGCTGATCGCATCCTGCAGCGCGTCGCGGCCCCAGAAACCTCCGACTATTTCCGCAATCTGCACAGCGGCCACGGTGTCAACATCCGCGAGAAAACCGGGCTGGCGGGTCTGATCGAAAGCGACGGAATTGCGACGGGGGCTGAGCTTTCGGACGGATCGTGCCTGGATGTTGACTTCGTGCTCGTGGGTGTCGGCATCACCCCGCATTCAACACTTGCCGAGGCCGCCGGCATCACCCTTGAAAATGGCATCCGCGTCGATGAACTCGGCAGAACCTCCGACCCATCGATCTGGGCGGCGGGGGATTGCGCGTCCTTCCCCTATCGCGGGGACCGTATCAGGCTGGAAAGCGTCCAGAACGCCATCGACCAGGCCGAGGCGGTCGCAGAGAACATGCTGGGCGCGAACAAGCCTTATGACGCGAAACCGTGGTTCTGGTCCGATCAGTTCGACGTCAAGCTTCAGATCGCGGGGCTGAACACGGGCTACACCCATGTCGTACGACGTCCGGGCGAGAAAGACGGTGCGCAGTCTATCTGGTATTATTGCGCCGATGAACTTCGCGCCGTGGACGCCATGAATGACCCGCGCGCCTATATGGTCGGCAAACGGCTGATCGAGGCCGGCAAGTCACCGGACCAGGCCCTGATCGCCGACCCATCCACCGATCTGAAATCCTTGTTGCGTGGCTAGATGCGGATCATCGCGGGAAAGTTCCGCGGGCTGGCGCTCGCTTCGGTCGGCAAGGGCGACGCGGGCGCGCATCTGCGCCCCACGACCGACCGCGTGCGGGAAAACCTGTTCAACGTGTTGTCGGGTGGCGGCTTCGGTGACCCGATCACCGGTCAGCGGGTGCTGGACCTGTTCGCCGGCACCGGCGCGCTGGGGCTGGAGGCCCTGTCCCGAGGCGCAGCGCATACAACCTTTGTCGATGACGGACGCAAGGCGCAAAGCCTGATCCGGCGCAATATCGAACTGACACGCAGCAAGGACGACACGCGTCTGATCCCGCGCAATGTGTTGAAGCTGGGGCCGAACGATGCGCAACCGTTCGAACTGATCTTTCTCGACCCACCCTACGGCAAAGGCTTGGGCGCAAAAGCCCTGATCAACGCGTTGACGCAAGGTTGGATCGCTCCAGATGCCTTGATCGTATGGGAGGAAGGCGCGCCGCAGGCCGCACCGGACGGTTTCCGACTGCTTGACCAACGGCGTTACGGCGACACGCATGTCACTTTTCTGGAACCCACGGAGACCGATCTCTAAGTCGGCCTCTCTACTTCATTCAGGAGGGGTCGCGGTGCCCTCATAGCTCTCGATGATGGCACGTGCGTCATCAACGAGCGCCTGACCGTCTAGGCCCTTCTTGTCGGCTTCCGCGATCCAGTCGGCGATCACCTCGTCGCCCATGGTGCGCATCTTGGCGGTTTCCTCGTCGTCCAGCGTGGCGATCTCGTTGCCAGCTGACACCATAACCTCGCGCCCTTCGCGATCTCCCCGGTCATGTGCGCGACCCGCCCAAGCCGATGCCATCATGCCCGAATTGTCGTCGATCACCTTTTTCAGATCCTCGGGCAAGCTGTCATACTTGTCCTTGTTCATCGCCCAGATGAAAAACAGGTTGTAGGGCGACCGATCCCCCGCAACATCCGTATGGCTGTCTGTCAGCTCGTCCAGTTTCAGCGATGGGCCGATTTCCCATGGGATCACGCCGCCATCCACAACACCCTTGGCCAAGGCCTCAGTGAAGGCAGGCGACGGCATACCGACCGGAACCGCCCCCAGTTTATCAAGCAACAGGTTCACGGGCCGCGACGGGCTGCGCAGGCGCAAACCTTCCAGATCCTCGATCGTCTGCGGTTTCGGTCCTTTCTTGTGGATGATCCCCGTGCCGTGCAGGTGCGCGGCGATGACATGCACGTCGGCAAAATCATCCATCAGGTATCTCTCGGTGAATGCCCAAGCAGCCTTGCTGGCCTCTTCGGCTGATTTCGGCGTCATGAAAGGCAGTTCCAGCACATCCGTTTCGGGGAAACGTCCTGGCTGATAGCCAGTAATGACCCAGCCCCCGTCTATCGCCCCGTCACGCACCAGATCGTACTGAGCCTGCGGCTTGCCGCCCAATTGCATGAAGGGATAAATCTCGACCTCGATCCGACCGTCCGAATCCGCCTCGACCTTCTCCGCCCATGGCTCGATGAAGTACTTTGGATTGGCCGTGTTCGGTGACACGAAATGCTGGAATCGCAGCGTGACCTCTTGCCCGAAGGCGGGCGTGGCTGCGGTCAGGGTGAAAACGGCAAGCACGGCGGTTTTCATCAAGCCCATTGGGCATGCCCTCTCTGTAACTAGGATCGGAGCCGCGGTCCATGATGCGGCACGCGATGCCTAACCCGAGGTCACAGGGAGATCAAAGCGAAACTATTCCGCATAAGTTGGATGAAACAGGTCGCCCGGCGACAAGGTGAAAATCTCGCACCCGTCCGCAGTCACGCCGATGGAATGTTCGAACTGCGCCGATAGGGATTTGTCCCGCGTCACAGCCGTCCAGTCATCCGCCAGAACCTTTGTGTCCGGTTTGCCCAGATTGACCATCGGTTCAATCGTAAAAAACATACCTTCTTCCAGAACCGGTCCGGTCCTACGGCGACCATAGTGCAAAACATTCGGTGGCGCGTGAAAGACACGCCCCAGACCATGGCCGCAGAAATCGCGCACGACTGACATCTGATGCGCCTCGACATAGGCCTGAATGGCAAATCCGATATCGCCGAAGGTGTTGCCGGGCTTGACCGTCTCGATCCCCTTCAACAACGCGTCGTGAGTAACCTGAATAAGCCGCTCAGCTTTGCGGGGCAGCTTGCCCGCGACAAACATCCGGCTTGTATCGCCATACCAGCCATCCACGATCACGGTCACATCGATGTTCAAAATGTCGCCCGGCTTCAGTGTTTTCGGCCCCGGAATGCCGTGACAGACGACATGGTTTACCGAAATACAGGACGCGTGCTCGTAGCCCTTGTAGCCGATGGTCGCCGACTTGACGCCAAGCTCTTCAACGCGTTGTTCGATGAAAGCGTCCAGCTCGCCCGTCGTGACACCGGGCACCACCTTGGGGGCGACCTCATCGAGAATTTGCGCGGCGACCTTGCCCGCCGCCCGCATTCCCGCGAAATCCGCGTCTTCGTGAATTCTGATGCCGTCCTTCGTCAGGCGGCCCCGGGCGCGATCGTCCAAGGCAGTTCTCCATGCTTCGTGATGGGTTCCATGTAGTATAGCTTAACCCATTGTGCCAGAGGCAGCTAGAATCGCGCGACCTGTGCCGTTTGACAGCAGGGATGGCCGGACTATACCGATTGAGCCCGCAGGAAAGGATATACCATGCCCGACACTTCGCCCACTGCCGCAATGCTCGTGATCGGAGATGAAATCCTGTCGGGGCGCACGCGCGACGCAAACATGCATCATCTGGCTGGCGAACTAACCAAGCATGGCGTGACCTTCGCAGAGGCGCGGTTCGTCTCGGACAACCATGACTCAATTGTCGCAGCGGTGCGCGAATTGGCCGCCAGATACACAACGGTTTTCACATCCGGAGGCATTGGGCCGACGCATGACGACATCACGGCAGATGCCATTGCCGCGGCGTTTGATCGATCCATCGACGTACGCGACGATGCCCGCACCATTCTGGAAGACCACTACGCCCGCACCGGCACCCAGATCAACGAATCCCGCTTGCGCATGGCGCGTATCCCTGAGGGGGCTTCACTGATCGACAATCCGATCTCGGCCGCACCGGGTTTCACGGTCGAAAACGTCCACGTCATGGCGGGCGTACCGAGCATCTTTCAGGCCATGGTCGCGTCGGTCATTCCTACACTGGCAGGCGGCCCGCCGCTTCTGAGCCAATCCCTGACCATCCATCGCGGTGAAGGCGATATCGCTGGCCCACTACGACAGTTGGCGGAGGAATTCTCGGACCTCAGCTTCGGGTCCTACCCGTTCCAGCGCGATGGTGCCTTCGGCTCGAACATCGTCGTGCGCGGGACGAATGGCGGGCGGCTTGATGAGGCGATGACACGCCTGGCTGCCCTGTTTGAACAGGCCAACGCATGAACCTACCCACCGAGGAAGATGTCTTCGCCCTGCTTGACGCCAGCTGGCCAGCGCAGGAGGTTCACGATTGCGGCCCGTTCGTTCTGCGTCGAAGCAATGGGGGCGGGAAGCGGGTCACTGCGGCGACGCTGCCCACGCGGGTTCCGTTCACAGAGAACCAGATCGCCGATGCCGAAACCCAATTGCGCGCATGGGGCCAAACACCCCTGTTCATGATCCGTGGCGACGACCCACAACTTGACGCAGCGCTGGAGACACGCGGCTACAACATCGTCGATCCGGTCATTGCCTATGCGCTCGACCTGTCCAGCATACCAACCGGCACCGAAGTCGCGTCAGCCTACGTGATGTGGCCCCCGCTCCAAATTCTATGCGACATATGGGTCGAAGGGGGTATTGGTCCTGACCGAGTGGCCGTCATGGAACGCGTCCGCACGCCGAAAGCTGCCCTGTTCGCCCGGACCGGAGATGAAGCAGCAGGGACCGCTTTCGTCGCGGCGGCAAATGGGATCGCCATGCTCCATGCACTGGAGGTTCTTCCCCCCCACCGCCGCAAGGGCGTCGCCCAAAACCTGATGCATGCCGCACTTGATTGGGCGCGCGAGCAAGGTTGCCGCTGGTTGTCGGTCGTAGTGACCCGCGCGAATGATCCGGCCCGCGCCCTTTACGAGCGGCTCGGAATGCAGCCTGTCGCGGAGTATCACTACCGGATGGCAACCTGATCGAATTATGCGGCAGGCAATCATTATAGCGCTGATGCTTTCAGCCCCGGCGATACACGCGATGCCCGCGCCGCCCAAGGGCAGCACGCTAGGCGATCAGCGCACCGATCCATCCGGGCTTTACTCCATCGCCACCGGCCCAACTCTCGCCGGCCATCCACCTGAAACGATGGCAATGACCGGCGTTCGAACCCGACAGGTGTCGACCATCCCGTCCGGGGACGCAAATCTCGCCACACTGCTGAACTATTTCAGGCAGGCCTATGAAAATGATGGCCTTACAATGGCCTACCAATGCGCAGACATTGATTGCGGCGGCTTCGACTTCCGCGACAGTCGCGATGTCCTGCCCCCACCTGAGATGTATGTGGACCTCGGGAACTTCATGTATGCCTCTTTCGCCAGCACGGACAGCGAGACGCTGGCGGAATTGATACTCAGCACCGACGGTGCCCTGAACTACATCCACATTTCTGAGATAATCGGCCAGACGGATACCCAACTGGATCCCGCGCGGGAATACCCCAAGCAACCCTCAGACCCATGGACAGCGGACAACCTTCTGGCAGCGTTACGCGACCATGGGCATGTGGCGCTGGCCGGTCTAACCTTCCAATCCGGCGCATCACGACTGACCAACGGGACGCCGCAAATTGTCATGGCGTTGGCAGATGCCCTCAAGCAAACCCCGTCGCTGCAGATCGCACTGGTGGGGCATACGGATTCGGTCGGATCAGCGGATGGAAACCAATCGCTTTCGCGTAACCGCGCACAAACAGTTGCCAACCTGCTCACGTCAGAGCTCGGTGTGAACAGCGCACAAATCACGGTGGGCGGCGTAGGTTTCTTTTCGCCTATCGCCAGCAACGCTACCGACGAAGGCCGTGATCGAAACAGGCGGGTCGAGGCCGTCCTCCTCGGCGGCCTGGACTAACCTGGCGCGTCACGCACCGCCCCACGCAGGAAACTAAGCAGCGCCTGAACCTTGGGCGACGTTGCCCGCCCCGGCGGCTGAACGGCATGAACAGGTTGCAGCTGTTGAGGCAGTTCCGGCAGGACCATTTTCAATGATCCGTCCTTCAGCGCGTCACGGATTAGGAACTGCGGAAGAAATGCGATCCCATGCCCGGCCAGCGCCGCATCGCGAAGAACCGTCGGGTCATTTGCGGAAATGCGCGCTTTGCTTCGAATACTGCGGCTTTCACCCGTTGAGGACACCAGTTGCCAACCCGGCGTCGTATTTGATCGGGATGGATGAAGCAGGTCATGATCAAACAGCGCCTCAATACGGTCTGGCGACCCGCGCCGACCCAAGTATGCCGGAGACGCCACAAGGTCGTATCGAAGCGCAGCAAGTTTCGTACTGCGCAAGACGCTGTCGGGTTGAGCACCCACCCGCACCGCGACGTCAAACCCCTCCGCCAATAACGATCCGAAATCTGCCGTTTCAATCAGATCGACCGAAATCGAAGAAAATTTGGTTAGAAACTCCACCAACAAGCGCGACAAGAGTTCCGACCCGAAATCAGGGGTAACAGCGATGCGGAGCAGACCACTCGGCGGCCCCTTCAGATCAGCAATGGCCCGGTTGGCATCGTTGGCGACGTCCAGAACCGTCAATGCACGATCATAGTAGATTTCGCCTAGCTCCGTCGGGTTTACGCGCCGGGTCGTTCGGTTGAGAAGCTTCGCCCCCAACCTGTTTTCCAGGGAAGCAACATGTTTGGACACGGCGGATTTCGAAACACCCAGCTTCTTCGCCGCACCCGTGAAACCGCCTTGATCAACGACGGTAGTGAAAACCTCTAGCTCACTCAGTCTGTCCATGAAAACGCGTCACTCAACAATACACAGTTAACAATACGCCACTATGGTGCCATTATGCACGTTTCGGCATCGATCACTCACTTTAGTCAAGTTGACCAAGCGTTATGATGCAATAAATTGCCCAAATGGCCATGAATTGATGCGCGACTGCCACAAAATTGGCTCCCGAAGTCCGTCCAGTCCTACGTCGTTTCCCGATTCGCAACAGATCAGAGGTTCAGCGCAAGCCGCACTCCCTGATCGATTGCCCGCTTCGCATCGAGTTCTGCCGCGACATCCGCGCCCCCGATAACATAGGGCATTGTTCCTCCCGCTTCCAACTCGTCAGCAAGGCTACGCTCTGATTCCTGCCCGGCACAAAGAACGATGGTATCGGCGCGAAGGTGAGCCGGTTCATTATCCTTGGTGATATGCAAGCCGCTTGCGTCGATACGGTCATAAGAAACACCCGACAGCATCGTTACACCCTTCGCCTTCAGTGTCGCACGATGAATCCAGCCCGTCGTTTTGGCCAGCCGGCGACCCGGCTTTTCTGCCTTGCGCTGCAACATCGTCACCTGTCGGGATGGGTGTTCAGGCTTGGGGCCACCATCAGATAGTCCCCCTCGCGAATCCGCGGGATCCTCTACGCCCCATTCGGCCAACCAGCGCGGCAGATCCTCGGTCACGCCGTGGTCAGCCACCAAGTATTCCGACACATCGAAGCCAATGCCACCCGCGCCTATGACGATGACGTTCTGTCCCGCCTCACGCTGTCCCGACAGCAGTTCGTCATAGCGGATGGTGTTCGCCGCATTTTGCCCCAGTATGCCCGGATCACGCGGGCGAACACCTGTCGCAATGACGACGTCATCGAAATCCGCAAGGTCATCGACCGTCGCCGCGTGCCCCAACCGGACATCCACGCCGCTTTGATCCAGCATCGTGCGGAACCAGCCGACCAGCCCGTGGAACTCTTCCTTGCCGGGGATCTGACGGGCATAATTCAACTGTCCGCCAACCTGGTCCGACCGCTCGAACAACACAACCTGATGCCCGCGCTGCGCAGCCGTGATCGCCGTGGCCAGGCCGGCAGGACCAGCCCCCACAACGGCCACCTTGCGGCGCTTGACGGCTTGCGTCACAGGAAGTTCCGTCTCATAGCACGCGCGTGGATTGACGAGACAAGTGGAAATCTTGCCCGAGAAGGTGTGATCCAGACAGGCCTGATTGCACGCGATGCATGGGGCGATCTGGTCGGCACGGCCGTCCCGCGCCTTGGCTACGAAATCGGGATCTGCGAGGAAAGGTCGCGCCATCGAAACCATGTCGGCGCATCCATCAGCCAGCACGGCCTCAGCCACCGCCGGCGTATTGATCCGGTTTGAGGTGATTAACGGGATACCGACCGAGCCCATAAGCTTCTTGGTGACCCAGGTAAACGCACGGCGCGGCACACTGGTGGCGATGGTAGGAACGCGCGCCTCGTGCCACCCAATGCCCGTGTTGATGATAGTCGCACCAGCGCCCTCGACAGCGCGGGCAAGCTGGACGACCTCGACCCAGCTGGACCCGTTTGGCACCAGGTCGATCATCGACAAGCGGTAGATCAGGATGAAATCCGGCCCCACCGCGTTGCGAACACGGCGCACGACCTCGACCGGCAAACGCATACGGTTTTCATATGTCCCGCCCCAACGATCCTGCCGCTGGTTGGTATGTGTGACGAGAAACTGGTTCAGGAAGTAGCCTTCCGACCCCATGATCTCGACCCCGTCATAACCCGCTTCCTTCGCCAGACGAGCCGCGGCAACGATGTCCGAGATCTGCTTTTCAATCCCTTCTTCATCCAGCTCTTTCGGCGGGAAAGGCGAGATCGGGGACTTGATCGCAGAAGGGGCAACGCAGTCGGGGTTATACGCGTAACGCCCTGCGTGCAGGATCTGCATCGCGATTCGGCCACCCGCCTCATGCACGCGGTCCGTCACGATCCGATGGTTGGCGGCATCGGGCGCGCCGAACATACCCGCAGCACCCTTGAACACTGCGCCTTCAGGGTTGGGCGCCACACCGCCCGTCACCATAAGCCCGACACCACCCCGCGCGCGGGTTGCGTAGAACTCCGCAATGCGGTTCCAATCGCCGGTTTCTTCCAGCCCTGTATGCATTGATCCCATCAACACGCGGTTCGGCAGGGTGGTGAAACCCAGATCAAGCGGTGCCAGAAGATGTGGATAAGTCGTCATGTGGTCCCCCCGTTTGCGGCAAACTGACCACCTGCAGGCGAAGTGTCACGCACAACGCCACGTCACGGGTCAGTCGGTTTGAGGCGGGTTAGCCGCACGGGTTTTGCCGATGAAATCCCTCAACGTATCGAAGGCATCCCCGTCCGACATCGAACTGCCCTGGATCGGATTGACCGTCAGTACAACCAGGCGATCCCGCACTGGCAGCACGGCACGCCAGAAAGTATCCGTCAGCTCGGCCGGGCGCTCTTCGCTGCTATCCGCGATACTTAAAACCAGCGCATCGCCGCGCGTCGTGACAGACAGCAGATCGACTTTGGTCGGGTCGCCACCATAGGACAGCGCGCTCAGCCCCTCGTCAGACCGGAAGAATTCTTCGAGTTGTACGGTTGTCGGGCGTTGGATGATGTCACTTCGGGGCGAGACAAGTGCCGTCAGAAGCGCGGGCAGTTCAGGAACAGCCGTTTCAGCTCCCGTCAGCGCAGCGCAACTACCTAGCAAGATCAGCGTGCCTTCCGGGTCATCGCGCGTGCTGCGGTCGTCGATACAGTATCCGTCGGGCCCGACGATGACGACGGCATTGTCGGATACGTTGATCGCCACAACCGGCGTCGGGGCACGATGGTAAATCGCCCGCCCTGTCACCTCCGCCTGCGGCGCACAGGCCGCAAGCGGGATCAGCCCGAAGGCTGTGAAGCAAAGCCTATGCTTACTGATCCATGTAAACATGCTTCTCGGCCTTCGCGCCCGGATGCGTGACAGCTCCCTTGCGCGTTGACTCGACCAACTGGGCGTATTTCCACAGCGCGCCGCTGGCATATTCATTGCCGCGCGGACCGGTCCATGCCTCTTTGCGCTGATCCAGTTCTTCGTCAGAAAGATCCACGTCGATGGTGCCTTTGACTGCATCAATGGTGATCATGTCGCCGTTCCGCAGCAGGGCAATCGGCCCGCAATGCGCCGCTTCCGGCCCCACATGGCCCACACAGAAGCCACGCGTCGCGCCGGAGAAACGGCCATCGGTGATCAGCGCCACCTTCTTGCCCATGCCCTGACCAGACAGCGCGGCGGTGGTCGACAGCATCTCGCGCATACCCGGACCACCAGCGGGGCCTTCATTGCGGATGACGATCACTTCGCCTTCCTTGTATTCACGCTTCTGAACCGCCTCGAACGCGTCTTCCTCGCATTCGAACACGCGTGCGGGGCCGGTAAAAACCTGATTCTCCGCAGCCATGCCTGCGACCTTCACGATGGCACCTTCCGGCGCGAGGTTGCCTTTCAGCCCAACGACGCCGCCGGTTTTCGTAATCGGCTTTTCGATTGGATAGATCACACGACCATCGGCTTCACGCTCGATCAGGTCGAGTTCTTCACCGATGGACCGCCCGGTCGCCGTGATGCAGTCTTCATGGATCAGGCCAGCCTTACGCAACTCTTTCATCACGACCGGAATACCACCGGCATCGAACAGATCCTTGGCGACATGCTGACCGCCCGGCTTCAGATCGACGAAGTAAGGCGTATCGCGGAAAATTTCGCAGACATCTTCGAGAAAGAAGTCGATCCCTGCCTCATGTGCGATGGCGGGCAGGTGCAGGCCGGCATTGGTTGAACCGCCGGTACAGGCGACCACGCGCGCCGCATTTTCGAGCGACTTCAGTGTTACCACGTCACGGGCGCGGATGTTCTTTTCGATGAGGTTCATGACGGCCTGGCCAGATGCCTCTCCATACTGGTCGCGCGACTCGTAAGGCGCGGGCATGCCAGAGCTGTTCATCAATGCAAGACCGATGGCTTCGGACACACAAGCCATCGTGTTGGCCGTGAACTGGCCGCCGCAAGCCCCCGCAGACGGGCAGGCCACTCGTTCCAGCACATCCAGCGCCTTGTCCGACATGGTGCCGTTTTGATGACGACCGACCGCCTCGAACATGTCCTGTACGGTCAAATCGCGCGTCCGAAAATCTTCTGGGATGTCATCGATTTGCGGCGCCTTGCCCGGCAGGATGGACCCACCATAGATGAAGACCGACGGCGTATTCAGTCGCACCATCGCCATCATCATGCCCGGAAGGGATTTGTCACACCCGGCGAGACCAACGATCGCATCATAGCAATGCCCACGCATGGTCAACTCGACGGAGTCCGCGATTGCCTCGCGGCTGGCCAACGACGACCGCATGCCCTCATGGCCCATGGCGATCCCGTCGGTCACGGTGATCGTGGTGAACTCACGCGGCGTGCCCTGCGCGGCCTTGACGCCCAGCTTCACGGCCTGCGCCTGACGGCTCAACGCGATGTTACAGGGTGCAGCTTCGTTCCAGCAGGTTGCAACACCGACGAGAGGCTGGTGAATTTCTTCCTCGCTCAGACCCATCGCATACAGGTAAGATCGGTGCGGCGCGCGCGCCGGGCCTTCCGTCACATGGCGGCTGGGCAGCTTGGTTTTGTCGAACTGGCGCTTGAGCATCGGAACCTCCGCAAAATCTGGCTGACATGGGAATAGGCAAGCAATGAGGCAGGTGCAAGCGCGACCACGACAGCATTACAACGAATCTCGACCTTCGGCTTGCGGAAAGTTGCGTTCTGCGGTCCATTGCCGCCGAATCCGTTGACGAAAGGCACTGATGATCGCGTCTCTCACCTCTCGCCGCATGATGCCCCACTGGCCAGAAGCCGCTCGCGCACGCCCGGCGATCTGGCGGGTACTGCTTGGACTGGCCTTGATCGCCACATGCTATGCTGGATTGAACTCCGGCGCGTTGCTGCTTTACGGGGCGGTGCTGGGGCGCGATGCAAGCATGGAGCTTTTACAGCAGGTGGCGACCGCCGAAACTCCGGCCGCGACACTTATCCTTCTTGTCACGTTCGGCCCGCTGGCAATTGGAGCCATTCTTGCCGCCAAGCTGCTTCACCGACGCGGAGCCAATTCGCTGACCGGGCAGATGTGGCCCGACCTTCGAACGGCACTGGCCGTAACAACGATCATTTACCTGCCGTTCGTGATATTGGGTGCGCTGTTCATGCAAGACACATCTGCCATGCTGCCCGTGGGCGTTTGGCTTGGCGTTATGCCCATCGCGCTTCTGGCAATAGGGCTTCAAACCTTTGCCGAAGAATTGACCTTCCGCGGCTATCTACAGCAGCAGCTTGGCGCACGCTGGGCATTCCGTTTCGCGTGGATGGTGGTGCCGTCCATCCTGTTTGGCGCATTGCACTATGACAGGACGACATTCGGCGACTCCGCGCTCTACGGTGTATTCGCCGCGACCGTCTTCGGGTTTCTTGCGGCTGACCTGACCGAGCGCTCAGGATCACTAGGCGCGGCGTGGGGGTTCCATTTCGCCAACAATGCCTTCGCACTTCTGATAATCGCCACAGACGGGACCATCACCGGCCTGGCGCTTCGGATCACGGAACACCGCGCATCCGAAATCACCCTGTCACCTCTGCTGGCTGTGGCCGATCTGCTGCCACCGTTGATCGTGTGGATCATCCTGCGCCGTATCCTGTCGCGTTGATTGCAATTCTTTCGTACTCGGCTTATCTGAGGCGAACCCAGAAACGAGCCGGCGAACAGAATGAACTGGATTTCGAACTACGTCCGTCCACGGATCAATTCACTGTTCTCGCGTCGCGAGATGCCCGAGAACCTGTGGACCAAATGCGACGAATGCGGGACGATGCTGTTCCACCGCGAGTTGGCAGACAGTCTGAATGTCTGCACCAATTGCGGCCATCACATGTATATCAGTCCGCGTGACCGGTTCATTTCGCTGTTTGACGGTGGTGTCTTCACCGAGGTGAAGGTTCCCTCTCCGGTCGCCGATCCGCTGCATTTCCGTGATCAGAAAAAATACCCTGACCGAATGAAGGCTGCCCAGAAGAAGACGGGTGAAAAGGAATCCATGCTCGTGGCCGAAGGTGAAATCGGTAAAACGCCGATCATCGCCGCCGCGCAGGATTTCAGCTTCATGGGCGGGTCAATGGGCATGTATGTCGGCAATGCCATCATCGCCGCCGCCGAGCGCGCAGTGAAAAAGAGATGCCCGCTGGTGCTGTTTTCTGCCGCTGGTGGTGCACGCATGCAGGAAGGCATCCTGTCGCTGATGCAGATGCCGCGCACGACGGTCGCCGTGCAGATGCTTAAAGAAGCCGGGCTACCCTATATCGTCGTGCTGACGCATCCGACCACGGGTGGCGTCACCGCATCCTATGCGATGCTGGGTGATGTGCAGATTGCCGAACCCAACGCGCTCATTTGCTTTGCCGGCCCGCGCGTGATCGAACAGACCATCCGGGAGAAACTGCCCGAGGGCTTTCAACGCGCCGAATACCTTTTGGAACACGGCATGCTCGACCGCGTGACCAAACGTGGCGAAATGCGGGACGAACTGATCACCATAACCCGTATGATGATGGGGCTACCGCCTGCAGTGAAGGGTGAACTGCCGAACATGTCCGGTGACGCGCTGCCCGCACCCGAGGCAGAAGCCAAAGACCCAGAGCCGAAGGAAGCGAAGGAAGCGTGAGCACGCCCCGCTCGGACATTCTGCTCGACAGGATGATGACGTTGCATCCAAAAGTGATCGATCTGACGCTGGACCGTGTCTGGCGTCTTCTGGAACGGCTCGATCACCCGGAACGTCACCTGCCGCCCGTCGTTCACATCGCGGGAACAAACGGCAAAGGGTCCACTCAGGCAATGATCCGGGCGGGGCTGGAAGCAACGGGAGCCACGTGCCACGCCTACACCTCGCCG
The DNA here is from genome assembly GCF_007855645.1 of Qingshengfaniella alkalisoli. Lineage (GTDB taxonomy): Bacteria > Pseudomonadota > Alphaproteobacteria > Rhodobacterales > Rhodobacteraceae > Qingshengfaniella > Qingshengfaniella alkalisoli. The sequence goes on from NZ_CP042261.1 coordinate 1,996,483, forward strand.
CATCTGGTGCGGTTTCACGAACGTATCCGGCTGGCCGGTGAACTGATCGACGAACACCACCTGTCGCGCGTTCTGGATGAATGCCTGGAAGCCAACGGCCCCGACCCCATCACTTATTTCGAGATCACCACTGTAGCGGGGCTAAAAGCCTTCGCCGACACCCCCGCCGACTGGACCCTGCTGGAGGTCGGACTGGGCGGACGGCTGGACGCTACCAATGTCATCGACACCCCGGCACTAACCATCATCACGCCCGTATCGCTGGACCATCAGCAGTTTCTCGGCGACACACTGCCCCAAATCGCGGGAGAGAAGGCCGGGATCATCAAGCGTGGCGTGCCCTGCGTGGTCGGCCCGCAAGAAGAGGCCGCGCTGGATGTCATCGAGGCACAGGCGGAACGGCTGGGTGCACCGTTGCTGGCTTATGGTCAGCACTGGCGTGTCTGGGAAGAACGCGGGCGGTTGATCTATCAGGATGAAACCGGTCTGCGCGACCTTCCGCTTCCCAATCTTCGTGGCCCGCATCAGATCATCAATGCAGGGATGGCGATTGCAGCGCTACGCCAGATGGAACAGCCTGATGACGCGCTTGAGGCGGCAGTAACCCGCACCGATTGGCCCGCACGGATGCAACGACTGTCCGGTCACGCCTATGAAAGCCTCTTGCCGGATGGCGAGCTCTGGCTGGACGGCGGCCACAACCCCGCCGCTGGCGAGACGCTGGCCAAGACGCTGGCGGAGTTGTCTGACCGACCGACCGTTCTTATCTGTGGAATGCTTAACACCAAGGACATTGGCGGCTATCTACGCCCCCTGCGCAGCGCGGCGGACACCCTGTATGCCGTCGCCATCCCCGACGCCACCGCCACCCTGCCCGCCGAGGAAACAGCCGAACAGGCCCGCGCGGCCGGTTTCGACGCCAAGGTCACGGAGAACGTGCAAGATGCCCTGCAACACATCGCACAAACAGTCCCCCGCGCCCGCGTGCTGATCTGTGGCTCGCTCTATCTTGCTGGCGCGGTGCTTCGGGACGGCTGATCAGCTAGTCTGGATAAAGGCCAGCGAACGGATCCCATGATGGATCGTCGTGCCATTCATATTCTGACCAAACCGCGACTTGTTCAGCGGTCTCTCGACCACGAAGGCGCGCGATCACGGCAAGCGTCATATCCATGCCTACCGAGACGCCCGACGACGTGAACGCCTTCCCGTCTTCCACCCAACGAGCACGTTTCACCCACTCCACTTCTGGGCCTTGCTGCTGCACCCACCCGAAAGCCAGTTTATTGCTGGTCGCCCGCTTACCGTCCAGAAAACCTGTTTTCGCCAGCAGGGCGCTGCCCGTGCAAACGGTCATCACCACTTCCGCATTTCCCGCAGCCTGAGCCACCCAATTCAAAAGCGCCTGATTGCCGACCCCGCTCCGCGTTCCACGCCCACCCGGAACCAAAAGAAGATCATAATCGTCGCCTTCCGCCAGTGTGCGGACAGAATTGACGGAAACACCCTGATTGCTTGGCACCGGTCCTCTATTCTCGGCCACTGTCACCACTTCGAACATGTCGGAAAGCATGCCGAGGAACTGGAGCGGCCCGAACAGGTCCAACAGTTCAAACCCCGGAAAAACCAGTGAAGCGACACGACGCATTGAAACCCTCCCATCGGCCAGAACCCCTACAACTGCACCGTCCGGATCAGCTCGATCACAGCTTCGATCACATTGTCCACAGCAACGGATGCCAGGATCATGCCCATGACGCGGCTAATGATTGCAGCACCGGAATTGCCGATGATCCGCAGAATAGGAGTGGCCAACAGCATCATCGCGGCGGCGGCAAGCATGACCAGAAGCATCATTCCGGCCGTAATCGCCTGCTCGGCCACGCTGAAGCGGTTGTTGTCGGTAAGAATGACGATGGCCAGCATCGCGCCGGGGGATGCCAGCGACGGCACCGCCAAGGGGTAAACGGCCGGTGAAGATGCCGGTCGACCACTGTCCAGCCCGCTCGTTTCCACGTCGGGTTTGGACGGGCCGAAGATCATGGTCAGCGCAAAGATGAACAATACCATACCCCCCGCGATCTGAAACGCGGGCAGCGAAATATCCAAAGCGTCGATCAGGAACTGTCCACCGACCAGAAATGCCATCAGGATGACAGTCGCAACCAGGGCGGCCTCAAGGGCAATGATCTTGCGGGCCTTGGCGTTCATTCGCGCCGTGACTGCAATGAACACCGGGATCGTGCCGATCGGATCGATCACAACCCAAAGCGTGACGAATTGTTCAAGCGGCGTTACGGTCATTCCTTACCCCAGTCCGCATCCTGCATTTCGCGCAGGCGGCTCGCCGTTCGTTCGAACTCGAAGCTACCCGTTCCTTCGATATACAGGTTTTCTGGTTCGTCTGCAGCCGAGGCAACCAAACGGACCTTCGCTTCGTAAAGTGCGTCGATCAGCGTAACGAAGCGCTTGGCCTGATTGAAATTCGATGCGCCAAGGCAGGGAATGGATTCCAGAAACAGCGCATCCACCGCTTCCGCAATCGAGAGGTAATCCGCTGGACCGAGAGCGGAACCGCATAAATCCCAGAACGACGCACGTCCGACCCCGTTGGCGAAATCGGGCAGTTCGACATCGCGACCCTTCACCTTCAGTACAAGCGGCGTCAGTTGCTCCGCATTGGACCGACCTGTCATCTGCGACCAGAGCGCGTCCATCCCGGCCTTCGCCTTCGCATCGGCGGGCGTAAAATAGACCTGTTCACCGTTCAACCGATCCTGCCGGTAATCGGTGGGCGAGGTCAGTTCTCGGACGACCAGACGATCCTTGATCAACGTGATAAACGGCATGAACAATTGCCGGTTCAGCCCGTCTTTGTAAAGATCGTCCGGCGGTCGGTTGGATGTCGTCACGATCAGGACACCCGCCTCGAAGAGCCGTTCGAACAGGCGACCGACGATCATCGCGTCAGTAATGTCTGTGATCTGCATTTCGTCAAAGGCCAGAAGGCGGACTTCGCGGGCCACAGCATCCGCGACGGGCGCGAGCGCATCATCGACCCCTTTGGCGCGGGCAGCGTTCATCCCCGCATGGATTTCCTGCATAAACGCATGGAAATGGACGCGCCGCTTGGGCGCATCCGCCGCCTCCACCAACAGATCCATCAGCATCGACTTGCCGCGACCGACGCCTCCCCACAGGTACAGGCCTTTAGGGGGCTCGGGCTGTTTTCCGAAAGCAAACCACTTCTTTCTCGGCGGCGGCGCAGACGCCGCATCGGCAATGCGGTCTAGCTCTGGCAAAACGGCTTTCTGTGCGTCATCACGTGCGATGTCGCCGTCTTTTACGCGTGTCGAATAAAGGTTCTGAACCGTTGCCATGCCGCCGCTTTACTTGCTCTGGGTGCCCTGCGCCATGGGCTTTTCAGGATCGTTCTGCGGTGCGTAGTCATCGGGCAAGGACACTCCTGCATCAAGCTCGGCATCCCCCTCATTGACGTCTTGAGCAGGTCCGACAGTTTCGTCGACATGCAACTCCGCATTCAGCGTCGCACCAAGAACAACAATGAAGAACGAAATGTAGAGAAACATCATCAGCACGACGACGGCACCGATGGAGCCGTAAATCTCGTTGTACGATCCGAAATTGCGCAGATAGACGGAAAAGCCCCAACTCGCCACCCCCCAAACGGTAATCGCCAGAACAGCACCCGGCGACAGCCACGCGATGCGTTTGTTGGGGCGGTTGGGCGCGAAACGGTAGAGCACCCAGATACCGGAAATAACGACACTCAAGGCGACGATCCAGCGCAGCAGGTCGACCGCAATCTCCGCAAAGGGACCAAGCGGCAGAAACGCCAGGATGACCGGAATGACCACGAGCGTCAGCAGGGCAATATTCACGACCATCACCAGCACGATGGTCAGCGACAGCGCGGTGACGACTGAACGAACACCGCCGCGCTGTGGCACCTGATAGACCTTATTGAGCGCCTGAATCATCGCATCCGTCCCGCGCCGAGCGGACCAAAGCGCAATGCAAGTTGACAGAACCGACGCCCAACCCAACACTTCCGGGCTGGCTGAGATCAGCCGCATGATCTGGTTTTCGATGATGCGGAACGCCTGCTCGGGAACGAAGTCCGTCAGCATTCCCATCTGTTCTTCCAGAATGATCGGATCGGCAAAAACACTTAACAACGCAATCACCGCTGCCAGCGCCGGAAATAACGATAGCATGGAAAAGAACGCGCCACCCGCGGACATCAAGGAAATGTTCCCTTCTTCGATCCGCCGGTGCATCCCGCGTAGAATCTTCCAGATCCTCTTTAGGGTGTCGATCACGGTCGCAGTCCCTTGCCCGGTGCCTCGACGTTCAGGATGGGTCAGCCCCGGGGTCAACGCAATAGCAGCAAAGACAAATGCCGCCCCAAGGACGGCATCTGCGTGATATCAAAGCTACAACGGCGCATGGATCGCGCCCTGCCCCGTCAGAAGTCCAGATTCTCGACGCTTAGCGCGTTGCTTTGGATGAACTCGCGGCGTGGTTCCACAACGTCCCCCATCAGCTTGGTGAAAATATCATCGGCCTCGGCGACGTCGTCGACCTTCACTTGCAGCAATGTCCGCGCTTCCGGATCGAGCGTGGTTTCCCAAAGCTGATCGGGATTCATCTCGCCCAGCCCCTTGTAGCGCTGCAGGCTCAGACCTTTCTCACCCTCGTTCAGGATCGCCGTCAACAGGCCGACCGGGCCGTAAATCGGAATACCGCGATCACGGCGTATCAATTTCGCTGGCTGAGAATAAACCTCTTGCAGGGCCTCTGTGAAGCTGCCCAGACGACGCGCCTCGCCCGAATGCAATGCGGGACCGTCGAGCGTGCGGACCTCATCCACACCGCGAACGGCGCGGGTCAGGCGGATGCCGTGATCCTGTGTCGGACGCCCCTGCCAGCCACGTTCATATTCTACCGCAATCAGGTCTAGCCGTTCCGCCACTGCATTCGCGATCTGCTGAATGCCGTTATCGACCGCCCCTGGCTTGAACGCGCCCGCAATCGCGGCCTGCTCTAGAATGTGTTCGGCATAATGCGTCGGGAAGGCTGCTAGAACACGGCGGACCTGCCGCGCTTCATCCACAATGCGTGCCAGGTCCTGCCCTACGATTTCTTCGCCGGAACCAAGCCGCAACGCAGCGCCGTCAACACCCATCTGGATCAGGTAGTCCTCCAGTGCCGCCTGATCCTTCAGATAAACCTCTGACTTGCCCCGCGCGACTTTGTAAAGCGGCGGCTGCGCGATGTATAGATGACCGTGTTCGATCAATTCGGGCATCTGGCGGAAGAAGAAGGTCAACAACAGCGTCCGGATGTGCGCACCATCGACATCAGCATCCGTCATGATGATGATCTTATGATAGCGCAGCTTCGATATATCGAATTCGTCCCGCCCGATCCCCGTGCCAAGAGCAGTGATCAGCGTGCCAATTTCCTGGCTGGACAGCATCCGGTCGAAACGGGCACGCTCCACATTGAGGATCTTGCCTCGCAACGGCAGCACCGCCTGATTGGCCCGCGCACGCCCCTGTTTGGCGGACCCGCCAGCGGAGTCGCCCTCGACGAGGAACAGCTCGCGCTCCTCAGGATTGCGCGTCTGACAATCCGCCAGCTTGCCGGGCAGCGATGCGACATCGAGGGTCGACTTCTTCCGGGTCAGTTCGCGAGCACGGCGTGCGGCCTCCCGCGCAAGCGCGGCTTCGATGATCTTGGTGGCGATGATCTTGGCTTCGCTGGGGTGCTCCTCGAACCACTCCGTCAGCTTTTCGTTCATCAGCCCTTCGACCGCCGGACGCACTTCCGATGACACCAGCTTATCCTTGGTCTGGCTGGAAAACTTCGGATCAGGCACCTTCACGGACAACACACAGGTCAGACCCTCGCGCGCATCGTCGCCTGAGAAAGTGATCTTCTCCTTGCGGGCCAGCCCCGACGAGTTCGCATACAGGTTCAGCGTGCGCGTCAAAGCGCCGCGGAAGCCAGCCAAATGCGTGCCACCATCGCGCTGGGGAATGTTGTTGGTAAAGGGCAGAACCATCTCGTTGTAGCTGTCGTTCCACCACATCGCGACTTCGACACTGATCCCTTCGCGCTCGCCCGAGATGAAGATAGGTTCCGAGATCAGCGGTGTCTTGGACCGGTCGAGATAGCGGACGAATTCCTTGACGCCGCCATCATAGAACAGTTCTGTATGCAGTGGTTCCGCCGGGCGGTCGTCTTCCAGAATGATCCGCACGCCGGAATTCAGAAAGGCCAGTTCTCGCAACCGGTTTTCCAGGGTCTTGTAGCTGAAGTCGAGGTTGGAGAACGTATCCGTCGACGCCAGGAAGCGTACCTCGGTACCTTTCTTGCCATTGGCATCACCGACCACACGCAGATGTTCAACCGTCTCGCCATGCTCGAATTTCGCGTAGTGTTCCTTGCCGTCGCGCCAGACGCGCAGTTCCAGCCATTCGGACAGTGCGTTTACAACAGAAACGCCCACCCCGTGCAGACCGCCGGACACCTTGTAGGAGTTCTGGTCGAACTTACCGCCGGCGTGCAGCTGGGTCATGATGACCTCGGCGGCAGACACACCTTCCTCTTCGTGGATGCCAACAGGAATACCGCGCCCGTTGTCGCTTACCGACACACTGTTATCGGCGTGAATTTTCACGTTTACTGCGTCAGCGTGGCCCGCGAGCGCTTCGTCGATGCCATTGTCGACGACCTCGTAAACCATGTGATGCAGGCCACTGCCATCATCCGTGTCGCCAATATACATGCCCGGACGCTTGCGTACGGCCTCCAAGCCCTTGAGAACTTTAATTGAATCGGCGCCGTATTCGGCGGGGGACTGCTGCTCGTCAGCCATTCAGACCTTCCTTCATAAGTTCGTCATTTTATACTGGTCCGATCCGGGAATGTCACGCGATTGGGGCTTAAAAAGCAGGCTTATACGAAGGGAATGACCAGCCCGACGCAGATCAGCATCACTCCCGCACTGACATTCGTGCGTCGAAGCGCCTTGGGGGAGGTGATGAGGCGCCGCACCCGCCCCAAAAACGCAGCCAACAGCAGGTTCCCGAACAAGGGCACGGCGATAGATATCAGGACGATTGCGGCGATGCCTCCGATGGTCAGTGTGGTTAGATCAAAGAACCCCGGCAGCACGCCCATATAGAACAGGATGGCCTTGGGGTTTCCAAGGATCACCGCCACCCCCGCGATGAACCCCGCCCATGCTCCGGGACGGGTCAATCGGCTGTCGCCGGAAATGCTGCGCCCAGCATGCCGGATCAGTTGAATGCCCATAACCAGAAAGATCAGGCTGGCAGCGATGTGCAACGCGGCCATGAACCCTTCGAAGACCGACACGATCCAGCTAACGCTGAGGATTGCCAGAAACGGCCAAAGTGCATCCCCGACGACCACGCCAAGGGCCAGGGGCCACGCCGCTTTAAACCCGCCCGACAGGGCGCGCGCCGTCAGCGCTACCCAAACCGGCCCCGGTGTCAGAAACAGGATCAGCAACGCGCCTGCGTACAGCAGAAGATCAGAGGCAGAGATGGTCATTCATCGCAATCCATCAGGCAGCCATCAGTCATCAGTCGTCGGCTCCGGCAATGTCAATGATCCGTCTTCGGCCAATGGCCAGAAGGGATTGCAAGCCACTTCCCAGACATGCCCATCGGGATCGGCATAGTACCCGGAGTAGCCTCCCCAGAACACTTTTTCGGGACGTTTCAGTGGTTTCGCACCTGCCGACAATGCCACATCAAAGGCCGCGTCAACCTCCGCCTCCGACGGAAAGTTCTGCGCCAGCGTCATACCACCAACGCCCAGCGCCACACCGGCCCGCCCCTGATCCTTGGCGAGATCCTCCATCCCGAACAAGCCCAACGCGATACCGTTCAACTGGTAGAAGGCCACCTCGTCATGCGCTTCATGTGGCTTCCAGCCGAGATCTTCGTAGAAGCGCCTTGCGCGGGCCAGATCAGCCACACCCAAGGTCACGAGGGTCACGCGCTGCGCGGGAAGGGTCATGGCGTCCTCCATCGGGGTCAATCCGCACACCATGACACCACGCGGTCAGGGTCGCAATACGCGATCAGAAATCGACAGCTATGCCCTTTTTTTCCCAATCCCCGAAGCGGACGGGTTCCGGGCCATCACGCCCACCCAACTCCTTGGGCAGCTTATCTCCCTTGGCCTGCTTGCGCCGATCTTCGGCTTCTTGCAACGCGCGGATCGCTGCGGGGGGCAGGTCGGATTGGCTCTGGTTGGTCATTGCGGCCTCCTTGTTGTGGGGCAGCATGTGATATACGCGCTTGAGCCCGTAGAACAAGCCCCGCGCCGGAGGCGCATACCCATGAACAGAGTACCGTCATCCGATGCAACAAGTGCACGCCATGCCGCCGTGGGCCTACTGACTGCCGTATTGGAAGACCGACAGCTGCTGAGCACTATATTGGACGCCCCCAACGGCCCGATCGCCGGTCTTGCACCCGCAGACCGCGCTCGAGCCCAACGTCTGGCCACGACGACCCTGCGCAACGTGGCGCGCGCTGACAAGTGTCTCGGGCCGCATCTGCGCAAAACCCCTCCGCCCTACGTCCGTAACCTGCTGCGCCTGTCCGTGGTCGAGCTGTGCGAGGACAAGGCTGCCGCCCACGGCGTGGTAGACACGGCCGTGACGTTAATGCGCAGGCGACGCAAAACAGCGCGTATGAGTGGGATGGTCAACGCGATCCTGCGCAAAGTTGCGCTCGAAGGATCTGACATGTGGCCCAGCATACCCGCACAACGCCTGCCCAAATGGCTTCGGGGTCGGCTTATCTCGGCCTACGGATCCGACGTCGTAGCACGCATTGAGGCGGTGCATGCCATGACGCCACCCATCGACATGACAGTGAAAGGTGAAGCACCAGCGATCGAGGGCAGCGTTGTCCTGCCGACCGGCTCGCTGCGACTGGCACAGGCGGGCAAGGTGTCTGACCTGCCGGGCTATTCGAGTGGCACGTTCTGGGTGCAGGACGCCGCCGCCGCGATCCCAGCGCGACTACTGGGTGCCGAAACAGGCGAAGCCGTACTGGATATGTGCGCCGCACCGGGCGGCAAGACATTGCAGATGGCGTCTGCCGGAGCACAAGTCACGGCGCTAGATATATCCGACAAGCGGCTTGCGCGGCTGAAGGAAAACCTCCAGCGCACCAAGTTATCCGCAGATGTGGTGACAGGCGATGCGCTTGAGTGGCGAGGTGGCCCCTTTGACGCGGTCCTTCTGGATGCGCCATGCAGCGCCACAGGAACTATCCGCCGTCATCCCGACCTGCCTTTCGTCAAATCAAAGGTCGACATCCGGCCATTGGTCGAACTGCAACGCGCCATGTTGAACCATGCGCTGAACCTGCTGCGGCCCGGCGGACGGTTGGTGTTCTGCACTTGCTCCCTACTGCCAGAAGAGGGGGAAGCACAGATCGACGAGCTTTTGGCCCGTCACCCCAACCTGAAGCCGGACTATGCCGCTATGCAAGCCGACTGGCTGGACGATGCATGGAGAGTCCCGCAAGGGCTACGCTTGCGCCCCGATTTTTGGGCCGATCTGGGCGGTATGGACGGATTTTTCATCAGTGCGCTGCGCAAGGCTGAAAGCCCATGACATCAGTGGCGTGCTCGCCTACTGTCGGATCGAACTGGATGGGCCGGAGCATCGCTTGAATACTGTCGACAACAGGATCCGGATGCGCACGAAGGACCGCGTCGCAGCGAGACTGATCGGCCTGTCACGCCCTGCCGGTCGGCTGGAGCTCCACCTGGATCGCTACAATTTCGGCAACTCGGCCCGGGGTGCGGAGATCCTGAGCGGGACCTTCCGGCTGGGCGGGTATGTCATTCGCGCACCGGGCCGGTCCATGTGGGACATCGCGTCCCCCGGACCAGCGTTCGACTATGCCCGTCACGGTTTTTTGTGGCTGGACGATTTAGTCGCGTTGGGCAGCCGCAACGCACGGATCCGCGCCAAGCAATGGACCACGCAGTGGATCGCGCAGTACGGGAACGGAAGAGGTCCAGGCTGGACAGCCGATCTTGCCGCGCGACGCTTGGAACGCTTCAGCGATGACGCCGTCTGGCTGATCAAAGGAGCTCAGGCGGTTGATGCGGACGGGCTAAATCTGACGATCGCGCGACATCTGCGTTTTCTGTCTCGCCGTACTAATCAGAGTTTGCCTGTCGTGTCGTACTTCCGGGTACTTTGCCTGATCGCAAGCGCGTCGCACCAATTGGACAACGTCACCACCGCCAGCGACCTCCTGCATGAATTGGAACGAGCCTGCCACGATCTGATCGACGCGGAGGGCGGCGTTACCACGCGCTCACCGGAAGACCTTGTGACCATCCTTCGACATTTGGAGCGCGCATCCCGAGCCATCCTCGCTTCGGATGGTCATGTCGGGTCCGAACACGCCATGGCCATGTCGCGCATTTCGCAGGCCATCCGCACCCTGCGTCACAGTGATGGACATCTTCCACGCTTTCACGGCGGGGACTCAAGCGTGCCGGGCATGATCGACGGGGTGCTTCAACGTGTCGGGCTACGCGCGCCTGTTCGCAATGCCGCGATGGGTTTCAATCGTCTCACGCGTGGCCGGTCAGTCCTCATCATCGACGCAGCACTACCTCCGATTGCCGACAATCCAATGCAAGCGCACGCCTCCACCCTGGCATTTGAAATGACCGCCGGACGCAATCCGCTGATCGTCAGCTGTGGCCCGGGTGAGCCCTTTGGACAGGACTGGGCCCGGGCAGCGCGTGGAACACCGTCCCATTCCACTCTCGTAGTTGATGGGCACAGCTCATCAAGACTGGACGCGCACAAACGACGCGCCGACATGATGGTTGAAGGCCCAGGTGAGGTCAAGGCTCGGTCCGGTCATGACTCCGACGCGGCTTTCATAGGTTCCCATGACGGCTATGCGCGCAGCTACGGCCTGACACATGAACGCAGCCTAGTGCTCTCGCTCGCCGGCGACACACTGCACGGTCAGGATCGCCTGATATCCCCCGACGAACCGCGCCGACGCGTGTTCGAACGCGCGCTGAACCGCATGACCGGCTCCCGGCGCGGTGTACCCGAGGGCATCCCGTTCGTGATCCGGTTCCACCTGCATCCCGACTCCACGGCATCGCTAGATATGAACGGTCGCGCTGTATCCGTCGAACTACAAAATGGCGAGTTATGGGTCTTCCGTTGCGACCCGAAAGTCATGATCCGGCTTGACCCCAGCGTCTATCTGGAGAAAACGGCACGCGAGCCACGCACGACGTTGCAGATCGTTCTGTCCCACAGGGCTTCCGGGTTCGACACACGGGTCGGCTGGAGCCTGATCAAGACACGGGACGCCACGGAAGACCTCCACGATCTGGAGCCACGCGACCCGTTCTGACCGACGATCTGGAAAGGATCACCCATGACTGACCGCGCGCCCATCAAGACAGCTTTGCTTTCCGTGTCCGACAAAACCGGCCTGGCCGATCTGGGCAAGGCGCTTTCAGATCGCGGCGTTCAGCTGCTGTCCACCGGTGGAACCGCCAAGGCTCTGCGCGACGCCGGTCTGGCCGTAACGGATGTGTCGGAAATCACCGGTTTTCCGGAAATGATGGATGGACGTGTCAAGACGCTGCACCCACGCGTGCATGGCGGCCTTCTTGCGTTGCGCGACAATGCCGACCACGTGGATTCGATGAAAGCGCATGGGATTGAAGCGATCGACCTGCTGGTGGTGAACCTCTACCCATTCGAGGAAACAGTCGCGGCGGGCGCCGATTACGATGACTGCATCGAAAACATCGACATCGGTGGCCCCGCAATGATCCGCGCGGCCGCCAAGAACCACCAGTTCGTCAATGTCGTGGTGGATGTAGAAGATTACAGGCCTCTACTGGCCGAACTTGACGCAAATGACGGTCACACGACGCTGGCCTTCCGCAAGACACTGGCGCAGGTGGCCTATGCCCGCACTGCGACTTATGATGCGGCCGTATCCACATGGCTCGCTGGTGCGCTGGAGATGGAAGCACCGCGCCGCCGCGCCTTTGCCGGAACGCTGGCGCAGACCCTGCGCTACGGCGAGAACCCACATCAGAAGGCCGCGTTCTACACGGATGGCACCGCGCGGCCGGGTGTTGCGACCGCGAAACAGTGGCAAGGCAAGGAGCTGTCCTATAACAACATCAACGACACTGATGCTGCGTTTGAGCTGGTTGCGGAATTCGACCCTGCGAACGGTCCCGCCTGCGCAATCATCAAGCACGCCAATCCCTGCGGCGTCGCGCAGGGTGCGTCTCTGGCAGACGCCTATGGTCGCGCATTCGACTGCGACCGGACATCAGCCTTCGGCGGCATCATCGCGCTGAACAGGAAGCTGGACAAAGCCACGGCCGAAGAGATTACCAAGATCTTCACCGAAGTCGTCATTGCACCCGATGCCGACGACGACGCACGCGAAGTCTTTGCCGCCAAGAAGAACCTTCGCCTGCTGACCACGGGCGGCCTTCCGGATGTGCTGGCAACCGCAACGACCTATCGACAGGTCGCGGGCGGGTTGCTGGTGCAGGACAAGGACAACGGGCATATCTCGCTTGATGATCTGAAGGTCGTCACGAAGCGCGCGCCGTCGGATCAGGAACTGTCCGACCTGCTGTTCGCTTGGAAGGTCGCCAAGCATGTGAAGTCGAACGCCATTGTCTACGTCAAGGACGGTGCGACGGTGGGCGTTGGCGCGGGTCAGATGAGCCGCGTGGACAGCACCCGCATTGCTGCACGCAAGGCGCAGGACATGGCCGAGGTTCTGGGGCTGGATGCACCGCTGACACAAGGATCCGTCGTGGCCTCCGATGCGTTCTTTCCCTTTGCCGACGGCCTGGTCACAGCCGCCGAAGCTGGCGCGACGGCGATCATCCAACCGGGCGGATCCATGCGGGACAACGAGGTGATCGAAGCCGCAGACAAGGCCGGTCTGGCCATGGTCTTCACCGGCATGCGCCACTTCCGGCACTAACCCATGCGCGCTTTCGTACTGTCCGCCATCGGTATGTTCGCGCTGGACCAGGGATCGAAATGGTTCGTGGTCCATGCGCTGAACCTGAAGAACATTCTCGCGCTGGATGTTTGGCCACCATTCCTCCGCTTTCGCATGGGCTGGAACGAGGGAATCAACTTCGGCCTGCTATCGGGGCATCCCGATGCCATGCGGTGGCTGCTGATCGCTGTAGCGATCGCAATCAGCGTCTGGGTGTCACGTTGGGCGCTGAAAGACGGGCGGCTGATGATGCAGGTTTCTGCCGGGCTTCTGGTGGGTGGTGCGCTCGGCAACGTATTGGACAGGCTGCTTTATGGCGCTGTTGCAGACTTTCTGAACATGTCCTGCTGCGGGATCAACAACCCCTATACCTTCAACGTGGCCGATATCGGGGTCTTCGCGGGTGCCATCGGGCTGGTACTGTTCTCGGGGCAGAAGAAGACCCCGTGACGCGCCGCCTGAAATCGGTTAGACCTTCGTGAAAACACGGCTCGGAGCAGTTTTGGGATCATGCGCGTAACGACTATTCTTATCGCATTGGCGGGGCTTGGCCTTGCCGCCTGTGGCAGCTCCAACCCCAAGTTGATGAAGTTTCCCGCTCCGAAAACGGGGCCGGACGAATTTCTTGTGGTGCCCGCGAAACCGTTGCAAACTCCGCCTGATGCAACGCTTCCGCCGCCCGCACCCGGCTATGCCAACCGCGCCGATGCGACACCGCGCCAGGACGCCGTCGCCGCGCTTGGGGGCAATCCCGCAGCCCTTAATTCCGGCACCACCGCGGGAGAAGCCGGCATGGTAACCTACGCGTCACGCTATGGCCGGGATGGGTCGATCCGCCAAACCCTGGCCGTCGAGGATGCCGAGTATCGCAGACGAAATCAGGGGCGCCTGTTGGAACGGATCGCCGGTCAGGATGTCTATTACGACGCCTATGAACGCCAGTCGCTGGACCAGCAGGCGGAAATCGACCGCTTCCGTGACGCGAATGTCCCGACACCCTCTGCGCCACCAGCCGAGCTGAAGCCCGAATAGCCGTCGCAGCCGATCACAACCTCGTTCAATCGCTTGCCTTTTCGAAGTTCAGGTCCGAGATAGGATCGAACTTTCAAGTGACGAGGTGTCTATGCTGCGTTCCCTTGCAACGGGCCTGATCCTGTCCATCGCGGCAAACGCCGCAGGGGCGGAAGAGGTCACCCAATTTACCCTGGACAACGGAATGGATGTGGTGGTGATCGAAGATCACCGCGCGCCTGTCGTGGTCAACATGGTCTGGTACCGTGTCGGCGCGGCGGACGAGGTGACCGGCAAGTCCGGCATTGCCCATTTCCTTGAACATCTGATGTTCAAGGGGACGGATGAACTGGCGTCGGGCGAGTTTTCCCAGATCGTCAAGGAAAACGGCGGAATGGACAACGCGTTCACGTCCTGGGACTACACGGCGTATTTCCAGCGCGTCGCGGCGGACCGGCTGGACCTGATGATGCAGATGGAAGCGGACCGGATGACAGATCTGCAACTGACGGATGCCGAGGTCACACCGGAACGTTCCGTGATCCTGGAAGAACGCAGCCAGCGCACCGACAGCGACCCGTCGGCACTGTTTCGCGAACAGACCCGTGCGGCGCAGTACCTGAACCATCCTTACGGTCGCCCGGTGATCGGCTGGCGGCACGAGATGGAAGGGCTGACCACCGATGATGCGCTGACATTCTATCGTCGCTACTACGCACCCAACAACGCCATTCTCGTCGTCGCTGGCGATGTGACCCCGGATGACGTCAGAACAATGGCCGAAACCCATTTCGGGCCGATCCCGGAAAACCCCGACCTGCCTGAACGAACACGCCCAGAAGAACCGCCCCAAATTGCAGCCCGGCGACTGGTGTATCACGACGCACGCGTGGCCCAGCCTTATCTGACACGCAGCTATCTGGCCCCCGAGCGCGACAGCGGCGCACAGGAACAGGCCGCGGCGCTGACATATCTGGCGGATCTGCTCGGCGGAGGCGGAATCACCTCCTATCTGGGTCAAAGACTGCAGCTACAGGAAAAATCCGCGATCTACACAGGCGCGTATTACGGCGGCGTGTCGCTGGATGCCTCGACGTTTTCGTTGGTCCTGGTCCCGTCTGATGGCGTGTCGCTCGAGCAATCGGAAGCCGAATTGGACGAAGCCCTGGCCGATTTCATGGACGAAGGCGTCGATGTGGATCGGTTCGAGCGCATCAAACGCAACTACGCGGCCAATGCGATCTACCAACAAGACAGCACACGCGGGTTGGCCAATGATTACGGGGCTGCCTTGGCGTCGGGTCTGACGGTGCAGGATGTGCAAGACTGGCCCGCGATTCTGCAGGACGTGACCCCCGACGATGTTATGGACGCCGCGCGTGCCATTCTGGACCCGACGAAATCCGTTACAGGATGGTTGCTGCCCGAAGACATGAAGACCGCGCAGGAGGCCGCCCAATGATCCGTGCAATCGCCAGTTTCGCCATCGCGGCCATCGCGGCGTTTCCCGTCCATGCGCTGGACATCGAACAGGTTGAGACGCCTGGCGGCATAAATGCCTGGCTGGTTCAGGAACCTTCTATCCCGTTCGTCGCGCTGGAGCTGCTGTTCAGGGGAGGCACCTCGCTGGACACGGTCGAGAAAAGCGGCGCGGTCAATCTGATGACCGGCCTTCTCGAAGAAGGTGCAGCCGACATGACCGCCGAGGATTTCGCCACCGCCCGCGAAGAACTCGCCGCCAGCTTTCGTTTCGAAACCGGCGAGGATTTCGTCAGCGTTTCGGCGGAATTTCTCAGCGAGAACAAATCCGACGCCGTGGACCTGTTGCGCAGCGCCCTGATCGAGCCGACCTTCGACGAAAGCGCCGTTGAGCGTGTCCGCGCGCAGGTCCTGTCAGGCTTGCGTTCGGACGCCGAAGACCCGAACGCCATCGCGTCGAAGGCGTTCTCGGAACAGATATTCGGCAATCATCCCTACGCTAAAACGCAAAGCGGGACGATCGAAACCGTGACATCGCTGACCAGAGACGATCTGGTCGCGGCCCACCGACAAGCGCTGACCAAGGACCGGGTCTATGTCTCTGCGGTCGGGGATATCTCGCCAGACGAGCTTTCCGACCTGCTTGAGACCTTGCTCGGGGACCTGCCGCAGTCGGACACCGCGTTGCCCGGTCGCGCCGATCCAGACTTTTCGGGCCAGATCGACGTGCTGCCCTATAACTCTCCGCAATCGGTGATCCAGTTCGGCCAACCGGGACTGTCACGGGACGATCCCGATTTCTTCGCGGCTTATGTGCTGAACCACGTCATCGGCGGCGGCGGTTTCGGGTCACGTCTGATGGAAGAAATTCGCGAAAAACGCGGCCTGACCTACGGTGTGTCCAGCTATCTCGTGCAAAAGGAAGAGGCCGATCTGTACCTCGGGGCGCTATCCACCGCCAACACCTCCGCCGGAGACGTCGTCACGCTGATCCGCGATACCTGGCAGGACGTGGCCGAGAACGGAATCACGCAGGACGAGCTGGACAAGGCAAAAACCTATCTCACGGGAGAATTCCCGCTGCGCTTCGATGGCAATGGCCGTATCGCAAGCATTCTCGTTGGCATGCAGGCGGACGATCTGCCCATCGACTATGCAGATACGCGCAATGCGAAAGTCGAGGCCGTGACACTTGAGGACGTCAACCGCGTGGCACGCCAGCTTCTGGACCCCGGTGCCCTGACATTCGTGGTTGTGGGGCAGCCCGAGGGGCTTTCGTCAGACGACTAACCGCTGGCAGAATCGTCGCGTATCATGCTACAAATTGTGGCATGCAGGCACGCGACAACAAGATAGGGGCGGATCGCCCCAAGATCGCCCAGTTGGACGACGCTGCGATCAACCGGATCGCGGCGGGTGAAGTCGTCGAGCGCCCCGCCTCAGCCGTCAAAGAGTTGGTTGAAAACGCGCTTGATGCGGGGGCGTCACGCATATCCGTCGATTACGCGGATGGCGGCAAGACACTGATCCGCATCACAGATGACGGCCACGGCATGTCAGCCGACGACTTGCCACTGGCCCTGTCCCGTCACGCAACCTCCAAAATCGACGGATCGGACCTTCTGAACATCCACAGTTTTGGCTTTCGCGGCGAAGCGTTGCCCTCGCTCGGCGCGGTCGGGCGGCTGTCGCTCGCATCGCGTGTGGCCGGTGGCGATGGCGCGGTGCTGTCGGTGTCCGGAGGCCAGTCCGATCCGGTGCGCCCCATTGCCCTGCCCGTCGGAACGCGCGTTGAATTGCGCGATCTGTTTTACGCCACACCCGCTCGCCTGAAGTTCCTGCGCACGGACCGCGCCGAGGCACAGGCCATTGGCGATGTCGTCAAGCGGCTGGCCATGGCGGAACCCTTCGTCAGCTTCATCCTGCGCGACGTATCGGGCGATGGCGACGGACGGGTCGTCTTTCGGGCGGATGCCGAATCCGGGGATCTGTTCGACGCGTTGCATGGCCGGCTATCGAAAGTCATCGGGCGCGACTTCGCAGAAAACGCGCTGCGTATCAGTGCTGAGCGCGAGGCGCTGTCCTTGACGGGGTACGCGGCGCTTCCAACCTATTCGCGTGGCGCAGCGGTCGCCCAGTATCTGTTCGTCAACGGGCGGCCCGTTCGCGACCGAATGCTAACGGGTGCTCTGCGAGCCGCATACCAGGATTTCCTGAGCCGTGACCGCCACCCCGTCGCGGCGCTGTTCATCGATTGCCCCCCGACCAAGGTGGATGTGAATGTCCACCCGGCGAAATCCGAAGTGAGATTCCGCGATCCGGGCTTGGCAAGGGGCTTGATCGTATCAGCCTTGCGGCACGCGCTGGCAGAAGCGGGGCATCGATCCTCGACCACTGTTGCCGGTGCCACGCTGGGCGCGATGCGACCAGAGTCCACAACTGGCCCGGCCCGTATCTATCAGATGGACCGCCCGTCCCAGGCTGGACGAACGGTCAGCTACGCCGCGCAAGCCCCGGCTTGCGAAACTCCGGGTTTCGCCGAAGCCTCCGCGCCGTCCGCTCGGTTCGAAGCAGTGATCGAGCCCGAAAGCCAGCCGAACGATTTGCCATTGGGGGCCGCGCGTGCGCAGGTGCACGAGAACTACATCATCGCGCAGACAGAAGATGGCATGGTGATCGTGGATCAGCACGCTGCGCACGAACGTCTGGTCTATGAAAAGCTGAAGCGCCAGATGGCCGAGAACGGAGTTCCCGCCCAGGCGCTGCTTATCCCCGAGATCGTCGAACTTGGCGCGAATGAAGCGACCCAACTTCTGGACCATGCAGACGTTTTGGCGAAAATGGGACTGACGCTGGAATCCTTCGGACCCGGCACGATCGCGGTGCGCGAAACGCCCGCGATCCTGGGTACCGTGAACGCCGAGGCGCTGTTGAAGGACATCCTCGATGAACTTGAAGACCAAAATGATAGCCAGCTCTTGCAGTCGAAGATCGAAGCTGTTCTGTCCCGCGTTGCCTGTCACGGCTCGATCCGCTCCGGTCGGCGCATGCAGGCTGACGAAATGAACGCATTGTTGCGCGAAATGGAAGCCACCCCTCATTCCGGCCAGTGCAACCATGGCCGTCCCACCTATGTCGAGCTGAAGCTCGCAGACATCGAACGCCTGTTTGGACGCACATGATCGAAATCGCCGGACAACCCGTTTCCCTAACTGACCCGCTCGTGCTGATTGTCGGCGGGGTGATGATCGCTGTGCTCGGGCTTTTGCTGATGGCGGTTCGGACGGGCAATCGGTCTGCACAACTGATGACGCCGCTTGCGGATGAACTGATGCGTCTGGGCCGCCGCGTCGAAGATGTCTCCAACGCCCAGCAACAACTGACTGGCGGTCTGACCCATGTGTCCGAGGCACAGGCCGCCGCTCAATCGCAGATGCTGACGACCATGGAAAAGCGACTTGAAGAGGTGACCCGCGCCATGGGCGACAGCCTGCATGGTACAGCAACCCGCACGGCGCGATCCCTGGGTGAATTGCAGCAGCGGCTGGAAACCATCGACAAGGCGCAGACCAATATCGAAAAGCTGTCGGGCGATGTGCTGGGGCTGCAGGATATTCTGTCGAACAAGCAAACGCGCGGGGCGTTCGGGGAAATCCAGCTCAATGACATCGTGTCCAAGGCGTTGCCGCCGGCCAGCTACAGCTTCCAGACAACGCTTTCCAATGGCAAGCGCGCGGATTGCGTGATCCATATGCCGAACCCACCCGGCCCTATCGTGATCGACAGCAAGTTTCCGCTGGAAGCCTATGAAGCGCTGCGCAACGCCGTGACCGATGCTGAACGTCAGCAGGCGGCACGCGCGATGCGAACGGCGGTAAAGGCACATATCAAGGCGATTGCCGAGAAATACATCATCGAGGGTGAAACAGCCGATGGCGCGCTGATGTTCCTGCCATCAGAGGCAGTCTATGCCGAGCTTCATGCCAGCTTCGGCGATGTGGTGCGCGACGGCTTCGCCGCCCGCGTCTGGATCGTGTCGCCGACCACCTGCATGGCCACGTTGAACACGCTGCGCGCTGTTCTGAAAGACGTCCGTATGCGCGAACAGGCAGGGATCATTCGCAAGGAGCTTGCCCTTCTGATCGGGGACGTGACGCGCCTTGGCGACCGGGTGGACAATCTGGACCGCCATTTCGGGCAGGCACGCAAGGACATCGAATCCATCCGCACCAGCGCCGACAAGGCCACGCGGCGCGCCAAGCGGATGGACGACTTCGACTTCCAGGGCGTGGAAACGGACCCATCACAAGACGTTGTCCGTATTGTCCGGGGTGGATCAGACTAGTCGCGGATTGCGCGGCATTGCAGGGCTGGAAAACACTGAGGCCGTCAGGTCAGCGCGATCCGGTAAAGCAGCATTTCGCTGTCTCCGTGACGTCCGGGCTTATGCGTCGCGCCCACCAAGACACTGCCATTCGCCTCCATCACCTTCTGTGATGGAATGTTGTCATGCTCAGTCGTCAACTCGACATAGGGCAAGCCCAGCGGGCGCACCTCGTCCAGAAGCAAGGCCAGTGCGTGTCGTGCATACCCCTGACCACGCCGCCACGGGACAACCGTATAACCGATATGGCCATGGCAGTAGGAGGGCAGTTCTGCACCACCCGGCTGCCAGCGAAATCCGACGCTGCCGCAGAACCCGTCGTCCCAGATCCAGCGATTGAAACCGGGCAGGCGCGGCACCTTCGATCCGTCTGGCAGGGTCACGGGCGCGCCTTTGCCGTCCATGTCGTCAAGGGTCGCTACATAGGCCGCCGCGTCTTCGGAAATCGCTGACAGGATTTCCTGCGACGCTTCGGGGCGCAGGTTGTTCGGTGACCAGCCCTTCGACAGGGCATCACGGAAGCCATCCAGATGGGCAAGGTCGGGCTTGATCAGTTGCATCACGCCACAAAGCAGGATGGCGGGGGAAAGCGCAAGAGTGAAGCGGCGCGACCAAGCCAATGTCGAAATGCTTGATCACGGAAAACTGAGCCCCCCACCCCGACAATTGCCCTAAAGTAAATGCGCGAGTCCATTTACCGACGGGAGGGCATACACATGAACCGTATGACGGCGAAAGACTTCGATCAGGAATTGCTGGAACTCTATGATTTCTACGCACATGGGCACATCACGAAGCGCGAATTTCTCGACCGCGCAAGCAAGTTTGCCGTGGGCGGCTTGACCGCCGTAGCCCTGTTGAACATGCTCAAGCCCAACTATGCGTTGGCCGAGCAGGTGTCATTCAATGACCCAGACATTACGCCGGAATATATCACGTACGATTCCCCGAACGGCAACGGCGAGGTACGCGGCTATCTGGTGAAGCCCGCTAATGTCGAAGGTCCGTTGCCCGCTGTGCTGGTCGTCCACGAAAACCGTGGCCTGAACCCATATATCGAAGATGTGGCCCGCCGGGTTGCAAAAGCTGGCTTCATGGCGCTGGCGCCAGATGGTCTGACCTCAATGGGCGGGTATCCGGGCAATGACGAAGAAGGCCGCGAATTGCAGCGGCAGGTTGACCCGGAAAAGCTGATGAACGACTTCTTCGCCGGGTTCGAACACCTGATGAACCGGGACGACTCAACCAGCAAGGTGGGTGCTGTGGGCTTCTGCTATGGCGGCGGTGTCTGCAACGCGCTGGCCGTGGCCTATCCGGAGATGAGCGCATCGGTTCCCTTCTACGGGCGCCAAGCCGCCGCCGAAGACGTTCCAAAGATCGAAGCGCCACTACTGCTCCAGTACGCGGGACTGGACGAACGGATAAACGAAGGCTGGCCCGCCTACGAAAAGGCCCTGCAGGAACATGGCAAGACCTACGAGGCCCATATCTATGAAGGCGTGAACCACGGCTTCCACAACGATTCCACGCCGCGCTATGATGAAGCTGCGGCCGAACTTGCCTGGTCACGCACGATCGACTGGTTCAACACCCATATGACCTGACCGTCAGCCGTCCTGTCCGTTGGGGTTCTGGGCGCGGAAGTAGTCCCAGGCGTCAACCTCTCGCCCGTCGGGCAGGATGCAGACACCGACTTGGCCGCCTTCGGTGTCACGGATTTCATGGCGTCCGCCACTCTCGATGCAGTAGACAGCGGCGGGGTTGGTGCCTGCGCTGCCGCCGACCGTATCTGTCGCCTGTAATTCTTCGCAAGCGGTCAGCATCGGGGTCGCCGCCAGCGCCACGTATTTCACAGCGTTTTTCATCGATCCTCCGCGTTCAGCCCAACCGCAGCCTAATCGCGGGAAGGCACGCGTCAAGTGTCGCCATCCGCCTCGGCATGCGCCTTCAAGCGGGACAACGCGTCTTCCCACTGGCTGGCAACCATATCCAGATACTCCCGCGTTCCGGTCAGCGGCTCGGGCGTCCAACGGTAGCGGGCTTCCCGTCCCTCACGACGAAATTCGACCAGCCCGGCACCTTCCAGCACCTTCAGGTGCTTCGTCACCCCTTGCCGCGTGATCGGCACGACGTTGGCGAGGTCGGAAATCGACCTCGCCTGACCATCCTTCATGATCTCGATCAGGCGCAGGCGGGTGATGTCCGCCAGCGCCGCGAAGATATCGGCCTGGGCCTCAAGAGTTCTGTTCGACATAAGCCTTTATGCGTTCCATCTGGAATTCCCACCCACCTGTGTTCTTCCGAAGCGCCAGATCCCTGCGATCTTCGGGTATCCGTTCGAAGCCGCTTTCGACAACGGTCAGCTTGGTGCCTTCCGCGACTTCTTCAAGTCGGAATTCGACAAGCGTGGGTTCTTCCCTGGAATAGTCGTGATCGGGGTCAACCGCATAGGGGTGCCAAGTGTAGGAAAACCGGTTCGGCTTTTCCATGTCTCGGATCGTTGCAGCGAACGACAGCCCCTTTTCGCTGTTTTCGCATCCGCTGTCATTGCTGCTCATGGTGAATGTCACCTCCTTGCCCGGCTCAAACGGACCACTCATTTTCGCCCCGAACCAATCGCCGAACCGAGCATGGTCCGTCAGCGCCTGCCACACCCGTTCAACGGATGCGTCGATGATCGTCGATTTCTCGATCGTGTCTGTCATGGTAATTTGTGTCATAATGCAACCTCCTAGTTGCATATAAACGCGAACAACCGATTCGAGCAACCATTTAGTTGCGCATTAGATCGCTTTGCACCCGGCACGCAGTCTGACTAGTTTGACGACAACTGTGGAAAGACGGGCCGATGCTAGAAATCAACGACCAGATCACAATTCAGGACTGGGAACTGACAGAGCAGTTCACGCGCTCTTCCGGCCCCGGGGGGCAGAACGTGAACAAGGTTTCCACAGCCGTCGAATTGCGGTTCGAGGCCGCCCGCAGCCCCAACCTGCCCGCGCCCGTGAAAAACCGGCTGAAACGTATCGCGGGCAGCCGCTGGACAACCGACGGCGCCGTTTTGATCCGCGTCGAAGACACCCGCAGCCAGGTCCGCAACCGGGAAATAGCGCGCGACCGGATGACAGAGCTCATTCGTCGCGCGACAATCAAACCCAAGCGCCGTATACCCACAAAGCCCACCAAGGGCAGCGTCAAACGCAGGCTCGCCGCAAAGACGCAGCGCGGTGAAATCAAGAACTTACGAGGAAAGGTCGAGCGGGATGACTGAAACCATGCTGGCGCGGCGCGAACGGCTGATGGGGCCGAACGTGCCGACCTTCTATGACGAGCCGGTGCATATCGTACGCGGCGAAGGTGTGTGGCTGTGGGACGCGGACGGCAAGCGCTATCTCGACTGCTACAACAACGTGCCGCATGTGGGACATTGTCATCCGAAAGTTGTCGAAGCGATCAGCCGTCAGGCCAGCACGCTGAACACCCACACCCGTTATTTGCATGGCGGCATCCTCGATTACATCGACCGGCTGACGGGGATGATCGGGCACGACCTGACGCAGATGATCCTTGTCTGCACCGGGTCCGAGGCCAATGACATTGCGCTTCGCATGGCACAAGCGATGACAGGCAAGATCGGCATCATTGCCACGGACAACACCTATCACGGCAACACGCTGGCGACCTCGCACCTGTCCACACGCCGCCCGCCCATCGGCGGCTATCCTGCCCATGTCCGGCTGGTTCCCGCGCCCGACACCGTCCGGCCCATTGGCGGCACGCTGGAAGGTCAGGCACAGGCGTTCGCCGACAGTATCGCGCAGGCCATCCGGGAACTCGAAGATACCGGTATCGGCTTTTCCGGCATGATGCTGTGTCCCGCCTTCGCAAATGAAGGCCTGCCCGCGCTGGAACCCGGCTTCTTCGATCCGGCCGAAAAGGTCATCCGCGACGCGGGAGGCCTGATTCTGTGCGACGAAGTTCAGCCCGGTTTCGGGCGTTTAGGCAGTCACCTTTGGGGCCACGAAAGACTCGGCTTCACCCCCGATGTCGTCACCGTCGGCAAGCCCATGGCAAACGGCCACCCCGTCGCGGGCGTGCTGGCGCGGCCCGACATCATGTCCGCCTTCCGCACGGCCTTTGGTTATTTCAATACATTCGGCGGCAATCCGGTCAGCTGTGTGGCCGCGATGGCAACGCTCGACGTGCTGGAAGAAGAAGGTCTGCAACAAGACGCGCTGGAAACCGGCGCCTACGCACTGGATCGACTGAAGGCGATCGAGCACCCGCTGAAAGCCGAAGCGCGCGGTCTGGGCCTGTTCTTCGGGCTGGAGTTCGTGCTGGATGACGGATCACCCGCCACCGATTTCGCCGCCCAGGTGGTCGAGGAAATGCGCCGCCGCGGTGTCCTATTGAACCGTATCGGGCGCCACATGAACACGCTGAAAATGCGCCCACCGCTGCCCTTCAACCGCGAACATGCCGATCTGGCAATCGACACTTTGGAAGAGGCGCTGAAGGTGGTGCCGCATGAATGACGCCGAAGCACTGGACCGGGCGGCCCGGGCGGCAGAAGCGTGGGGCGGGCTGGCAACGCCGCCCCGTCTGATCGTCAATCGTGAGAACGCGGTTTTCGACGTCACGCTGGCGAGCGGTCAGCGCGCAGCGTTGCGGCTGCACCGTCCCGGATACCAATCG
This sequence comes from Qingshengfaniella alkalisoli, assembly GCF_007855645.1. Taxonomy (GTDB): domain Bacteria; phylum Pseudomonadota; class Alphaproteobacteria; order Rhodobacterales; family Rhodobacteraceae; genus Qingshengfaniella; species Qingshengfaniella alkalisoli. The sequence goes on from NZ_CP042261.1 coordinate 2,021,167, forward strand.
CCCGAGACCATCATTTCCGAACTGCGGTGGACCGAAGCGCTGGCCGATGCGGGCTTCCCCTGCCCTTGGCCGCAGCGCACTGTTGACGGTGGTTTCATCCATACGCCGGATGACGGCGGACCGATTGCCTCTGTGGTGCTTTGGGTGCCAGGCGAAGAAATCGGCGCGATGGGCGAACAGTTTGGCGGCACGGCGGACGAACAGACCGGTCTCTACCGCAGGCTGGGCGGGCTTCTGGCCGATCTGCATCTGACGTCGGACTCGACCGCGCCTACGGATCTGACCCGCCATGCATGGGACATTGATGCGTTTTGCTCCGATACCCCCCTGTGGGGCCGCTTCTGGGAAAACCCGTCGCTGACACCCAAGGAATCGCAGTTTCTGCTGACAGCCCGAGATGATGCGCGTGACCGGCTGACGAAGCGGGGAACCGATGGTTACGGTCTGATTCACGCCGATGTGCTGCAGGAAAACGTTTTGCGCGATGGGCGGCAACTTTACCTGATCGACTTCGATGATGGCGGCTTTGGCTACCGGCTGTATGACCTCGGCACCGCCCTGATCCAGCATGAGGGCCAGCCGAATTTCGACGCCCTGAAAGCCGCGATGATCGACGGCTACCGGGCCGAGGGCGGCACACTGACGGACGATGACGCCGCAGAGATCGACCTGTTCGTGATGCTGCGCGGTCTGGCCTCGACCGGCTGGGTCATGTCGCGGGCCGCGCCGGACGACACGAAGCAGCGAACCTATGCCGAACGCGGGCTGCGCACAGCGCGGCGATGGCTGGATCGTTAAACGACGACCTTCATCGCCTGCTGCTCGCCCACATCGAAGACACGCTTGTAGCGCTTGATCTCCTCGGACGGCCCCATCGCCTTGTTGGGGTTATCGCTGAGCTTCACGGTCGGGAATCCATTTGCGCTGACCGCCTTGCAGACCAAGCTGAATGGCGCAAGTGCATCATCCGGCACCAATCCACGGAAGTCGTTGGTTAGCAGCGTCCCCCAACCGAAGCTGAGCTTCACACGCCCAGAGAACCGCGCGTGTAGTTCCAGCATCTTGTCGACATCCAGCCCGTCCGAGAAGATCACCAGTTTCTCGCGCGGGTCTTCACCACGCGACTGCCACCAACGAATGGCGATTTCCGCGCCTTCCGCCGGATCGCCGCTGTCGATGCGAATGCCGGTCCACCCCGCCAGCCAATCCGGCGCGCGGTCCAGAAACCCTTGCGTGCCGTAAGTGTCCGGCAGGATGATATGCAAATTGCCGTCATGTTCTTCATGCCAGTCGGCTAACACCTGATAGGGCGCCTGCAACAATTCGTCATCCGTCTGCGCCAGCGCTGAATAGACCATCGGCAATTCATGGGCGTTCGTGCCAATCGCCTCCACCTCACGCCGCATGGCGATCAGGCAATTGGACGTGCCTGTGAAACGGTCGCCGAGACCTTCCATCATCGCCTGCACGCCCCAGTCCTGCCACAGGAAGGAATGCCGCCGCCGCGTCCCGAAATCCGCGATCTTGATGTCGGGCACCTCGCGCAGCCGTTCGATTTTTTCCCACAGCTTGGTCATCGCGCGGGCATAGAGCACCTGCAACTCGAATCGCCCCATATCGGCCAGCACGGCGCGCGAGCGCAATTCCATCAACACGGCAAGCGCGGGGATTTCCCACAGCATAACCTCGGGCCATTTGCCCTCGAAGGTCAGTTCGTACTGCCCGTCCTTGACCTCCAGCTCATAGGGCGGCAGGCGCAAGCCTTCGAACCACTCCATGAAGTCGGGCCGGAACATCTGGCGCTTGCCGTAGAACGTATTCCCGCGCAGCCACGTGCTTTCTCCGCGCGACAGGCTGAGCCCGCGTATGTGGTCCAACTGTTCACGCAGTTCACCTTCGTCGACCAACTCTGCCAGCCGGATATCCGTCGCGCGATTGATAAGACTGAATGTGACATTGGTGTCGGGTTTGTTGCGAAACACCGACTGGCACATCAGCAGCTTGTAGAAATCCGTGTCGATCAGCGACCGGACAATCGGATCGATCTTCCATTTGTGGTTGTAGACGCGGGTGGCGATATCGACCATGATCGGCCCTTTCACTTACAGGGTAACCAATTCGACGCCAGCCTCACGCATGCCCTTAAGGGCAGCATCGAGCGATCCATCCAGGTCAATGGCGCGGGACAGATCCTTTCGCACCGCGACCTCAAAGCCCAGCTTCGCCGCATCGACCGCCGAGAAATTCACGCAGAAATCCAGCGCCAGCCCGACCAGCGTGACCTTCCCCACACCCCGATCACGCAGATAACCCTGCAATCCCGTCGGCGTCTTGTAGTCGTTTTCAAAGAATGCTGAATAGCTGTCGATCTCGGGACGAAATCCCTTGCGTACGATCATCTGGGTACGATCCAGCCGCAGGCCCGGATGAAACGCGGCGCCTTCGGTGCCTTGCACGCAATGATCAGGCCATAGCACCTGCGGTCCATACGGCATGTTGATCACCCCAAACGGTGCTTTGTCCGTATGGCTCGACGCGAACGATCCGTGCCCCGCCGGGTGCCAGTCCTGCGACAGCACGACCACCGGAAACTCGTCCATGAAGGTGTTAATCGGCTGGACGACCTTGTCGCCGTCCTCGACTGCCAGCGCACCGCCGGGGCAGAAGTCGTTTTGCACATCAATGACGATCAGGGCTTCGTTGGCGGGGCGCATCATATTCTCCTTCGGTCAGTCAATCGGTAAGCACAGCCGCAGCGACGGTCAACCTGCCCTCTTGCCGATCCGCGCCCTTGCGCTTAAATCGCGGCCATGTTTACCGTCGCTGCACTCTATCACTTCACACCGTTTTCCGACCCGGCTGCATTGCAAGCGCCGCTGGCCAAGACTTGTTGCAGCGCAGGCGTGACCGGCACGCTTCTGCTGGCACCCGAGGGCATCAACGGCACCATCGCCGGCACACGCGACGGCATCGACGCGGCGCTGGCTCATATCCGGTCCCTGCCCGGCTGCGCGGATCTGGAATGGAAGGAAAGCACTGCGGTCGAACAGCCCTTCGGGCGGATGAAAGTCCGGCTGAAGCGCGAGATCGTCACCATGGGTCAGCCACAGGTCGACCCGCGCGCAGGCACCGGCCACTACGTGGATGCGAAGGACTGGAACGACCTGATATCCGCGCCCGATGTAGCCGTGATCGACACCCGCAACGATTATGAAGTCGCCATCGGCACCTTCAACGGGGCGATTGATCCGGAAACCAAAAGCTTCGGCGAATTCCCCGAATGGTGGCAGCAGAACAAGCAGCGGTTCCACAACAAGCGGATTGCCATGTTCTGCACGGGTGGGATTCGCTGCGAGAAATCCACCAACTACCTGCTCGGCGAAGGTGTCGAAGACGTCTTTCACCTGAAGGGCGGCATCCTGAAGTACCTCGAAGATGTCCCCGCCGAGGACAGCAAATGGCGAGGCGAATGCTTCGTCTTCGACGGGCGCGTATCCGTTGGTCATGGGCTTGAAGAAGGCCCGCACCAGTTGTGCCACGCCTGCCGCCGCCCGATCCTGCCCGAAGACCGTGCGCGTCCGGAGTTCGAAGAGGGCGTATCCTGCCATCACTGCGCCGCCGAAACCTCCGAGGCCGATAAAGCCCGCTTTCGCGAGCGGCAGAAACAGATCCGCCTGTCTCGCGAACGGGGCGAAAGTCACTTGGGACAATCTGTCAAACCTGACTAGATCAATCGCCCTGCAGATCGATGCCTAATTCATCGAAATAGCTGCGCACCGCGCTTTGAACATGCCGGAACCGGTCGCCCCCCAGCTTCGTGCCGCCGAACCAGCGCGTGACTATCACGACATGGTTTTCCAGGCCCACGCGTTCCAGCATCCGCACGATCACCATCCCGGCGCCGGATTCTCCGTCATCGGCCTTGAGCGGCCCATCGGGCAGCAAGACCGCCCAGGTGTTGTGCGTGGCTTTCGCAAACTTCTTCTTGCGCTTCAGCGCCTTGACCAACGCGTCCGCCTCCGCGCGACTCGTGACCGGCCCGCCCGAAACAGCGTATTTCGACCCACGATCGCTCAGGACACCTTCGATTATCTTTAGATCCGGCATCTCACCCGGATGCCGCGCAACACGAGAGAGGTCAAGCGCAACCGCACGCCGCAGGCGTGCACGACCCAACCCCGGACAATCGGCGCAGCCGCGAAGGCCGGGGGCGGGAGCACCCCCTTGCCACTTCAAGCGCGACGCCGCATCTTCGCGCCATGACATCGCATCTGTTTTCCTTCGGCCACGGATACTCTGCCCAAGCCCTTGCACGGCTCCTGCTCCCGCAGGGGTGGCACATCACCGGCACGACACGCTCGCCTGACAAGGCTGGCTACCTCGCCGAAACTGGTATCACGCCGCTCATCTGGCCCGGCGGTGCCCTCGATACGCTTGGTGACACCACGCATGTCCTGATCTCTGCTGGCCCCGACGCCGATGGCGATCCCGTGCTTGCGGCAGCCCTCGAACCATTGGCAAGGGTTGCCCCGAGGCTACGATGGCTTGGCTATCTATCAACGACCGGCGTCTATGGCGACCACCAAGGCGGTTGGGTGGATGAAACGACGCCCCTGACCCCCTCGACCCGTCGCGGACAGGCCCGCGCGCTTGCTGAAACGCAATGGCAGGACTTCGCCCGGGAAACCGGTGCACCGCTGCACATCTTTCGTCTGGCAGGCATCTACGGCCCCGGCCGTGGTCCGTTTGCCAAGGTCCGAAACGGCACCGCCAAGCGTATCATCAAGCCCGGTCAGGTGTTCTCGCGCATTCATGTGGCGGATATCGCCCAGGTGCTGGAAGCGTCGATCAACCGCCCTGTTCCGGGCGCAATTTACAATCTCTGCGACAACGATCCCGCTCCACCCGAGGACGTCATCGCCTATGCCGCGACTCTTCTCGGAATGCCCGTCCCATCAGCCATTCCAATTGACGAGGCGGATATGACCCCCATGGCACGCAGCTTCTACGCCGAAAGCAAGCGGGTGCGGAACGACCGGGTCAAGGACGAACTGGGCGTGAAGCTGATCTATCCCGACTACAAATCCGGGCTGCGCGCCCTTCTGGCACAAGAACGGTGATAGCAGCTTTCGTTTCTTGACCCCGCGTGTGCTGCGTGGTTCTTGACGGCCATGGCAAAAACCAAACGAGCAGGTCGCAGAAAATCGGCAAAGCGCGCCGATCCGGGCAAGGTCATCCGTCGCTGGGTGCTTCGCGGAGCCTTCGCGGTTGTCGTGCTGTTCGCCGGACTAATCCTGTTGTTTTCCATCGTTCCGGTCCCGACGACACCCTACATGCTCGCCGAATCGCGTCGGTTGGGCGGGGTGGACCATGAATGGCGGTCGATGGACAGAATCGCGCCGGTGATGGTGCGCTCGGCCGTGGCGGCCGAAGACGCTAATTACTGCGCCCATTGGGGTTTCGATATCGGGGCGCTGCGCAAGGCCATCGAAGGCGGCGTCCGGCGCGGCGGTTCGACGATCAGCCAGCAAACCGTGAAGAATGTCTTTCTGTGGCAGGGGCGCAGCTGGCCACGCAAAGCGCTTGAGGCGGTCCTGACCCCTGCGGTTGAACTGGTCTGGACCAAGCGGCGCATCCTTGAGGTCTATCTCAACGTCGCCGAATTCGGCGAGGGCGTTTTCGGCGTCCAGGCGGCTGCACGCCACTATTTCGAAACGGACGCACAACATCTGACGCCTGTACAGGCGGCGCGGCTGGCAGCGATTCTACCCGATCCGAAGGATCGGTCCGCAAGCAGCCCGGGCGATTTCACCCGCAGGCGTGCGGCGTCGATCATGGACGGGGCGGCGACGATCAACCGAGACGGGCGTGCCCGGTGTTTCAGTGGTTGAACTGACACGACGAACGCGGCAAGACAATTGCGAATACCAAGAATAAAAGGCCGAGCATGATCCGTCTCTTTCATTCCCCGTTGTCGCCCTTTTGCCGTAAAGTCCGGCTGACGCTGTCGGAAAAGCGCATCGATGTGGATTTGCAGGAAGAGAAGTACTGGGAAAAATCGGCCGAATTCCTGCGTCGTAACCCGGCAGGGAAAGTCCCCGTCCTACAGATTGACGGGATCACCATGTCCGAAAGCACCGCGATCTGTGAATATCTGGACGAGGTGTATCCCACGCCGTCGCTGCTGCCGCGCGACCCGCGCGAACGTTATGAGGTGCGCCGGCTGGTGGGGTGGTTCGACGATACGTTTTATCGCGAAGTGACAACCAAGATCCTGACGGAACGGGTCATCAAGAAGCTAGTCGGACAGGGCTATCCTGACAGTCGCAACGTCAAGGAAGGCGTGCAGAAGATCAAATTCCACCTCGACTACATGGCAAACCTTCTGGATCACCGCCGCTGGCTGGCGGGTGACGTGATGACCCTTGCGGATTTCACGGCGGCTGCACATCTGTCCTGTTTGGACTATACGTCCGATGTAGATTGGAACAGAAGCGCGGTGGTGAAGGATTGGTACGCAAAAATAAAATCGCGGCCCGCCTTCCGGAATCTGCTGGCGGATCAGGTGTCGGGCTTCCCGCCGCCGCCCCATTACAGCGATCTGGACTTCTAGACCTCAAGGAACGGCTGCACGCACGCGCGTTGGAAGAAGGCTTCGCCAAGATGGGCGTGTGCCGTCCCGATGCCGTGCCCGAGATAGCCGAGCGCCTGCGTGACTTCGTCGCCAAGGGGCGTCACGGGCAGATGCAGTGGATGTCTGAGCGGATGAACTGGCGCGGCGACCCGTCCGAGCTGTGGCCCGAGGCTCGATCGGTCATCATGCTGGCCGAACCCTATACACCCGAACATGACCCCTTGGAGGTGCTGAGCCACCCCGACCGCGCAGCAATCAGCGTCTATGCGCAGAACCGCGATTACCATGACGTGGTGAAGAAGCGGCTGAAACGGCTGGGTCGATGGCTGCTGGAACAGGTCGATAACGAACAGATCAAGGTCTTCGTCGATACCGCACCGGTGATGGAAAAGCCGCTAGCCGCCGCAGCCGGGCTGGGCTGGCAGGGCAAGCACACGAACCTTCTGGGCCGCGATCTGGGAAGCTGGTTCTTCCTCGGGTCGATCTTCACGACGGTCGAACTACCCGTGGACGAACCTGCGCGCGAAAACTGCGGATCATGTCGTGCCTGCCTGGATGTGTGTCCGACAGATGCGTTCCCGGCGCCGTTCCAATTGGACGCGCGCCGCTGCATTTCCTACCTGACGATCGAACACAAAGGCCCGGTGGATCTGGACCTGCGCGAAAAGCTCGGCAACCGGATCTACGGCTGCGACGACTGTCTTGGTGTTTGCCCCTGGAACAAGTTCGCCGCCGAGTCGCGTGAGGTGAAGTATGCTGCCCGCGAGGACCTGACTTCACCGAAGTTGGCCGAATTGGCGACGTTGGATGATACGGAGTTTCGGGCAAGATTCTCCGGCTCACCCATCAAGCGGATCGGGCGTGATCGCTTCGTGCGTAATGTCCTGTATGCCATAGGAAATTCCGGCGAGCCCAGCCTTCGCCCGATCGCACAGTCACTGACTTCAGACCCGGACGAAACGGTTGCCGATGCGGCCCGCTGGGCCGTCACGCGCCTAAATGGCTGAATTTTGGAACCAGATGTGCTAGCGTCCAGTTCCACCTATGTGGAAAGGAGGATGCCATGCCACGCCATATCATCGACACCCCACCATTGAGATCGGGTGAGCGCGTGCGCGCCTATCTGCGCATCGCGCGCCGCGAACACAGCTTTCCGGAACGCCAAGCGATTTTCCGCAATGCCGGCAAGTCCGCAACCACCAAGCGGATCAAAGAGTTCCTGCGGATCGAACGCGGCAAAACGGCCTGAAACATCACCTGCAAAACGATGTATTGGTATTCCTTAGGAATACCCTTTACGCATACCGCAAGCATTTCGGGAAACGATGGTGCCCAGGAGAGGACTCGAACCTCCACGTCCATACGGACACTAGCACCTGAAGCTAGCGCGTCTACCAATTCCGCCACCTGGGCAGGTGTCGTGGAAGCGGCATTTAGACGTCGACTCGGGGAGTGTCAACACATGACGTGAAGATTATTCTCCGAAACGCGATCAGCCTTGTTCGCGCGCTCGGTGGCTTGTATTGCAGAGCCGAAACTAGCGGAGACGAGCAATGTCGAAACTTGTCACGATCTATGGCGGTTCGGGCTTCATCGGACGCCATATTGTGCGTCGCATGGCCAAGCAGGGTTGGCGCGTGCGGGTTGCGGTCCGGCACCCGAACGAGGCGCTGTTCGTCAAACCCTACGGCGTCGTTGGTCAGGTCGAGCCGATCTTTTGCAATATCCGCGACGACCAGTCCGCCGCGCTGGCGATGAAAGGGGCCGATGCCGTGGTGAACTGCGTCGGGATCCTCAACGAGTACAAGAAGAACAATTTCGAAGATGTGCAATCCGGAGGTGCGGAGCGCATCGCCCGACTGGCCAAGGAGGCGGGTATCGAAACGCTGGTGCAGATTTCTGCCATAGGCGCCAATCCCGACAGCCAAAGTGAATATGCCCGGACCAAGGCAGAGGGCGAAGCAGCGGTGCTGCGGCATATGCCCGGCGCTGTCATCCTGCGCCCGTCCATCGTGTTCGGGCCCGGTGACAGCTTTTTCAACCGGTTCGGCTCCATGGCGCGGTTCGGGCCGGTTCTTCCTATTGTCGGCGCGGATACGAAGTTCCAGCCAGTCTATGTCGATAATGTCGCAGAAGCAGCTGAAAAGGCGCTGCTGGGACAGGCCGAGCCGGGAGTTTACGAACTTGGCGGGCCGGATGTCCGTAGCTTCCGCGAGTGGATGATCGGAATGCTTGGCGTGATCCGCCGCCGTCGCCTGGTGGTTGGCATGCCCTTCGCCGTTGCCGGCTTTATGGGCTGGGGGTTCGATCTGCTTCAGACGCTGAGCCTCGGATTTTTCGAGAACAAGGTGCTGACGCGCGACCAGGTGCGCAACCTTCACGCGGATAACGTCGTGTCGGAGGGTGCGAAAGGCCTGGCCGATCTCGGCATCAGCCCGACACCTACCGAGGCGGTTCTCGACGATTATCTGTGGCGGTTCCGGCCCGGCGGTCAGTATGACGAAATCACAGAATCTGCCCGCAATATGCGGGTCTGAGGGCTAGCTGTAGGCGTACCACAGCAGGAACAGCCCGAAGATCACACGGTAGATCACATAGGGCGTGAAGCTGACAGATTGCAGCAAGCGCATCATGATCTTAAGGGCGAGCAAGGCTGACAGGAAGGCGAAAATCGCCGCGATCAGCCCGTCTCTGGCTGCCGCTGTGTTCGCTTCGGCGACCACTTCGATGCCAAGAAGGCCGCCCGCCATCAGGATCGTCGGAATGGACATGAGCATCGCAAGCTTTGCTGCGTCTTCGCGCTTGTAGCCAAGCTTTCTTGCGCCGGTGATGGTGATGCCCGACCGCGAGGTGCCTGGGATCAGCGCGACCGCCTGCCACAGCCCCATGATCGCTGCGTCGCGGAAGGTCCAGTTTTCCGCAGGCTTTTCTTCGGTCCCGGTCTGGTCCGCCCAATAAAGCACGATCCCGAAGATCAGCATCGTCCATCCGATCAGTGCCGTCGAGCGCATCAGGTCGTTCAAGCCGGTAACTTCGATGACCAGGCCGATGATGACGACGGGGATCGTGGCGATGATCAGGCACATGGCCAGCTTGGAGCCGGAGGTGTCGGTCCGGCCCGTCAGGGCGCGGGGAAGTCCGGCAAGGCCGGTTTTGACGTCCGACCAGAAGTACAGGACCACAGCGAAGAGCGTGCCGACATGGACAGCGACGTCGATGACCAGCCCCTGATCTTCCATGCCCGAAAGATTCGGCAAGAGAATCAGGTGGCCCGAAGAAGATATGGGAAGGAACTCTGTAATACCCTGAATGATCGCGACGATCAGAAGATGGAGAAGCGTCATGCCTGTTTTTGCCTTCTTTGTTTGGCTTCTAGTAACGTATTGCCGTTGTTTTGTATTCTGAATTTAAGGTCACATATATTGACATAAAAAATGGATACTCCGAGAGTTTTTGTCTGGCTGTGTCCGAAGAATTCTGCATATACGTCAGTATTGCTTACTTTTCTTTTCAAGCGAGGCGCGGTATCAAGCGCGGGAATTGGATTTTGGAGATGAGCCATGGCTAAACAGCGAATGCTCCAGTTTGTGACGGTTGAGCGCGACATGCCCGAGAAGCGGGCGGCGGATCAGCGCAATCAGGACTTCAACGAGATTTACGCCGAATATGCTGAACAGAAGGCTGCCGAACAGGCCGGTCGCTGCTCGCAATGCGGTGTGCCTTATTGTCAGTCGCATTGTCCGCTGCACAACAACATTCCCGACTGGCTGCGCTTGACGGCGGAAGGGCGCTTGGAAGAAGCCTACCAACTCAGCCAGGCAACCAATACCTTCCCGGAAATCTGCGGTCGCATCTGCCCACAGGACCGCCTGTGTGAAGGCAACTGCGTGATTGAACAGTCCGGCCATGGCACTGTGACGATCGGCGCGGTCGAGAAGTACATCACCGATACGGCGTTCGAAAAAGGCTGGGTGCAGCCCATAGCGCCGAAGGTCGAGCGCGAAGAAAGCGTTGCGATCATCGGGGCCGGTCCGGGTGGTCTGGCGGCGGCGGATATGCTGCGTCGCCAAGGCGTGCAGGTCACCGTATACGATCGCTATGACCGCTCCGGCGGGCTGATGATCTATGGCATTCCGGGCTTCAAGCTGGAAAAAGACATCGTCATGCGCCGCAACCAGCAACTGGAAAAGGGCGGCGTCAAGTTCGAGCTGAATTGCAATGTCGGTGAGGACATCACTTTCGAAGACATCCGCGCGAAGCATGATGTCGTGCTGATCGCGACGGGCGTTTACAAGACGCGCGACCTGCAAGGGCCGGGCAGCGGCGCCAAGGGCATCGTGCGGGCGATCGATTATCTGACCGCGTCGAACAAGGTCAGCTTCGGTGACACGGTGCCGGAATATGATTCCGGCGAGCTGAACGCCGAAGGCAAGCGCGTCGTCGTCATCGGTGGCGGTGACACGGCGATGGACTGCGTCCGTACCGCTGTTCGCCAAGGCGCCAAATCGGTGAAATGCCTGTATCGCCGCGACCGTGCCAACATGCCGGGTTCGCAGCGCGAAGTGCAGAACGCCGAGGAAGAAGGCGTCGAATTCGTCTGGCTGACCGCGCCGAAGGGCTTCGCCGGCGACACGGTGGAAAGCGTGCTGATCAGCAAGATGCGTCTGGGCCAGCCCGACGCGACGGGTCGTCAGACGCCCGAGCTGATCGAAGGTGCGGATTACGCCGAGGACGCGGACCTGGTCGTTAAAGCGCTGGGGTTTGAACCCGAAGACCTGCCCGCGCTGTGGGACCAGCCGGAACTGGAAGTGACGCGCTGGGGCACGGTGAAAACCGATTTCCGTACGCATGAAACGAATCTCGATGGCGTGTATGCTGTGGGCGATATCGTGCGTGGAGCGTCGCTGGTTGTCTGGGCGATCCGTGACGGTCGCGAAGCGGCGCAGGCCATTCTGGATCGCTTCAACACCGCGGTCACGGCGGTCGCGGCGGAGTAAGCGGTCAAGGTCACAGGCGGTACACCACGCGTACACCGGCTGTGCACCGATGGAACTGCAAGGATAAGTTAACAAGCAGTTAATAGGTCAGGTTGGCTGACGGATATTCTGAAATTCGATGCGGATGCGACTCCGCCGGAGGATGTGAAACGATGACGAACAGAACGGGACGTTGCCTGTGCGGGGCAGTCAGTTTCACCGCAAAGGGCGCGCATGATTCATTCGACGTGTGCCATTGCGAGATGTGCCGCCGTTGGGCGGCCGGTCCGATGTTGGCGATCGAGTCGGACTCGGTCGACTTCGAAGGCGAAGAGAATATCGGCATCTTTACCTCTTCCGACTGGGCCGAACGCGGTTTCTGCAAGAAGTGCGGCACCAGCCTGTTCTATCGGCTGACCATCGGATCGGGCGAAACGCATGTATCGGCAGGCGCGCTGGACGATCTTGCCGGTATGGACCTGAGCAAAGAAATTTTCATCGACAGAAAGCCCGAAGGCTACGCCTTTGCGGGAGACAGACCGAGATTGACCGAGGCCGAGGTATTCGCCGCTGCCGGACAATCCGAGACGGGAGATCACTGAACATGACCAAATTCGACCAGAACTGGGTGGCCAGCGAAGAAGCCAAGCGTGCCTATATGGCCGAGCATGGTCTGTATCGCGAGGATGACGAACATTCGTCCTGTGGCGTCGGGCTTGTCGTGTCCATCGACGGCACCAAGAGCCGCAAGGTCGTCGAGGCTGGTATCACCGCGCTGAAAGCGATCTGGCACCGCGGCGCCGTGGATGCGGATGGCAAGACGGGCGATGGCGCGGGCATCCATGTGCAGATCCCCGAGCCGTTCTTCTATGACCAGATCCGCCGCACGGGGCACGAGCCCGATACCGGCAAGAAGATTGCTGTCGGTCAGGTGTTCCTGCCGCGCACGGATTTCGGCGCGCAGGAAACCTGCCGCACCATCGTGGAAGCCGAAGTGCTGCGGATGGGCTATTACATCTATGGCTGGCGTCACGTGCCGGTCGATATTTCCTGCCTTGGCGAAAAGGCCAATGCGACGCGGCCCGAGATCGAACAAATCCTGATCAAGAATTCCAAGGGCGTGGACGAAGAAACGTTCGAGCGCGAACTTTACGTGATCCGTCGCCGGATCGAGAAGGCTGCCGCTGCCGCGCAGGTGGGTTCGCTTTACATCTGTTCGCTGTCCTGCCGGTCGATCATCTACAAGGGCATGATGCTGGCTGAACAGGTGGCCGAATTCTATCCCGACCTGCAGGATGATCGGTTTGAATCGTCCTTCGCGATTTACCACCAGCGCTATTCGACCAACACCTTCCCGCAATGGTGGCTGGCGCAGCCTTTCCGCATGTTGGCCCATAACGGCGAGATCAACACGCTGAAGGGCAACGTCAACTGGATGAAATCGCACGAAATCCGCATGGCGTCGGGCACGTTCGGCGATCTGGCGGATGACATCAAGCCCATCATCCCCAACGGGTCGTCGGATTCGGCTGCGCTGGATGCGGTGTTCGAGGTGTTGGTCCGCGCGGGCCGGTCCGCGCCGATGGCCAAGACGATGCTTGTTCCAGAAAGCTGGTCCAAACAGGCAATCGAGCTGCCCGAAGCGTGGCGCGACATGTATTCCTATTGCAACTCCGTGATGGAGCCATGGGACGGCCCGGCCGCGCTGGCAATGACCGATGGTCGCTGGGTCTGCGCGGGGCTGGACCGCAACGGCCTGCGCCCGATGCGTTATGTCGTGACCGGTGACAATCTGCTGATCGCAGGGTCCGAGGCGGGCATGGTTCCGGTCGAGGAATCCGGCGTGACCGAGAAAGGTGCGCTTGGTCCGGGGCAGATGATCGCCGTGGATATGCAGGAAGGCGGTCTGTATCATGACGTCGAGATCAAGGATCGCTTGGCGGCTGCGCAACCCTTTGGCGACTGGGTCGGCAAGATCAACGAGCTGGACGATGAGCTGGCCACGGTGAGCGAGGCGCCGTTGTTCGAGGGGTCGGAGCTGCGCAAGCGCCAGATCGCCGCCGGTTTCACCATTGAAGAACTGGAACAGATCCTTGCGCCGATGGCAGAAGACGGGAAAGAGGCGATTGCCTCCATGGGGGATGACACGCCATCGGCGGTGCTGTCCGAGAAGTATCGCCCGCTGAGCCATTTCTTCCGCCAGAACTTCAGCCAGGTGACGAACCCGCCGATCGACAGCCTGCGCGAATTCCGCGTGATGAGCCTGAAGACACGGTTCGGCAACCTCAAGAACGTGCTGGACGAAGACAGCAGCCAGACGGAAATCGTCGTGCTGGACAGCCCCTTTGTCGGCAATGCGCAGTTCGAGGCGCTGAAATCGCATTTCAATGCGCCCTATGTCGAGATCGACTGCACCTTCCCGCGTGATCAGGGGTCTGAGGCGCTGCGCGAAGGTCTGGCGCGCATCCGGGACGAGGCCGAAGAGGCCGTTCGGTCCGGCGCGGGTCATATCATCCTGACGGACCAGTTGCAGGACGAGGACAAGGTGCCGATGCCGATGATCCTTGCGACGAGCGCCGTGCATAGCTGGCTGACGGACAAGGGGTTGCGGACCTTCTGTTCGCTCAACGTGCGGTCGGCAGAATGTATCGACCCGCATTACTTCGCGGTGCTGATCGCGTCCGGTGCGACCGTGGTGAACCCCTATCTGGCCGAAGACAGCCTGGCTGACCGCATCAAACGCGGCTTGCTGGATTGTTCGCTGACCGAAGCCGTGGCGCAGTATCGCAACGCCATCGACCAGGGCCTGCTGAAGATCATGGCGAAGATGGGGATTTCGGTGATCTCGTCCTATCGCGGTGGCCTGAACTTCGAGGCGGTGGGCCTGTCGCGAGCGATGTGCGCGGCCTATTTCCCCGGCATGCACAGCCGCATTTCCGGCATCGGTGTATCGGGCATCCAGAAGAAGCTGGAAGCGGTGCACAAGCTGGGCTGGCTGGGCGGTTCGGATGTTCTGCCCATCGGCGGTTTCTACAAGGCGCGCCGTTCGGGTGAAACACATGCCTGGGAAGCGCAGTCGATGCACATGATGCAGGCGGCGTGCAATCGTGCGAGTTTCGAGCTGTGGAAACAATACAGCGCCAAGATGCGGAGCAACCCGCCCATCCATCTGCGCGACCTGCTGGACATCAAGCCGGTGGGCAAGGCGATCCCGCTGGAGGAGGTGGAAAGCATCACCTCGATCCGCAAGCGGTTCGTGACGCCGGGCATGTCGCTGGGGGCGCTTAGCCCCGAGGCGCACAAGACGCTGAACGTCGCGATGAACCGCATCGGCGCCAAGTCCGACAGCGGCGAGGGCGGCGAGGATCCGGCGCATTTCGTGCCCGAGGCGAACGGCGACAACCCGTCGGCGAAGATCAAGCAGGTGGCGTCGGGCCGCTTCGGTGTGACGGCGGAATACCTCAACCAGTGCGAGGAACTGGAAATCAAGGTCGCGCAGGGTGCCAAACCCGGCGAGGGCGGCCAGCTTCCGGGCATGAAGGTCACCGACCTGATCGCGCGGCTGCGCCACTCGACCAAGGGCGTCACGCTGATTTCCCCGCCGCCGCACCACGATATCTACAGTATCGAAGACCTTGCGCAGCTGATCTACGACCTCAAGCAGATCAATCCGCGCTGCAAGGTGACGGTGAAGCTGGTGGCGTCTTCAGGTGTTGGCACGATTGCCGCCGGTGTGGCCAAGGCAAAGGCGGATGTAATCCTGATTTCGGGGCACAATGGCGGCACGGGTGCGTCTCCGGCCACGTCCATCAAGTATGCGGGGCTGCCATGGGAGATGGGCCTGACCGAGGCGCATCAGGTTCTGTCGATGAACAATTTGCGCGACCGGATCACGCTGCGCACCGATGGCGGCCTGCGGACGGGGCGTGACATTGTCATCGCCGCGCTGATGGGAGCCGAAGAATACGGCATCGGCACCGCGGCGCTGATCGCGATGGGCTGTATCATGGTGCGTCAGTGCCAGTCGAACACCTGCCCCGTCGGCGTCTGCACGCAAGACCCCGCACTACGCGAGAAGTTCACCGGCAATGCTGACAAGGTAGTGAACCTGATCACCTTCTACGCACAGGAAGTGCGGGAAATCCTGGCGTCGATGGGCGCGCGCAGCCTCGATGAAGTCATCGGGCGCGCCGATTTGCTGAGCCAGGTCAGCCGTGGGGCCGCGCATCTGGACGATCTGGATCTCAACCCGCTGCTGATCACCGTCGATGGTGCGCAGAACACCGTTTACGACCGCAACAAGGAGCGCAACGCGGTGCCCGACACGCTGGACGCCGAAATCGTCAAGGACGCGGCGCGGTTCCTGGAAGATGGCGAGAAGATGCAGCTGTCCTATGCAGTGCAAAACACGCTTCGGACCATCGGGACGCGCACGTCGAGCCATATCGTCAAGCGCTTCGGCATGCGCAACCAGTTGCAGCCGGATCACCTGACGGTGAAGCTGACCGGTTCGGCAGGGCAGTCACTGGGCGCGTTTGCTGCACCGGGGCTGAAGCTGGAAGTGTCGGGCGATGCCAACGACTATGTCGGCAAGGGCCTGTCGGGCGGCACGATTGTCGTACGTCCGCCGCAGGTCAGCCCGCTGGTGGCGGCCGACAACACGATCATCGGCAACACGGTGCTGTATGGTGCGACGGATGGCTACCTGTTCGCGGCGGGCCGTGCGGGCGAACGCTTCGCCGTACGCAACTCCGGCGCAACGGTTGTGATCGAGGGCTGCGGGTCCAACGGTTGCGAATACATGACCGGCGGCGTCGCGGTGATCCTCGGGTCCATCGGCGCGAATTTCGGCGCGGGTATGACGGGCGGCATGGCGTATCTGTATGATCCGGAAGGCAAGGCGCTGGATTTGATGAACCGTGAAACGCTGGTGACCTGCCCGGTGACTGTGGATCACTGGGAAGACCAGTTGAAGGGTCTGATCGAGCGGCATGTGACGGAGACGAACAGCCGTCGCGCGGCAGATCTCCTGCAACACTGGGAGACGGAGAAATCCAACTTCCTGCAGGTCTGCCCGAAAGAGATGCTGAAACACATCCCGCATCCGCTGGGTATCGAGGAAGAAGCAGCCACCGCCTGACACAAAGGGGGAGCTTCGGCTCCCCTTTCTGCATGCCGGGCTGTGCATATCCTTGCCCCCGACATGGCCACACGATAAACCATCTCGGAATTCAAGCATCGGAGTCCTTAATGTCCGCGCCCAAGAAAGTTGTGCTCGCTTATTCCGGCGGGCTAGATACCTCGATCATCCTGAAATGGCTGCAAACCGAATATGGCTGTGAAGTCGTTACCTTTACCGCCGATCTGGGACAGGGTGAAGAACTGGAACCGGCCCGCAAGAAGGCAGAGCTTCTGGGCATCAAGCCGGAAAACATCTTCATCGAGGATGTACGCGAGGAATTCGTCCGCGATTTCGTCTTCCCGATGTTCCGTGCGAACGCCGTCTACGAGGGGCTGTACCTGCTGGGCACCTCCATCGCGCGGCCGCTGATCTCCAAGCGCTGCGTCGAGATCGCGCACGAGACCGGCGCCGACGCGATCGCCCACGGCTCGACCGGTAAGGGCAACGATCAGGTCCGCTACGAGCTGTCGGCTGCTGCGCTGGACCCCGACCTCCGGGTCATCGCGCCGTGGCGAGAGTGGGACCTGTCGAGCCGCACGGCCCTGATCGAGTTCGCCGAAGCGCATCAGATCCCGATCGCCAAGGACAAGCGCGGCGAGGCGCCGTTCAGCGTCGATGCCAACCTTCTGCACACCTCGTCCGAGGGCAAGGTGCTGGAAGACCCGGCAGAGATTGCACCGGACTATGTTTACCAGCGCACGGTAAACCCCGAAGATGCGCCAAACGAGCCGGAGTTCATCGAGATTGCCTTCGAGAAGGGCGACGCGGTCGCGATCAATGGCGAGGCGATGAGCCCCGCGACGATCCTGACCAAGCTGAACGAGTTGGGCGGCAAGCACGGCATCGGTCGCCTGGATTTCGTCGAGAACCGTTTCGTGGGCATGAAATCGCGCGGCATTTACGAGACGCCGGGCGGCACGGTTCTTCTGGAGGCGCATCGCGGAATCGAGCAGATCACGCTGGATGCGGGAGCGGGCCATCTGAAAGATAGCCTGATGCCCCGCTATGCGGAACTGATCTATAACGGCTTCTGGTTCTCGCCCGAACGCGAGATGCTGCAAGCTGCCATCGACAAAAGCCAGGAACATGTGTCCGGCACGGTACGGTTGAAGCTCTATAAGGGGTCAGCCACCACGGTAGGCCGCTGGTCCGATCAGTCCCTGTATTCGGAAGAGCACGTTACGTTCGAGGACGACGCGGGTGCCTATGACCAGAAGGATGCGGCCGGTTTCATCAAGTTGAATGCGCTGCGTCTACGGCTGCTGGCGATGCGCAATCGCCGCTTGAAGTAACCCTGAAAAAGACAATCGCGCCCGAATGGGCGCGATTTGTCACTTGGAAATCCCCAAGCCGGGTGGGCTGCGAAGCCGCGCCAGATTACTTGGCGGCGGCTTCTTTCGCGATGTTGCGAATGTCGAAACGGGAAATACCCAGATCGGCGAGTTCACGGTCGCTCAGCTGCTCAAGTTCATGCAGCGTAACAAAATAACGTGCCTGACGCTCACGAACTTCGGCAACGCGGGCGAAAAAACCACGGATCGCGCCGAGGAAGCCGTTTTCCTGAACGCGGATATCATTAGCATAAGCCATTTCATACCTCATCGGGTTGGACGACTCGGGCGTCATGCCCTTGTCTCTATGCCCTTAAGATAGGCCAATGCTGCGATTGCACAATCGACAAGCCAACAATGCCGCCATGCAGCATATGCAAAGCTACGCGGGGTAGGATTGCTGCGGATACAGGGGTGGGCGGGATAACACGAGGCCTTGCGAAGCCCCGTGCAAGTCAGTATCTAGGTCGGCAGCGCGGGCGTAGTTCAGTGGTAGAACGTCAGCTTCCCAAGCTGAATGTCGGGAGTTCGACTCTCCTCGCCCGCTCCATCCTCAATACCGGTAGTGTTCCGGCTTGAACGGCCCTTCGGGTGTGACACCGATATAATCCGCCTGTTCTTTCGACAACCTGGACAATTTCACGCCGATGCGATCCAGATGCAGGCGGGCGACCTTTTCATCAAGGTGCTTGGGCAGGACATAGACTTCGTTGCCGTAATCGTTGCCCCTGGTCCACAGTTCGATCTGCGCCAGGGTCTGGTTGGTAAACGACGCGGACATCACGAAAGACGGGTGGCCGGTGGCATTGCCGAGGTTCAGCAGGCGGCCTTCGGACAGCAGGATGATGCGGTTGCCCGAGGGCATCTCGATCATGTCCACCTGGTCCTTGATGTTGGTCCATTTGTGGTTTTTCAGGTTCGCCACCTGAATTTCATTGTCGAAATGGCCGATATTGCCGACGATCGCCATGTCCTTCATCTCGCGCATATGCTCGATGCGGATGACATCCTTGTTGCCGGTGGTGGTGATGAAGATGTCGGCGGTCGGGGCCACATCTTCCAGGGTGACGACCTCGTACCCGTCCATCGCCGCCTGCAATGCGCAAATCGGATCGACCTCGGTGACCTTGACGCGCGCGCCCGCGCCCGACAGCGACGCCGCGGAGCCTTTGCCAACATCGCCATAACCGCAAACGACCGCAACCTTGCCTGCCAGCATCACGTCCGTGGCTCGGCGGATACCGTCCACAAGGCTTTCACGGCAGCCATACTTGTTGTCGAATTTCGACTTTGTGACGCTGTCATTGACATTGATTGCGGGGAAGGGCAGACGGCCGTCCTTTTGCAACTCATAGAGACGATGAACGCCCGTGGTGGTTTCTTCGGTCACACCCTGAATGAGGTCACGCTGCTTGGCGAACCAGCCCGGTGATTTGTTCATCCGCTTGCGGATCTGGGCAAACAGGGCTTCCTCTTCCTCGGAATGGGGGGCGGCGATGAGGTCGGTTTCACCTTCTTCGACACGTGCGCCCAGCAGGATGTAGAGCGTCGCATCGCCGCCGTCATCAAGGATCATGTTCGCGCCGTCATCGAAGTCGAAGATGCGGTCGGCGTAATCCCAGTACTCTTCCAGCGTCTCGCCCTTGATCGCGAAGACCGGCACGCCCGACGCGGCAATCGCCGCCGCCGCGTGATCCTGCGTGGAGAATATGTTGCACGACGCCCAACGCACCTCGGCCCCCAGCGCCGTCAGTGTTTCGATCAGGACCGCCGTCTGGATGGTCATGTGCAGGCTGCCCGCGATCCGCGCGCCCTTAAGCGGCTTACTATCGCCGTATTCGGCACGCAGAGCCATCAGCCCCGGCATCTCCGTTTCCGCGATGTCCAGTTCCTTGCGCCCGAAATCCGCAAGTGAAATGTCCTTGACGATGTAATCCTCGGCCATGCTGGTGCTCCTGTGCAAAAGTCGCACCTCGCATAGCACCAGCGTTTCAATCCGGCAACGCGCTGAAACTTGCATCTACATCAGCGGCCCCGTCTTCGCCGCAGGCGTGTCATCCATGTGCCAATGACTGCCCGAGGCGATCACACAGGACAAGCCGCCAGCAGTGGTCGCAAGGATGGTAAAGGTGCCGGTCTCGGACGAAACCCACAACTCTATAATCACGTTGGAAGTCTGCAGCCCGCCACCCGACAGGTTCTCGCTGAACTTTTCCAACAAGAACGTGATCAGCTTCCCACGTTCGGCACATCGCATTTGCGCATGAGCCGCAGGCGGCGCGAGCGCGGCCATTCCGAAGATCAGAGCACCTGCAATAAGACGTTTGAACATGACGAGTGTCCTTTCCTTGAATACAAGGCAGGCCACCTGTCATGAACGCCGCGCAGCATGCCAAAAGGTGATCGACGTTCTACTTTATATATGGTGATGCAAGATAAGGATTGCCAACAGGGCGCTTTACAATTGCAGGTGATGCGGGCTACCAGATCACGAACAAATGAGGAACGTATGCCCGCGAAACAGCCCCGCGCCTGGCAAAGAATGCTCTCTGGCCGCAGGTTGGACCTGCTGGACCCGACGCCGATGGATATCGAGATCGAAGACATCGCACATGGCCTTGCCTTCGTCGCGCGGTGGAACGGGCAGACCAACGGCGATTTCGCCTATTCTGTGGCGGAACATTCGCTTCTGGTGGAAACGCTCTATGGGCGGCTCTATCCCGATGCGCCGGCAAAGTGGCGGTTGGCTGCACTGCTGCATGATGCGCCGGAATATGTGATCGGGGACATGATTTCGCCCGTGAAGTCCGCAATCGGGCCGAGCTACACGGAGCTGGACACGCGGCTTGCCGCGGCGATCCATTTGCGCTTCGGCCTGCCCGCGACGCTACCCAAAACCATCAAGCAGGGAATCAAGCGGGCGGACCGGATCTCGGCCTGGCTGGAAGCCACGCGCATCGCCGGGTTCTCAGAGACGGAATCGACGCGCTTCTTCGGACGGCCCAAGCCGGAACATATTGACGGGCTGGATGTGCTGCTACGTCCACCGCTTGAGACGCGCGAGGATTTCACCACCCGCCACGACGCCTTGCTAAAAGAGTGCTAGCGCCTAGCGCGGGCTGCGCTTGGCCAGTATCCGCTGCAGCGTCCGCCGGTGCATGTTCAGACGACGCGCCGTTTCAGACACGTTGCGATCACACAGTTCGTAAACGCGCTGAATATGTTCCCAACGCACACGGTCTGCGGACATAGGGTTATCGGGTGGCTCCGGCAGTTCGCCTTCGGGCGTCAGCAGGGCACGGGTGATGTCATCTGCGTCTGCGGGCTTCGACAGGTAATCCGTCGCACCGATTTTCACGGCAGCTACAGCCGTGGCAATCGCACCGTAGCCCGTCAGGACGACAATACGGCTGTCCGGGCGGCGTTCGCGCAGCACCTCGACCACATCCAGGCCGTTGCCATCACCCAAACGCAGGTCGACCACCGCATAAGCGGGCGGGCGCGCCGTGGCGATCGCGCGGCCAGCGGCAACGGAGTCGGCGGTTTCAACCTCGAAGCCGCGCTTTTCCATGGCTCGGGCCAGACGGCGCAGAAACGGTTCGTCATCATCGACGAGCAAAACTGTCTTGTCCGCTGAGGTCACTTGCATTGCGTCCGCCATTTCGCGTCCTTAGCCTGTTCAGATCGGCGTTTATTTAGTCATTGGAGCAGTTGAGGTCAATTTTCCGGCCATGTGGCGATTTTACGCGCCCAGATGACAGGCCGTGCGCTCGGCAATGATTTCGGGGCCTTCGTCGCGACGGAAGAAATCGACCACACCTTCATCTGGCAGGACCAGATAGGTAAAGGTCGAATGATCGACGAGGTAATATTCATCATCCGCGCTGGACGCCGGGACTTTGTAGTAGGTCTTGTAAGCCTGGCTGGCAGCTTTCACCTGTTCGGGACTTCCCGTCAGGCCAACCATCTTGTCGGAGAAGTTGGCCGCGAAATCACCCACGACTTCCGGCGTATCGCGCTGCGGGTCTACGGTGATGAAGACCGGTTTGACGTCGATGCCGCTGTCTTCCAGAAGTACGACGGCTTCGGCGTTGCGGGCGCTGTCGAGCGGGCAGACGTCCGGACAGAAGGTGTAGCCGAAATAGACGAGCGCCGGTTCGGTGATGACATCCTCGTCAGTCACGGTCTGGCCCGCGCTGTTGACCAGTTCGAAAGGTCCGCCAATGTCGCCGCCGGCGACCTGCGCGCCGCCACACTGGGCAACCTGATCGCCCTTCAGCATGACATAGGCTGCCGTTCCGCCAACAACCGCCACAACCGCAGCAATCGCGATCCCCGCATAAAGCCGTGACATTCTCGTCCCCTTTGCAAAATTCGCCGCATGTTCAGAATGCGGCCAATCCTGTATCAGCGATGGAATGTGAAGACCACAAGGGCAGGCAACACAAATGCATGATCCGACGCTCGACCCTTTAACGCCGGGTGCGCGAAGCCACTGGATACCCCTGCGGACGCTGGTTTTGCTGCGCTGGGTGGCCGTCGCGGGACAATTGGCCGCAGTGTTGGTCGCAGAAGGCATTTTTCACCTGCAGCTCGATCTGGCGATCTGTCTTGGGGCCATCGCAGCGGCCGCACTGGCCAATGTCATTGCGCAATTCGCCTTCCCGCGCGCATATCGGCTTTCGGAACGCGCATCGGCCCTGATGCTGATGTTCGATGTGCTGCAGCTTGGGCTGTTGCTGTATCTCACCGGAGGTCTGAACAACCCGTTTGCGCTGCTGATCCTGGTGCCCGTGGCGATTTCCGCGTCGGCGCTGCATCTGCGATCAACGGTTTCACTGGGCGTGGCAGCCTTCGCGGTGGCCACCTTCGTCGGGCTTGTCTATCGCCCGCTGGTCAGCTCCGACGGGCTGGACATGACGATGCCGCCCACGCTGCTGCTGGGCTTCTGGGTCGCGATCATCATCGGGCTGGCGTTTCTGGCTATCTATGCACGCAGGGTCAGCATCGAGATCCATGGCATGTCAGATGCGCTGCTGGCGACACAGCTTGCGCTGGTGCGTGAACAGAAGCTGACGGATCTGGGCGGTGTGGTGGCGGCAGCTGCGCATGAGCTCGGCACACCACTTGCCACGATAAAGCTGGTCAGCACGGAACTGGCCAGTGAACTGGAAGACCCCGAACAGGCCGAGGATGCCCGGTTGATCCGCGATCAGGCCGACCGCTGCCGCGACATCCTGCAATCCATGGGCCGTGTCGGGAAAGAAGACCGTTTCGTGCGCAGTGCACCACTAGAAACCGTGATATACGAAGCCGCCGAACCGCACCTCACGCGCGGCGTGTCGATCCAGTTCGACATTTCGCCCGATGAAGGCGCGGACAGTCGGCAGCCCACCATGCCGCGCCAGCCTGAAATCATTCACGGCATACGAAACCTTGTGCAGAACGCGGTGGATTTCGCCCGCGGCATCGTGCGGGTAGAAGCCCATTGGAACACGGACACCGTGACCGTGCGAATATCGGACGATGGCAACGGGTTTCCGCCGCATCTGATCGGGCGCCTCGGCGATCCCCTGCTGCGGCGCCGCAAATCCGATGGCGAGCAATCGCAACGCCCCGGCTATGAAGGCATGGGGCTGGGTCTGTTCATTGCCAAGACATTGCTGGAACGCAGCGGCGCGCGGCTGTCATTTCGCAACAGCACCGACACGCCCGAATCCCATGGCGCGATCGTGACAGTGGTTTGGCCAAGACACCGACTGGTGCCGGAACCAGGGTCGAAAGACGATCCGCTGGGAGAAAATCAGCCGATAAATACGTAGTCGGGCAGACCAAATCAGCGCGTTTACCGCGTGTTAACAATTCTGGCCAAGCGTCGGGAGACAAGCGTCAACTCTCTCAATTGTGGTCGGAATGTCCAGCTTGCCAGAACTGATACAAATTGGCTTGGTCAGCGTGGCGGCAACGGCCCTGGTGCTTGTTGTGCTGACCCGCAAGGGCAAGGCGGAGGTGATGTCGTCACCGCTGTTTCTGGGTGCGAGGTCGAAGGAGATCGTGTTCCTGTTCGACGGACCCGTTCTGGCCGATGCCACCCCCCAAGCCCGCGCCCTGTTACCAGATCAGCCCCCCAACACCAGCGATCTGGAACGGTTTTGCCACGTTTTCGCCCAAAGCTTCAGGGGGATGGAGGATGCCTTGAACCGAAGCGCCGGGGTCGCAAGGCTGAATGCTTCTGGCGGGCCCACGCTGTCAGGCACGCAGATGGATATCAGCCGCAACGGCACGATCACACGCATCGAATTAACCACGCCATCAAGCCCCTCGCTCACCGAGGATGAGGAAGCCGAACCAGCACTGGCGGCAATCAATTCCGAACTCGCGATCCTTCGCAGCATTTCGGAAAGCTTACCCTGTGTCGTCTGGATTTTGGACCATGACGGGCAGGTCCGTTGGGCCAACACTGCCTATATGCGGCTGGCTGAACGCATGCATGATGCGCAACGATTGTCCGGCTGGCCGCCGCCGCACATCTTCGAGAAATCCAAACCCACCATCACGGGCATCTTGCCGGAGACGGGCAAGACACGCATCGCGCTGGATGTCCCCGGCGGCGACACGCCGGTCTGGTTCGACGCGATGGCCATCGCGCGGAATGGCGAGACGCTCTATTTCGCAACTCCGATCGACGATCTGGTCAAGGCCGAAAGCTCGCTGCGTGAATTCATTCAGACACTGACCAAAACCTTCGCGCAACTGACCATCGGACTGGCGATTTTCGACAGGAAACGCCGCTTGGCCATGTTCAATCCCGCGCTGATCGACCTGTGCGGCCTGCCCCCGCCACTACTCAGTGGACGCCCGAGCCTGCACGCATTTCTGGATGCGCTGCGTGAACGGCAGCGGATACCGGAACCCAAGGATTACCGAGCGTGGCGTGAAAAGATCGCCCAGCTTGAAAGCGCGGCCGACGGTCCCGGATACGAAGAGGCGTGGCACCTTCCGCACGGCCAGATCCTGCGCGTCACGGGCCGCCCACATCCCGATGGGGCCGTAGCGTTTCTGTTCGAAGACATCTCCAGCGAGATTTACATGACCCGAAGCTTCCGGGCAGCACTGGATACAGGACAGGCAGTACTGGACCGCAGCGACGATGCGTTGGTCGTGTTCTCGCGCAGCGGTGCAATCGTGCTGTCGAACAAGGCATATACCAAACTTTGGCAAAGCGATCCGGAAACCGACCTGACCGATCAGGGGATCATCAATGCCACGCGGCTGTGGCAGTCACGATGCAATCCCACGCCGATCTGGGGTGACCTGCGAGAGTTCGTGCTGGACCTGCGCGACCGGCATGATTGGGAAAGCGACATCGAGATGGCGGACGGCAGGAGACTGAACTGCGAGGTCGTTCCCTTGCCCAATGGTGAAACTCTGGTTCGGTTTGCGGCGCTTCGCTATCCTGCCGCGATTGGCGCTTGAGAGCCATCTGCGCGCATCGCATAGTCGCGCAATGACAATCGCCCTGCCCTTCGATCTGAACCTTGCCTCCGAGGCCGCAACATCAACTTTCGCGCAGGCGCTTGCACCGCTGCTGGGTGTAGGCGATGTGTTGTGTCTGTCCGGACCGATAGGCGCGGGCAAAAGCCATTTCGCCCGGCAAGTGGTCCGGACGCGGCTGCACGCGGTTGGCAAGGAGGAGGACATCCCCTCGCCTACCTTTACCCTGGTTCAGACCTACAAGGCTGGTGCGCTGGAAATCTGGCACGCCGATTTGTATCGGCTGGGGGATGTGCAGGAGATCATCGAACTGGGCCTCGATGACGCGTTTGAAGACGCATTGTGCTTGATCGAATGGCCCGACCGCCTTGGGGAGGACGTGCCCGACCGCGCACTGCATATCGAGCTTTCCACGCTGGATACGCCAGATGCACGACGGATGCGGTTGCGATCTGACGCGCCTGAGATATGGAGTGATCGGATCACAGCCGCGCTTGAGGACATGAAAGGCCGAATTTGACTCGCAGCGAAGAAATCGCCCAGTTCCTGCGCGTCGCCGGATGGGAGGACGCGACGCATATCCCGCTTGCCGGCGATGCAGATGCGCGCCGATACATCCGACTGAGACGCGGCAACGGTGAAACCGCGATCCTGATGGACGCACCACCTGCGCCCGACGACAGCACCATCAGGTTTGTTCGTATCGACGAGCACCTGACGCGTGTGGGACTGTCTGCCCCGGCCATAGCCGCACAGCACCCAGAACGCGGCCTTCTGCTTTTGGAAGATTTCGGCGATGCGCAGTTTGCAGCCGTCATGCGGGATGCACCGAGAAAAACGGAAGAGCTGTATCTGGCAGCGGTCGATCTGCTGATCGATCTGTCACGAAAACCCTCGCCCGATCACCTGCCATGCTACGACCCCGCAGCTTACCCGCCCCTGATCGCGCCTGTTTGGGACTGGTATCTTGCGCAAGGAAGCGTGGCACCGGATGGTGCAGCGGAACACCTTGTGCAGGCGCTCGACCCGTTGATGCGCCGCCACTGCCAGACGCAACAGCCCGTTCTGTGCCTGCGCGACTACCATGTCGAAAACCTGATCTGGCTGCCGGAACGCGGCGACGTTCAACGGGTGGGGTTGCTGGACTTTCAGGACGCCTTCATTGGTCATCCGGCATATGATCTGGTGTCACTGCTGGAGGATGCGCGCCGTGACACATCGCCCGAACTGCGCGAAAGGTTGCTTCGTCATTTCCTGAATGAAACGGGTTTCGACGAAGATTCACTGCGCGTCGCCTGCGCCGTCCTTGCGGCACAGCGCAATCTACGAATTCTTGGTATTTTCGCACGACTTTCACTGCATGTGGGAAAACCGCGCTACATCGCCCTGATCCCCCGCGTCTGGTCGCATCTGCAAAACGATCTGTCCCACCCCGCGCTTGCCCCGTTGCGGGATGCGGTGGCACAGTGGCTGCCGGAGCCTACGCCCGACTATCTGGACCAATTGAGACGCCCATGACCGACCGACCGACTGCCGCCATGCTCTACGCCGCCGGTTTTGGCACACGCATGGGAGTCCTGACGAAGGATCAGCCCAAGCCACTGGTCGAGGTCGCGGGCAAGCCGCTGATGGAACATGCGCTGGCCCTGATCGAGGATGCGGGGATCGCGTGTAAAGTGGTCAACGCTCACTACAAGGCCCAGATGGTTGTCGACTACTTCACGGACCGGGATGTCGCGGTATCTGTCGAGGAGCCTGACATCCTCGATACCGGTGGCGGGTTGCGTCACGCGCTGCCGTTGCTGGGCGATGGGCCCGTCGCGACGCTGAATACCGACGCGATCTGGACTGGCCCTAACCCGATCCGCACGTTGATGAACGCGTGGGACCCGGACCGGATGGATGGGCTGCTGATCCTTGTGCCGCTGGCGAACGCGGCGGGGCACGCGGGCAAGGGCGATTTCGTGGCGGACACCGCGGGACGACTGACACGCGGCAAGGGTGCCTACATCTATGGCGGCGCGACGATCATGAAGACCGAAGGGCTACACGAGATCAGTGAAGCCGTCTTTTCCAACAATCTGTACTGGGATCGAATGATCGCGCAAGGTCGCCTGTTCGGCGCGGTGCATGATGGCGGCTGGTGTGATGTGGGCCGTCCCGAGGGTATCCCGCTGGCCGAGGAGCTTTTGGGGCAGAAAGCATGACCGAGCTGTTTTCGGAAAGCACCAAGCCGCGACTTTTTGGCGTTCCGCCCGGCGTCGATTTTCCCAAAGCGCTGGTCGACGGGCTGCTCGACCGTTTCAGGGACCAACCGCCCGAGGCCTTGGCTCGCGTCACCATTTATCTTAACACCCGACGGATGCAGCGACGCGTGAAGGCGCTGTTCGACGAAGGTCCCGCGCGGCTGTTGCCCCGTATCGGGCTGGTGACAGACCTGGCATCGGCGGGCACGGGTGGCGCGCTCCCACCTCCGGTGCCGTCGCTGCGTCGCAAGCTGCAACTGGCTCAGCTGGTCGCGCGGCTCATTGAAGCCGAGCCTGACCTGGCCCCTCAATCCGCAACCTTCGATCTGGCCAACGGCCTGGTTGCGCTGATGGAAGAAATGCAGGGCGAAGGCGTGCCGCTGGAAGCAATCGAAAAACTCGACGTGACCGATCTGTCCGGTCATTGGGAACGAAGCCGCAAGTTTCTGTCTCTGGTGGGGACATTCATTTCCGCCGACCCCAACGCCCCTTTGACTGCCGAAGGGCGCCAACGCAGAGTAACCGAAAAGCTGATCGAGCAATGGGCCAGCGATCCACCACAGGATCCTGTGATCGTTGCGGGGTCGACCGCGTCGCGCGGGGCAACGCGGTTGTTCATGCAGGCCGTCGCCCACCTGCCCCAAGGCGCACTCGTCCTGCCCGGCTTCGATTTCGACACACCTAACGACATCTGGTCGGGCCTGACCCAGCCGAAAGCACAGGAAGATCATCCGCAGTTCCGGTTCGCTGCCTTAGCGCAGGACCTGGGCGTTGAACTCGAAGATATTCCCCGCTGGCACTCCGCGCACCCACCGAATGCAGAGAGAAATGCGCTGGTGTCTCTGGCCCTGCGCCCCGCACCCGTGACGGACGGGTGGCGGCGAGATGGTCCGATGCTCGGCGATCTTTCCCTCGCGACACGGGACATCACGCTGATCGAAGCCGCCGATCCACGTTTCGAGGCAGCCGCCATTGCGCTGCGGCTGCGCCAAGCCGTCGAGGATGGGCAAACCGCCGCGTTGATCACGCCTGACCGTATGCTGACCCGCCGTGTGACAGCCGCGCTGGATCGGTGGAACATTATCCCTGACGACAGCGCCGGACGACCCCTGACGCAATCGCCTGCCGGTCGGCTTTACCTGCAAGCTGCGGGGCTGCTGGGACTGCCGCTAACTGCTGAATTGCTGTTGGCTCTGCTGAAACACCCGCTGGTGCATGCGGGAAAACTGCGGGGGCGGCACCTGCTTTGGACACATGAGCTGGAGCTTGATCTGCGCCGGAAGGGACCACCCTTCCCGGACGCCGAAAGTCTTCGCGACTGGGCAGCGCGTTGGGTAGCCACTAAGAAGCCCACGCCAGAAAACGATCCGACCGAATGGGTAATCTGGCTGGGTCGCACCTTGACGGGGCTGGACGATACCCGACCACGACCGCTCGCGGAACTAACCGCAAAACTGGTCCAACTGGTCGAAGACCTCGCCCAAGGTATCGAACCCCTGACCGAAGCCAAGGCCGTCTGGCATCACGAAGACGTCCGCCAAGCGCGGACCAGGCTGTCGGAACTGGCGCAGGAAGCCGCGCACGGCGCCGACATGACTCCACGCGAGTTCCGCGCTCTGCTTCGGACAGTGCTTTCTGGCGAAGTGCGCAACCCCGACGACCCCCACCCGCTAATCACGATCTGGGGCACGCTTGAGGCGCGCGTTCAAGGCGCGGAACTTGTCATCCTTGCCGGGCTGAACGATGGTGTCTGGCCCGAATTGCCGGACCCCGACCCTTGGCTGAACCGCAAGATGCGCAAACAGGCGGGGCTGCTGCTGCCGGAGCGGCGCATCGGGCTATCCGCGCATGATTTCCAGCAGGCCATTGCCGCGCCGCAGGTGGTCCTGACCCGCGCCAAGCGCGACGCGGAAGCAGAAACCGTTCCGTCGCGCTGGCTGAACCGGTTGCTGAACCTGCTGGACGGCCTGCCCGATCAAGGCGGCAAAAGCGCGCTGGCAGATATGCGTCAGCGTGGCGCGACGTGGCTGAACCTGGCGGCGAAGCTGGACCGTCCTGAAACGGACCATGCCCCCGCCAAGCGCCCCTCGCCCGTTCCGCCGGTTGCAGATCGTCCGACCCGGCTGTCGGTTACGGATGTCGAAACGCTGATTCGCGATCCTTTCGAAATCTATGCCCGCAAAATTCTGCGGCTTCGATCACTCGATCCTCTCCACAAGACGCCGGAGGCACGTGATCGTGGTAACGTGCTCCATGATGTGCTGGAGCAGTTCGTCCGGGACCTGCCTACAATTGCGGAATCCGACAGGCGCGCCCATCTTCTGTCTCTTGCTGCTGACATACTAGCGCGACAGGTACCCTGGCCCACCGCTCGCAGACTGTGGCTCGCGCGGCTGGCGCGTGTATCCGGTCATTTCCTGTCCGAGGAAATCGCACGGAGCGAACGGGCAACACCCATCGGCTTCGAGGCCAAGGGCGAGTTGGACCTCACTACCCCGGATTTCAAGCTGGTCGCCAAGGCCGACCGGATCGACCGTGCGGAAAATGGTGGGCTTGTGATCTACGACTACAAGACAGGAAGTCCGCCAAGCTCAAGCGAACAAAAGAAATTTGCCAAGCAGCTCCTTCTTGAAGCGGTAATTGCAGAACATGGTGGCTTTGAAGGGATCGACGCCGCACCTGTGATCGGGGCGGAGTATATCGGTCTCGGCCCATCGCCAAAGACCGTCGCCGCACCGCTGCTGGAGTCACCTGTTGCTGTCACGCTCGATGAGTTGATGCTGCTGCTTGGTGCATTCCTGAACCCGGCGAAGGGCTACACCGCGCAACTGGCGCGTCACAGCATGAACCAGATGGGGGACTATGACCATCTGTCGCGCGCCGGCGAATGGGATCTCAGCGCCACGCCGAACCCCGAGGAGGTCGGTCAGTGACCAACGAAGCCACGCTGCGCCAGATCGAAGCGGCACGTCCGGATGCCTCAACCTGGCTGGCTGCGAATGCCGGATCGGGCAAGACACGCGTTCTGACGGACCGCGTTGCGCGGCTGCTGCTATCTGGTGTGCCGCCTCAGAATATCCTGTGTCTTACCTACACCAAGGCCGCAGCGAGCGAGATGCAAAATCGCCTGTTTTCCCGCCTTGGTGACTGGGCCATGAAACCCGACGATACGCTTACCGCGACACTGGCAGAGCTTGGCGTGTCTGACGTAATTGACGAAGATCGCCTTGCCCGCGCCCGGCGCCTGTTTGCCCGCGCAATCGAAACGCCGGGCGGCCTGAAGATCCAGACGATTCACGCATTCTGTGCTGCGCTTCTGCGGCAATTCCCACTGGAAGCGGGGGTGTCGCCACAGTTCTCTGAAATGGACGAACGGTCACTGAAGCTGTTGTGTGACGAAGTGATGGAAACGCTCGCCGACGGCGCGAATGCTCACCTGATCGACGATCTGGCCGTCTACCTGTCCACCGACGACGATATCGGGACGCTTGCGACGCATCTGCTGAAACATCGTGAGGCGTTCGAGACGCCGCGCACTCTGCCCGATCTGTTGGCCGTGCATGGCCTGCCCCGCGAGTATGATGAAGCGGCGCTAATGTCCGAGGTATTTCTGGGCAGTGAGGACATGATCCTTGCAGCTCTACACCCGGCACTGAAGGCCGGCAGCAAGACCGACGTGAAAGCGGCGGTTGAGGTCGCCGGGTTGTTGCCCTTTGCGCCCCATCTGGGTGCGCTGCCGAAGCTGGAGAAGTTGCTTTTGACCGGCAGCGGCGCGAAGGAGCCCTTCACGGCAAAGTCCGGCAAGTTCCCGACCAAGGCCACGCAGCAGGCGCTTGACCCCAAGACGTTCGATCAGCTTGATCAGTTGATGCTGCGGATAGAAGAGGCGCGCCCCAAGCGGATCGCGCTTCCCTCTGCCCAACGATCCGCCGCGTTGCATGCCTTCGCCCGCGCCTTCCTGCCCGCCATCGACGCACGCAAATCCGAACGCGGACTGCTGGATTTTGACGATCTGATCCTGCGCGCCAAAGGGCTGATGACCGATCCGCGCGTCGCTGACTGGGTGCTGTTCAAGCTCGACGGCGGGATCGACCATATCCTCGTCGATGAGGCGCAAGATACCAGCCCCGTACAATGGCAGGTGATCGAGCTTCTGGCCCGCGAATTCACCAGCGGCGCGTCGGCACGTGACGATGTGAACCGCACGTTGTTCGTCGTCGGGGACCGTAAGCAGTCGATCTATTCGTTCCAAGGAGCGGACCCCGCCAAGTTTGAAGCGATGCAGGGCCATTTCCGCGCAAGGCTGGAAGAGGTCGCCTCCACGCTGGCGACGCAGCAATTGCTGCATTCGTTCCGGTCATCCGCTGCCATTCTCGACACGGTGGATGCGACCTTCGCCGAGAACGCACCCGGGGTTGGCGCGCCCATCCAGCACCGGGCTTTCAAGGATACACTGCCCGGCCGTGTCGATCTGTGGCCGCCAGAACCCCCTGCCGACAAGGATGACGACCAGCCGTGGCACGAACCCGTGGATAAGATCAGCCCGCGTCACGAGATCGCTGTTCTGGCCGACAAGGTCGCGGGCGAAATCCGGCGACTGATCGATACGGGCGAGACGATCCCAGACGGATCGGGGGGCCGCAAGTTATTGACTGAAGGCGATATCCTGATCCTCGTACAGCGACGCGGGCGGTTGTTCTCCGAACTGATCCGCGCCTGCAAACAGCAGCATCTGGACATCGCGGGAGCCGATCGGCTGAAGCTGGGGCAGGAACTGGCGGTGAAGGACTTGCTTGCGCTGCTCAATTTCCTTGCTCTGCCCGAAGATGACCTGTCGCTTGCGGCTGTCCTGAAATCGCCGTTGTTCAACTGGACAGAAGATCAGCTTTACCGGCTGGCACAACCGCGTAAGGGTTACCTTTGGCACGCGCTTCGGGACGCGGAGGGGCATGAAGAGACACGCCGCACGTTGGACGAGTTGCGTCATGATGCGGATCTGCTGCGCCCCTATGACCTGCTGGACCGCGTGCTGACCCGCTATCAAGGTCGCGAAAAGCTCATCGCGCGGCTTGGATCAGACTGCGAGGAAGCAATCGATGCGCTGCTGACAGAAGCCTTGACCTATGAACAATCGGAGATCCCCAGCCTGACCGGTTTTCTTGTCTGGATTACCAGCGAGGATGTGGAAGTCAAACGCCAGGCAGAATCGGGCGGCGAGAAACTTCGGATCATGACAGTGCACGGTTCCAAGGGGCTGGAAGCGCCCGTGGTGATCTTGCCCGATTGCGGGAAACGGCGTGCCTCCAGCGCCCCCGCTGTCCTGACGACGCCGGACGGGTTGCCACTGTGGACACCCCCTGCAGACGCGACGCCGGACATCGTGGCGGATGCCAAGGCAGACTGGCAGGCCCGGCAGGCGGAGGAGCGGGAACGGCTGCTATACGTGGCCATGACGCGTGCCGAAGTCTGGCTGATCGTTTGCGCGGCAGGTGATCCGGACAAGATGTCGGATACGTGGCATGAACGCGTGGCGTTTGGCATGAAACGACTTTCCTCCGAGCCGCTACCCTGCCCGACCGGCGAGGGCCGTCGTGTCAGCCATGGTGACTGGTCTGCATGTGAACTGATCGCGGTTACGGCTGAAGATCGCGAAACAACCGCCAAACCTGATTGGTTCGCCGCGCCGGTTCCGCCCCACATCGCGACGCGCGCAGATGTGCTACGCCCGTCCGATCTGGGCGGCGCAAAGGCGCTGCCCGGCGAGGCGGGTGAAGACGAAGCCACGGCGATGTTGCGCGGCACGCGTGTTCACCAGTTGCTCGAGTTGCTGCCCGGCTATCCGCAAGACCGCTGGCCGGATTTCGCGCCCGACCTGCTGCGCAGCACCGGTGATGACGCCCCACCAGATGACACGATGCTGGCGGACCTGCTGGCAGAGGCGACGGCTGTCCTTACTCAGCCCGATCTGCAAGTCGCCTTCGGCCGCGGAACCCTGGCCGAGGTAGAGGTCACAGCCACCCTGCCCGGCCACGCCGCGCGGATGCATGGCACAATCGACCGGCTGATCGTGGCAGATGATCATGTGCTGGCCATTGACTTCAAGACCAACCGCCAGATCCCCGACAGCGCCGAAGACGTCCCCGAAGGTCTGTTGCGCCAAATGGGAGCCTATGCGGCGGCGCTGGCCGATATCTATCCAGACAAGCGCATTGATACAGCAATCTTGTGGACGGCAAATGCGACGCTGATGCCGCTGCCTCACGAACTGGTGTCCGGTGCCCTCCATCGGGTAAGCTCGCCTGCCCTTGACGACCATCGGACCTGACCATAGGTTCCACATCTAAGTTTCCCGCCTAGGAGGCACTCATGGCTACGTCACCCGTCACCGACGACACTTTCGACGCCGAAGTCCGCCAGTCGGACATTCCGGTCCTCGTGGATTTCTGGGCTGAATGGTGCGGCCCCTGTAAGCAGATCGGGCCGGCACTGGAAGAAATTTCCGAAGAACTGGCCGGCAAGATCAAGATCGTAAAGGTCAATGTGGATGAAAACCCGAACTCGCCGGCACAGCTTGGCGTTCGCGGTATTCCCGCGCTGTTCATGTTCAAGGGCGGCGAAGTTGTGTCCAACAAGACCGGTGCAGCACCCAAGGCCGCACTTCAAAGCTGGATCGAAGGCGAGATCTGATCAATCGCCAACAGGTTTGTAGAACGGCCTCGTCCAACCGGATGGGGCCGTTTTTTCGTTAGGCGCCACTCACACGTTCATACCGTGTGAAAATCGCTCCGGTATCCAGAGCGCGCGTCTCCAACAGCTTCAGCTTGCGTCGCAAGGCATGACCATCGAACAGGCGCGACCCCCCGCCCAGCAGGACGGGCATCGTAAGCAGCCAGTATTCGTCGATCACGTCGGAACGCATTGCAGTTTGTGCCATCTGCGGGCTGCCCAGGATCGCCAAGTCCTTGCCTTCGCGCGCTTTTTCTACCTTGATCGCATCCGCCACATTACCCTTTGCCAGCACCGAGTTCTTCCACGCGCTCATATCCGGCTGAGTTCGGGAAAACACCAGCTTCCGCGAGTTGTTCATGAACTTCGCCACCTCGCGCTGCGGCTCCGGGGTGTCTGCCGCCACTTCCGCCGTCGGCCAGTGGCGGATCATCATTTCCCAAGTGTTTCGCCCAAAGATCAGCGTGTCGCAGCGTTCGCGAAGATACTCTGTCCACCGATCCATATCTTCGGACCACGCCGGTGGCGCGAACTCACCACCCAAGGCATTCACGTAGCCATCAACACTAACCGCCATTGATATCACGACTTTGCGCATCAGATCACCTCACGCCACGACCAGCTTTTCGAACCCGCCATAGATCAGACGCGTTCCATCGAAGGGCATCGGGTTAACCTCGGAACTTGTGCGCGGGTCGGCAAAGACGGCATCCATTCCCTTGTCGCGGGCCTCTCGTGACGGCCATGTGACCCAGGAAAACACCACCGTTTCATCTGTCTCGCACTTCACTGCCAACGGAAGGGACGTGACCTTTCCGTCCGGGACGTTCACACCCCAGCATTCCACCACCGATGTCGCGCCGTGTTCCTTGAAAACAACGGCGGCCTTCTCCGCATGATTGCGGAACGCGTCCTTGCTCGCATTCGGCACGGCGGCGACAAATCCTTCCACGTATTCCATGACATCCCCCTTTACTGATTGCGTATTGCAACTGGTTTGACGCTACGCAAACTGCATTTATATTGCAACTGGAATCTGTGAAGGACCAAGTGAATGGATCAACGCTCCGGTTGCCCGATAAACCTCTCGCTGGAAGTCATTGGCGACCGATGGAGCCTAATCGTCCTGCGTGACATCATGTTCGGAAATCGGCGCAGCTTTAGGGAGATATTGACGAAGTCGGAAGAAGGCATCGCGTCGAACATCTTGTCGAACCGCCTTAAAAAACTTCAGGCGGAGGGGCTCATAACTAAGGTTGATGATCCGTCGCACAAACAGAAATCGATTTATCGTTTGACTGAAAAATCCATAGAGCTTCTTCCCGTGATGGTTGCGCTTGGCGCGTGGGGGCGCAAATACCTGCCCGTATCCAAGGAACTCAGCATTCGCGCACAGATTCTCGAAGAAGGAGGATCGGGTCTTTGGGACCGATTCATGCGTGAGCTGCGCCATATTCACTTGGGCGAACCGCTACCAAATGGCTGGCTAAGCGTGCTCGACCAGCTTCAGGCGGCCTATGAAAGCGTTGTTCGCGAACAGGCGGTGCCACGCTGTCCGTGACGTAACCCTTGGGAAAGTGCTTGTTCTGCAAGGCTCACGCCCTCATATAGCGCCTGAAACCATCGGAGGACACATGGCAGACGAGCAGTTTCCCGGCTGGCACGGAACAACAATTATCGGCGTGCGCAAAGGTGGAGAGGTCGTGATCGCGGGTGACGGGCAGGTGAGCCTTGGCAACACCGTGATCAAGGGTACCGCACGAAAGGTACGCAGGCTCAGCCCCGGTGGCTATGATGTCGTCGCAGGCTTTGCCGGATCGACGGCTGACGCGTTTGCGTTGCTGGAGCGCCTGGAAGCCAAGCTGGAAGCCACGCCCGGGCAACTGGCGCGCGCAAGCGTGGAACTGGCCAAGGATTGGCGCACCGACAAGTACCTGCAAAAGCTGGAAGCCATGCTGATCGTCAGCGACGGCAAGGACATCCTGGTCATCACCGGCGCGGGCGATGTGCTGGAACCGGAACATGACGTGACCGCGATCGGGTCGGGTGGCAACTTCGCGCTGGCTGCTGCGCGCGGACTGATGGAAACGGATCATGACGCTGAAACCGTCGCCCGCAAGGCCATGGCCATCGCCGCCGATATCTGCGTGTTCACAAACGGAAACCTGACCGTCGAGAAGATCAGCGCCTGAACTTTTCCGGCCCAGCAAGAAGTAGACCCATGACAGACCTGACACCCCGTGAAATCGTCTCGGAACTGGACCGGTTCATCATCGGCCAGAAAGATGCCAAGCGCGCCGTTGCCGTTGCGCTGCGCAATCGCTGGCGCCGCAAGAAGCTGACGCCGGAGCTGCGTGACGAGGTCTACCCCAAGAACATCCTGATGATCGGACCGACCGGCGTGGGCAAGACCGAAATCAGCCGACGCCTGGCCAAGCTCGCCCGTGCGCCGTTCGTTAAGGTCGAGGCCACGAAGTTCACCGAAGTGGGCTATGTCGGCCGCGACGTTGAACAGATCATCCGTGACTTGGTCGACAGCGCCATTGCGCAGACTCGTGACTACATGCGCGACGACGTAAAGGCACGCGCCCAAAAAGCCGCCGAAGACCGCGTGATCGAAGCGATCGCGGGGAAGGACGCCCGCGACAGCACCCGCGAACGCTTTCGTGAAAAGCTGCATGCAGGCGAACTTGACGGTCATGAAATCGAGCTTGAGGTCAGCGACACCTCGAACCCGATGGGCATGATGGAAATTCCCGGCCAACCCAATATGGGTATGATGAATCTGGGTGATATCTTCGGCAAAGCCTTCGGCGGTCGCACCGTGAAACGCAAGATGGCCGTCGGCGACAGTTACGAGGTTCTGATTGCAGAAGAAGCCGACAAACTGCTGGACGACGAAACCGTCAACCGGGCCGCCTTGCAGGCAGTCGAGCAGAACGGCATCGTATTCCTGGACGAGATCGACAAGGTCTGCACACGATCCGATGCGCGTGGCGGCGATGTCAGCCGGGAAGGGGTCCAGCGTGATCTTCTTCCGCTGATCGAAGGCACAACCGTTTCGACGAAACACGGCCCCGTAAAGACGGACCACATCCTGTTCATCGCATCCGGTG
The DNA here is from genome assembly GCF_007855645.1 of Qingshengfaniella alkalisoli. Taxonomy (GTDB): domain Bacteria; phylum Pseudomonadota; class Alphaproteobacteria; order Rhodobacterales; family Rhodobacteraceae; genus Qingshengfaniella; species Qingshengfaniella alkalisoli. Next base: position 2,058,872 of record NZ_CP042261.1, read on the forward strand.
CGTTCCACATCGCGAAACCATCGGACTTGCTGCCCGAACTGCAGGGTCGTCTGCCGATCCGCGTGGAACTACGCGCGCTGACCGAAGGCGATTTTGTCCGCATTCTGACCGAGACCGACAACGCGTTGACATTGCAGTACACCGCGCTGATGGGCACAGAGGACGTGAAGGTCGACTTCACCGAGGACGGCATCGCCGCCTTGGCCCGCATCGCCGCCGAGGTGAACAGCGAGGTCGAGAACATCGGTGCACGGCGGCTCTACACCGTGTTGGAACGGGTTTTCGAAGAACTCAGCTTTACCGCGCCTGATCGGTCGGGTGAAACCGTTACGGTTGACGAAGCCTTCGTTGAAAAACATCTGGGCGATCTGGCAAAATCCGCTGACATCAGCCGCTACGTGCTTTAAAGGGTGGCATAACGTTCGGGCCGCCGCCCGAACGATCCCACACCCGATGCAGACGCCAGACCTGTCGACAGCGTCATAGCTGTCGCGAAATGCTGCGCGGGACAGACGGAGCCCGCGCATGACGCCCCAACGCCTGCCCGAACCACGCTTCATCCGTGACAATGCCCCATGGCTTGCGGCGGGGATGCTGCTGACCTTCAGTTCCTGCTTTGGACAGACCTATTTCATTTCCACCTTTGCTGGCGAGATCCGCGCTGAATTCGGACTAAGCCACGGGCAGTGGGGCTCGATCTACGGGGCGGGTACGTTGGCTGCCGCTATGATCATGATCTGGGCTGGCGTGCTGACCGACCAATTTCGCGTGCGTGTATTAGGTGCTGGCGTGCTAGTAATGCTAGCAGTTGCGTGCCTGTCCATGGCGACCGTTCCCGTGGGCTGGATGCTGCTGGGCGTCGTCATGTTACTGCGCCTGGCAGGTCAGGGCATGTGCGGACACATCGCCACAACCGCCATGGCACGCTGGTTCGTGGCCACGCGGGGCAGGGCGCTTGCGGTCGCCACGATGGGCTTTGCATTGGCCGAAGCCACGATGCCGCTTCTGTTCGTGACGCTGAAAGAGTTTGTGCCGTGGCGCGGGCTGTGGGTGCTGGCCGCCTGCATCGTCTTGGCCATGATCCCCGTCCTGCTGGCGTTGCTGAAGCGCGAACGCACACCACAAAGCACTGCCGATGACAGCCATTCACCGGGCATGTCTGGTCGCCACTGGACGCGTGGCGAGGCAATCCGCCATCCTCTGTTCTGGTACATGATGCCCGCGCTTCTCGGCCCGCCGACTTTCATGACGGCACTATTTTTCCATCAGGTGCACCTGAGCGAACTGAAAGGCTTCACGCATCAGCAATTCGTATCGCTCTTCCCGATCTACACGACATTCGGAATCCTCGCCATGCTGTGCTGGGGATGGCTGATCGACCGGTTCGGGTCCAGCAAGCTGATGCCGCTGATGCAGTTGCCCCTGGCGGTAAGCTTTACGATCATGGCCGGTGGTGAAAGCGTCGGAATTGCCTTGCTTTCGCTTATGTTTCTAGGGATCACACTTGGCGCGATGGGCGCGGTTCCCGCAGCCTTCATCGCCGAGATCTATGGCACCCGCCACATCGGATCCATCCGCGCGGCTGCTGTGGCTGTAACCGTCTTCGGGTCTGCTGTGGGCCCCGTCTTGACCGGCCTTCTGATAGACCAAGGCATCGGATTTGAAGCGCAACTTGGATGGATCGCGCTTTACTTCATCCTGACTTCGGCCCTGCTATGGTTCGGCATCAAACGCAGCGCGCCCACCCCCCACTCAGTCGTAGCGTCTGACGCGCCGAATCTTGCCGTTTCCAGTAAAGACTGAAGTATTTACAGAGCATACCTTCATGCGGCCACTCCGCAGCGGCACCCCTGACCTCGCTTGCGTCAGCACATTGCTCGATACCAGTGAAGCATCAACCGCCGAGTTCATAGTGCACGGGGCTGCCCCATGAATTAACGTGTCATCGGAGTTTTCGCAGATACACGTAGTACGCCCCACCACCGCCATGACGCAGATGTGCCTCAGACACCTGCAGCACGGCCTGATTGAGTGGAGGCAGCGCCAACCAGCGTGGCACCTGATGCCGCAAAATACCAACCGGCTGGGGAATGGGGCCGGGTTCGTCGCGCATCTTGCCCTTGCCGGTGATCACCAGCACTAGGCGTAGACCCCGCTCCTGGGCATCCAGCACGAAACGACGCAGCACCGGATGGGCCTGCGCGATGGTCATGCCATGCAGGTCCAGCCGCGCCTCCGGCTTCAACTTTCCGCGTTTCATACGGGTATTGGTGCGGCGATCAACCGCGATCGGCATTCGTGACAGGCGATCCGTCAGACTGGGAGACAAGTCGTGACTGACGCTTGATCGACTCAACGATCCCACACGAAAATCGGGCAGGGGTGCTGTTTGCTTCGCCCGGATCTGACGCTCGACACCCCTTGGCGCCGTGTCGTCGGTGGGCTCCACCGTCATATCCAGATCAGCGTGATTTGGTGTGACGGACGATGCTACACTGTCCCAAAGCGCCCGCTCCTCGGGGGTCAGGCGTCTTGGGGGCTTGCGTGGCATTTCAAACGATCACTCCAGAAACCGGCGCCTAGCCGGTTGGCGTTATTCTCCTGTCGCGACGAGCTGCCAGTTCGGGTCATCTACACCCATCTTGCGAGCGAAGGACCAGACATCGCGCTGTCGCTTGATCTCATTCGGGTTCCCCTCGACGACCTCACCATCGGTGTTCTTAACGACCGATGTCAGTTCACCGACGAAGCGCACGGAAACCTCGCCCTCCGAAGTCTGCTGATCAAACTCGGCATTCACCAGCTTGATCTCGCGCAAGCCAACGAAGCTTGCGTCAATGGTCAGACCCTGCGCCTTACGATTTTCTACCACTTCTTCGAAGCTTTGGAATACATCGGGCGCAAGGAAAGGACGCACGCTTTCCAGATCGCCGGATTCGAATGCCATCAGGATCATCTCGTAAGCACCGCGCGCACCGTCCAGAAACTCGCCGACGGAAAAGCTAGGTTCAGCGCGTTTCATATCTGCCAGCGCGAGCGCTGCAGGGCTGCCTTCATCGACGTGGTCGATGATGTCGCGATCCGGTCCGCCTTCGATCACCTCGAAATCCTGACGCGCATCAGTCGCCTCGGACCGGCGTTTGCGGGGCAAGGGCTTTTCAAAACCTTCGCGTGTTCCCAGCACACTCTTGAGCCGCAAGATCAGAAAGATTGCGACCCCGGCCAGAACCAGGAGCTGGATGATGCTGGAACTCATATGCACCTCTCGGGATTAACAGGATGGTAACATCCGGATCTGGTTCCTATGTAGGGTAGCGGGTGGGGCAAGTCCACCTTATGACCGCTACGTATAGAGGGTGCCATGTGGCTTTTGCTGGCTTTTATCGCCGTCCCCATGATCGAAATCGCGCTGTTCATTCAAGTCGGATCCCTGATCGGGCTATGGCCGACGCTGTTCATCGTGCTTGCAACCGCAGTGATCGGGACCACAATGGTACGAAGTCAGGGTCGCGATGCCCTTAAACGCTTGCAAACAAGCTTCGACAGACTGGATAATCCGACCGTGCCGCTGGCCCATGGCGCGATGATCATTCTGTCCGGCGCATTGCTGCTGACACCCGGTTTCTTCACCGACACCATTGGCTTGCTGCTGCTGGTCCCGAAAGTGAGGGATGCGCTGTTTCGTCACATCCAGTCCCGCGTGAAGATCCGGAGCTTCTCGATGGGACGCTCGCAGCATTACAAAGCCAACTCCGACCCAGGCGTGATCGACGGGGAATTCTTCGAAGTGGACCCGGACAGCGTAAAACCGAAGCCGACAGACCGCCCGTCCGGCTGGACACGGTCCTGACGGCTCTGCGGTTGTGACGCCTGACGCTTGCTGTTAGACCTTCGGCAGAAAATTTACCTTTTGCCGGAGCAAGAATTATGGCCGAAGAAACCAACGGGGCAGACGCACAACAGCAGCAAGCCCGCCCGCAGATGCGGGTACTTGCGCAGTTCATCCGTGATCTTTCCTTTGAAAACATCATGATCCAGAAGGGCGTGCAGGGCGAGGTCAAGCCGCAAGTTCAGGTTCAGGTCAGCCTCGACGCAAAAAAGCGTCCGGCAGACAATCAGTACGAAATCACGTCCAAATACATCGTGTCGTCGAAGAACAGCGAATCCGACAGCACGCTGTTTCATGTTGAACTGGATTACGGTGGCGTTTTCCACGTTGAAGGTGTGCCGGAAAACCAGCTTCATCCCTTCCTGCTGATCGAATGCCCGCGCATGCTGTTTCCCTTCGTGCGCCGGATCATCGCCGATGTAACGCGTGACGGTGGCTTCCCGCCAGTGAACCTCGATACCGTCGATTTCGTGCAGCTTTACCAGCAAGAAGTCGCGCGCCGCGCACAGCAGCAGGGCGAACAGAAGCCCGAACGCGTTTCTTAACCGTTCAGCTTCGCCCAGACGGAATCTTCGCCCATCGCGTCCACAAATGCGCGGTGGGCTTCTTTTTCAGTATCCGTCAGCCGCGAGGGCAGTGACTGTGGCCGCGGTCTCGGGCGCCATTCCACGTCCGCCTGTCCCGCCTCGCTGCGTCGTACCTGATCCAAAACCAAACCCGGCTGCCGGCCACCGATCAGTTCCAGGTAAACCTCGGCAAGGATTTCAGCGTCGAGAAGCGCGCCGTGCTTTTCACGCGCCGAATTGTCCACGCCGAAGCGTCGACAGAGCGCATCCAACGAGGCCGGAGACCCCGGAAACTTCTTCCGCGCAATTGCAAGAGTATCCAGTGACTGCGACATCGGCAGTTGTCGCAAGTTGATCCAACTGAGTTCTGCGTTCAGGAATTTCATGTCGAATGCAGCGTTGTGGATCACCAGAACGGCGTCACCGACGAAGTCCAGAAACTGCTGCCCGACCTGACTGAACACCGGCTTATCCGCAAGAAACTCTTCGCTAATTCCATGTACGTTGAACGCATCTTCAGGCATGTCGCGTTGCGGGTTGATGTACTGATGATAGGTGCGGCCCGTGGGGACGTGGTTGAACAGCTCAACACCGCCAATCTCGACGAGCCTGTGGCCCTCGGATGGCTCGAACCCGGTGGTTTCGGTATCGAGAACGATCTCACGCATCTTTACCCCTGATCTCCTGAACGACCCGCTTCACTGCTGCTTTTGCCGTTTCTAACGTGTCTGTCGGGATCACCCAAGTGGCCCGCATCCGCTTTTCCGCATCAGGCATCTGACGCGCAAGGATTTGGTCAAATTGCTCCGCTGTCATACCCGGTCGCGCCAATACCCGTTCTCGCTGCATCGCGTGGGGCGCGGACACAACCGCAACACCATCCACGCTTCCCTCGGCACCTGTTTCAAACAGCAAAGGGATATCCAGAACGGCAATGTCCGACGGGCAGTCAGCCAGAAAATCGGCGCGGTCTTGCGCAACCAACGGATGCACCACCGCCTCGATCTGTCGCAAGGCATCCGGGTCCGTCGCTATCCATTCCTTCAGCCTATCGCGTGACACCGTCCCATCCATGAGAGCCACAGGCCGCAATTTGCGCATGGGTTCGACCGCCGCCCCGCCCTCAGCATACAACCGATGCACTGCGGCATCGGCGTCCCAGACAGCGCAGCCCAGATCCGAAAACATTCTGGCCGTCGTCGACTTCCCCATGCCGATGGAGCCGGTCAGCCCCAACTTGAAGCAATCACTCATAGCTTCAGGACTTCGTCCCTGAGTTCTGCCGTGACTTCCGGCCGCTTGCCGAACCAGCGCTCAAAAGCGGGCGCCGCTTGATGCAATAGCATGCCCAGCCCATCGATTACCTTCGCACCCTGCGCCTCTGCCGCTTCAAGGAACGGCGTCCGTAGCGGGGTATAGACCAGATCCGTTGCAATTGCGCCCACCCGGATCTTGTCGAGTGGTATGTTGAATTCGCTCTTGCCTGCCATACCGAGGGATGTGGAATTAATAATGGTCCCTGCGCCCGCGACGATGTCCTGCGCAGCGTTCCAATCCGTAACTTTAATCTTGGATCCGAACTCCGCCTGAAGCGCAGTCGCTCGGGACCGCGTGCGATTGGTAATCCGGATTTCGGTCACACCCAGATCCAACAATGCCACGACAACGGCGCGGGCCGCACCACCGGCACCGAACAAAGCTACAGGCGCGTCCACTGGCGACCAGTCGGGCGCATGGTCGCGGATGTTTTGAGTAAATCCATAACCATCAGTGTTATCAGCATGAATTGATCCGTCTTCTCTGAAGCTCAGCGTATTGGCCGCCCCGATCAAAGCTGCACGATCAGACACTCGATCCGCCAATCCAAGCGCCGCTTCCTTATGTGGGATCGTCACATTGACGCCAACAAAGCCCAGCCTTGGCAATGTTACCAAACAGTCCCGCAGATCGCGGGGTAGCACATGCATCGGAACATAATGCCCAGCCAATCCGTATTGACGCAACCAATGACCATGCACGACAGGCGATTTGCTATGCGTAATCGGATAGCCGATTACCCCGGCCAGCGGAATCTTGTCGTCACTCATTGCGGCAGCACCCCCTTGATCGTGAGATAGCCGAGCAGTTCCAGCAACGGAAGTCCGAGAATGGTGAAATAGTCACCCTCGATGCGTGAAAACAATCGCACGCCTTCCGCCTCCAGCATATAGCCACCGACGCAATGACACACCTCGTCCCAGTTTCGTTCGATATAATCGTCGCGGTAAGTGTCACTGAAAGGTCTCATGGTCAGCCGTGCCACGCCAACATGACGCCACAATGGCTTGCCGTCCTCATAGATTACGGCAGCAGACAGCAAGCTGTGCTGCGTACCGCGCAACCTGTCCAACTGCACGCGCAATTCATCCTTGGAGTCCGGCTTCGCTAGAACCTCGCCCTTAACGTCCAGAACCTGATCACATCCCAACACCAGCGCTCCGGGGTGCTTTTCGCTGACCCGCAACGCTTTCATTTCCGCCAGAGCATCGGCGATATCGCGCGAACTGGCCTGTTCCGCCTGCAAGGATGCGCGGATCGACGATTCATCAACCCTTGCCGGGATAATTTCCGGATCAAGCCCGGCATTGACCAAGAGGGTTCTTCTGGTTGCAGAATTTGAAGCAAGGATCAGTCGACCATTCATGTGGATAACCCTGTGTGACTCTGACGGTATAGCCGGTGTGCGAAGCGTGGGCCATTTATGTGGTAGATCACTGGCTGTGCGGGACTCGGGAGTTTGTCAAGTTTCGTGGGATGAGTCGCTCACCGTGGGTAAGAGTCATCCGGGATCGGTGGAGAAAGGATTCGCTATAAGTTTTCCTGAAACTTATCCACATCCAGCGCTTGCAGAAAGACTTGTAAGTAATTGATAAAAATAATTTATTCTTATTATCCCTGCTTGGCATTCTGCGGCGCAATATTTATCCACATGTAAATATCACTGTGGGTAACTGGAAAATTCAACTTATCCACACCCCCTACAACGTCATCATCTTTTCTTATACTTCTTTTAAAATTGATTACTGGGATCAGAAATAATGATGGATTTCCTGGCGGCAGCCTATCCGTGGACAAAATCACTTCATGTTATATCGGTGATCGCCTGGATGGCGGGTTTGTTCTATCTGCCTAGGCTCTTTGTCTATCACGTCGAGCACGCTGATCTCGGACATGCTACAGACAAGATGTTGCAGACGATGGAGTACAAGCTCCTCCGGGCAATCATGAACCCCGCAATGGCCGCGACGTGGCTCTTTGGTGTTGCTTTGGCCCTGACCCCGGGAATTGTCGATTGGGGCGCTGTGTGGCCCTATACGAAGGCCGCAGCGGTGCTTGCGATGACTTGGTTCCATCACTGGCTGGCGAAACGGCGTAAGGATTTTATCAGTGGCCAGAACAAGCTCAGTGGGCGCCGCTACCGGATGATGAACGAAGTTCCCACATTTCTTATGATGATAATTGTGGTGTCGGTGATCGCGCGTCCCTTCTGAAACGTTGACTCCGGCGAGGTGGATCGCTATGTGGACTTTCTGAAGGGCGTCCGCCCGCTGATTTTCCATTCCATGAGAGAGCACCGCTGACAACGTTGTCAGAGTGTGTCCCAGTATATGAATATTGCCGTGACCAAAGAATGCCTTAACCTCGCTGATCTTAAAGCGAAGAGCCCCCAGGATCTTCTCGCGATGGCCGAGGAGCTGGAGATTGAAAACGCCTCTACGATGCGTAAGGGCGAAATGATGTTCCAGATCCTCAAAGAACGCGCCGAAGATGGCTGGGAAATTTCCGGCGACGGTGTGCTGGAGGTACTGCAAGACGGCTTCGGCTTCCTGCGTTCGCCCGAAGCCAACTATCTGCCGGGTCCCGATGACATCTATGTGTCGCCGGACATGATCCGCTTGCATTCGATGCGCACCGGCGACACTGTCGAAGGTGTCATCCAGGCGCCGAACGAGAATGAGCGCTACTTCGCGATGACGAAGGTAACCCAGATCAACTTCGAGGATCCGGAGCGCACCCGTCACAAGATTAACTTCGACAACCTGACGCCGCTTTATCCCGATGAGCGGCTGACGATGGAAATCGAAGACCCGACCGTCAAGGACCGCTCGGCCCGCGTCATCGATCTGGTTGCCCCCATCGGTAAAGGCCAGCGTTCTCTGATTGTTGCACCGCCGCGGACGGGTAAAACCGTTCTACTTCAGAATATTGCGCATTCGATCGAAAAAAATCACCCGGAATGCTACCTGATCGTTCTACTGATCGACGAACGGCCGGAAGAAGTCACCGATATGCAGCGGAACGTAAAGGGAGAGGTCATTTCCTCGACCTTCGACGAGCCTGCGTCGCGCCACGTTGCCGTGTCCGAAATGGTGATCGAGAAGGCCAAGCGCCTTGTGGAACACAAGCGTGATGTTGTGATCCTGCTCGACTCGATTACTCGTCTGGGCCGCGCCTATAACACGACCGTACCGTCTTCGGGTAAAGTGCTGACCGGCGGTGTCGATGCAAACGCGTTGCAGCGTCCGAAGCGTTTCTTCGGCGCTGCGCGAAACATCGAAGAGGGCGGGTCGCTGACCATCATCGCGACGGCCCTGATCGACACAGGAAGCCGTATGGATGAGGTCATCTTTGAAGAATTCAAAGGGACTGGTAACTCGGAAATCGTGCTTGATCGGAAGGTTGCCGATAAACGCGTCTTCCCGGCTATGGATATTCTGAAGTCCGGCACGAGGAAGGAAGATCTGTTGGTCGACAAGGTTGATCTTCAGAAGACCTTCGTTCTTCGCCGGATTCTCAACCCGATGGGCACAACGGACGCGATCGAGTTCCTGCTATCCAAGCTGAAACAGACCAAGACGAATTCTGAGTTCTTCGAGTCGATGAACACCTGATCTGGGGCTCGCTTGAACGATGGATACCATATACGCCCTCGCATCAGGGCAGGGGAAAGCCGGGGTCGCGGTCGTTCGCCTGTCTGGTCCGCACGCCCATAGGGCGGTTGCGGACTTAGCAGGGCGTGTGCCGGAGCCGCGTCGTGCGGCGCTCATGCGCTTGTCTGATGCCGAAGGTGTTCATCTGGATCACGCATTGGTCCTGACCTTTGCTAAGGGCGCAAGCTTTACTGGTGAAGAGGTAGCTGAACTTCACCTTCACGGAAGCCGCGCGACGGTGGCTGCCGTTCTTAATTCGCTATCTAAAATCAAATGCTTACGATTAGCGGAAGCTGGAGAGTTCACGCGGCGCGCGTTGGAAAATGGCCAGTTGGATCTTACCGAAGTCGAAGCGCTTGCAGATCTTATCGATGCTGAAACCGAAGCTCAACGACGCCAGGCGCTTCGAATCTTTTCGGGCGCGCTGGGTAAGAAGACGGAACAGTGGCGAAGCAGGCTGATCCGTTCCATGGCTTTGATCGAGGCGACGATCGACTTTGCCGACGAAGAAGTGCCCGAAGACGTTACCCCGGAAGTATCTGAGCTGCTAAGTTCGGTCAGGCAGGAGATCGAGGCGGAGCTAGACGGATATGAAGCCGCTGAACGTATCCGAGATGGCTTCGAGGTCGCGATACTAGGCCGACCGAATATCGGGAAATCAACTCTTCTCAATAGCTTAGCTGGTAGAGAGGCAGCCATCACCTCTGATATCGCCGGAACAACGCGCGATGTGATTGAAGTGCGCATGGACATTCGGGGGCTGCCGGTAACTTTCCTGGATACCGCCGGTCTGCGCGAGACAACTGATGAAATTGAAGCCAAAGGCGTGGACTTGGCGTTGCGCCGAGCACGCAACGCCGATCTCCGCGTGGTTTTGACTGACGGAGCATTGCCTGACGGGATAGAATTGCTGGCGGACGATCTTGTTCTTCGAGCGAAATCGGATTTGCAACCGACCGACGAGCCAGCGGTGTCTGGGAAGACAGGGCATGGGGTTTCAGAACTCCTGACCAACATCGGCGAGATTCTGACTGCACGTTCTGCGGGTGCGGGAACAGCAGTGCGAGAACGACATCGAATTGCTATGCTGTCAGCTAGAGAGATTCTTGATATGGCGCAGATGGAACTTGCCCTGGGTTCCGAAAGGGCCGAGTTGGCGGCAGAACAATTGCGGCGTTGCGTAAGGACATTAGATGCTCTTGTAGGACGGGTAGATACTGAACAAGTCTTGGATGAGATATTCAGTAGTTTCTGCTTGGGAAAATGATGGGTGTTTCACGTGAAACATGGTGAGTTTGATATTGTCGTAATCGGTGGCGGCCACGCCGGAACCGAAGCAGCACACGCCGCCGCCAGAATCGGTGCATCGGTAGCGCTTGTTACCTTGGATGCGACGAAAATCGGTGTGATGTCCTGTAACCCGGCCATTGGGGGGCTTGGTAAAGGTCACCTTGTCCGCGAAATAGACGCACTAGATGGTGTTATGGGTCGTGTGGCTGACGCTTCCGGTATTCAGTTTCGCCTTCTGAACCGCCGCAAAGGCCCGGCAGTCCAAGGTCCGCGCGCGCAGTCCGATCGTAAGATCTATCGCGATACCATGCAGGAACTTACCTCGCAGCAACAGAATTTGACTGTTGTTGAGGGAGAAGCCGCCGATATTTTGCTCGAGAACGGTGTCGTGTCAGGGATCGAACTTGCCGACGGCTCGCGTATCTCGACACGCGCAATCGTGGTCACAACAGGTACGTTCCTTCGTGGCGTAATTCATATCGGCGACAAGTCCCATGAAGCTGGTCGGATGGGGGAGAAACCATCTGTGCGGCTCGCCGACCGGTTCCAAGCCATGAATCTGCCGCTCGGTCGGCTCAAGACGGGCACGCCGCCGCGATTGGATGGTCGTACAATCGATTGGGATCGGCTGGAGACACAACCTGGTGATGACGATCCCACCTTTTTCTCATTTCTGACACGTGAAGCATCCGCGCGTCAGATTTCATGTGGTATTACGCACACTAATGAACAAACCCATGAAATCATTAGAAAAAATATAGACCGTTCAGCGATGTATGGAGGTCACATCGAAGGTATCGGTCCGAGATACTGCCCATCCATCGAGGATAAGATTGTCCGTTTTGCCGACAAAACCTCTCACCAGGTGTTCTTGGAGCCTGAGGGGTTGGATGATCACACGGTCTATCCAAATGGCATTTCAACGTCGTTGCCTGTGGATGTACAGGCCTCATACATCGCCTCTATGGCAGGTTTGGAGAAGGCGGCGATTTTGCAGCCAGGCTACGCCATAGAATACGATTACGTGGATCCGCGTGCGCTGAAGCAAACTTTAGAACTAAAGACGCAACCAGGACTATATCTGGCGGGACAGATCAATGGAACCACTGGATACGAGGAGGCGGCCGCTCAAGGTATGGTGGCGGGTCTGAACGCTGCGCTACAGGTATTGGGCCGCGAGCCCTACGTATTCAGTCGAACAAACTCCTATATTGGCGTCATGGTCGATGACCTAACGTCGAGAGGTGTCGCGGAACCTTACCGCATGTTTACCTCTCGAGCGGAGTTCCGTTTGTCGCTAAGGGCAGACAACGCCGACCAGAGACTGACGCAGATCGGGATTGATCTGGGTTGCGTTGGTGTTTCACGTGAAACGCTGTTTCGTCGCAAGATGGATGAACTGGCCAGGGCCAAGAGTATGCTCGTCAGCGAGAGCTTTTCTCCGACGAAGCTCAGAGCGCATGGTATCTCGGTTGGAAATGATGGGCGCAAGCGAACGCCCTATGACCTTCTATCGTTCCCAGATGTTACGATCGACAGCATTGCGGCTTTTGTTCCAGGGGTTAATGAGCTTGACCATGAAATCAGAAGTCAGGTGGCTAAAGATGCTCTCTATGCACAGTACTTGGAACGCCAACAACGTGACGCGGCAGCACTAAAGTCTGAAGAAGACACGGTGATTCCGCCTGACTTTGACTATTCGGCCGTATCAGGGCTGTCGTCAGAGTTGAAAAATAAGCTTGAGCATGTTCGGCCCCACAATCTTGCTCATGCAGGAAAGATTGAAGGCATTACCCCGGCTGCCCTTACTTTACTGCTAGCTAAGCTTCGCAAAAAGCCTTCAAAGAGGTCGGCGTGAAAGATGCTCAGAGCGTGTTAGGAGGTGTTTCACGTGAAACAGTTCGGCGGCTGGAAATCTATGCAGACCTCCTGGTAAAGTGGAATAAGTCGATAAACTTGGTTTCTCCAAAGACGATCAACGATCTTTGGTCTCGCCACCTACTTGATTCAGCGCAAATTTTTGATCTTGCCAATGTATTGAGCGGGAAATGGGTGGATTTAGGTAGCGGAGGCGGTTTTCCGGGTCTAGTCGTAGCAATCATCGCTGCCGAGAAAGCCCCGAGTATAGCTGTGACCTGCATCGAGAGCGATATCAGGAAAGCCACATTCCTCCGAACTGTTTCACGTGAAACGTCCGTCAGCGTGTCCGTGATAGCAGATCGGATCGAGATGGTACCGCCACAATCGGCAGACGTCGTATCGGCCAGAGCGCTAGCGCCGCTACCAAAGCTTATTCCTTACGCGTACAGGCACCTTGCCGTGGGAGGCATAGGCATATTTCCGAAAGGTGAGCGGCATAAAGAAGAAATTAATCGACTGAAACAAGATTGGTCGTTCAAACTGGACGTATTCCCGAGTAGAACAGAGTCAGAGGCAGCTATATTACGGTTCGAGGACCTGTCGAATGGCAAATCGGTGTAACGCCCGGGTTATCGCGGTTACAAATCAGAAGGGTGGGGTAGGCAAGACTACCACTACAATCAATCTGGGGGCGTCTCTTGCGTCAAAGGGGCATTCTGTCCTTATCTTGGACTTGGACCCGCAAGGTAATGCGTCGACAGGTCTTGGTATTGAACCGGATGACCGCAAACTTACAACATATGACCTTCTGGTAGACGGTGCGAAGCTAGCAGATGTGCTTTATCCGACCGGGGTCGATAACGTAATTATCGCTCCAGCCACGACAGATCTTAGTTCTGCGGATATAGAACTTGTCTCAAACGAACGTCGCAGCTTTCTTTTGCGTGACGCGCTGCGGGATCAGACGATCAATCAACTGGAAATCGACTATATCTTGATCGATTGTCCGCCGTCTCTCAATCTGTTGACGGTCAACGCTATGGTAGCCGCCGATTCCGTACTTATACCTCTGCAGAGCGAATTCTTCGCGCTAGAAGGGCTGTCGCAGCTAATGCTGACAATTCGAGAGATCAGACAGGCGGCAAATCCCGAGCTGCGGATCGAGGGTGTCCTGCTGACCATGCATGATGCGCGTAACCGGTTAGCACAGCAGGTGGAAACTGATGCGCGGCAAACGCTTGGCGAACTGGTCTTTAATACGATCGTGCCGCGAAACGTTCGCATTAGCGAAGCGCCCTCATATGCGATGCCGGTAACCGAATACGATCCGATGTCGAAGGGAAGCCTTGCATATAAACAACTGGCGGAAGAACTAAGCGCGAGATATGCGCGCAAACCTGAACTACAGCAGTAGGGGGCAAAGATGAGCAGTAAGGAAAAACGCGGGTTAGGGCGCGGTCTCTCGGCGCTTATGGCAGACGTGGAGGTGCATCATTCGCAGCCATCGAATGATCGACCGGCTGTTCTGCGCGCAGATCGCATGATCCCAATCGAGCAGGTGACGCCGAACCCCGACCAGCCAAGACGCCATTTTAACGAAGATGCACTGTCCGAGTTGGCGTCGTCGGTGAAGGAAAAGGGGATACTTCAACCGTTGATCGTCCGAGAAATTTCGAACGGCGCGGCGAAGTATCAGATTGTTGCGGGCGAGCGGCGCTGGCGCGCAGCACAGCGCGCGCAGCTGCATGAAGTTCCTGTAATCGTACGAGAATTTTCCGATACCGAAGTTCTTGAAATTGCGATCATTGAGAACATCCAACGCGCGGATTTGAATGCGGTGGAGGAAGCCGCAGGCTATCGCCAGTTGATGGAACGCTTTGGGCACACCCAGGAAAAGCTTGCGGAGGCTTTAGGCAAAAGTCGTAGCTACATCGCAAACCTTTTGCGTCTGTTGCAGCTACCGCCGGAAGTCCAGGCGCATTTGATCGAAGGGCGGATGTCGGCAGGCCACGCGCGGGCGCTGATAACAGCGGACGATCCGGTCGGCTTGGCGCGGAAGGTCGTCGATGATGATCTATCGGTGCGGGAAACGGAGAAGCTGGCGCGGAAGCTGATGAACGGCTCGGAGGCTCCTCGACGGAAGACCATTACCAAACCGGAGAAGGATGCAGATACCCGTGCGCTAGAGGCGGACTTGTCGGCGAATCTCGGATTGAAGGTCCTGGTCGATCATTCTGACGGCGGTCAGTCTGGTCGCGTGTCGATTGAGTATAAGTCGCTGGATCAACTGGACGAAATTTGCCGAATCCTGACGCCTAGCTTGACGGGCGCGTAAGGATAAAGGCGCAGACCGAAAGCAGAACGACTGCCTGAAGTATAAGCAGGCGGATGGGCAGCCCCAGCAGCAGGGCAATCCCGAATGTCGCGACGCAAGAAGCTACGGCGAGCCGTTTTGCTCGTCTAGATATAGCGCCCCTTTCTTGCCAGTCGCGTATATGTGGCCCGTAGATTGGGTGCGTCAGAAGCCATTCATGCAGCTTTGGCGACGATCTGGCGAAACAAAATGCGGCCAGGATCAGAAGCGGAACCGTCGGTAATAGCGGCAGAAATGCCCCGACAAAGCCGATCGCTACGGACAGACAGCCGAAAATGAACCACGCGGCCCTCAACTATGCCTCCAGTAATTGACGGAGAACCGCATTGAGAAGTAAACGCCCGTTTGATGTGGTGCTCAGGTGTCTCCCAGCGATGTCGATCAAGCCCTCTTGCTGCAACTGTATGAGAGTATCGTCGTCAGGCGAGTAGCCAAGACTGCGCAACCGCGCCAGATCCGTACCTTCGTTCAGCCGCAAGCTCATCAGCAGGTACTCGGTAGCCTGATCCTCTAGCGACAGAGCCTCGCGCATGGATTCGCCTGAACCGGTCTGTTCGACCTGTTCGAGCCATTTCCCCGGAGCGAGAGGTGTCTCGGTTGCAAACCGCGCCCGGCTATCGGTGATCCGACCATGGGCACCCGGGCCTATGCCGATGTAATCACCATAGCGCCAGTAAACCAGATTGTGTCGGCTTTCGGCCCCGTCGCGCGCATGGTTTGAAACCTCGTAGGCGGGCATACCGTATCGGGCACAAACGTCCTGAGTCAGATCAAACATGTCGGCGGCAAGACTGTCGGCGGGCAAGCCCTTCAAGCCACCCTTGGCATGGCGAGCGCCGAAGGCGGTGCCGGGTTCGATGGTCAACTGATAGAGCGACAGGTGATCAATTGCCATTTCCAAAGCTTCGGTCAGTTCGGCTTCCCAATCTCGCAGGGATTGGTTCTGGCGGGCGTAAATCAAATCGAAGCTCACACGTTCAAAGGCCGTCCTTGCGATTTCGAATGCTTTCTTCGCTTCGTCTACGGAATGTAGTCGACCCAGTTGCCGAAGATCATCATCTTTAAGCGACTGTATTCCCATCGAGATACGGGATACGCCACCGTCACGAAACGCGCGAAACCGCCCTGCCTCGACCGAGGTGGGGTTTGCTTCCAACGTGACCTCCAGATCATTGGCAACGGGCCATAACCTGTGAACTTCAGACAGCACTTCTGCGACGGTGTCGGGATCCATCAGGGATGGGGTGCCGCCGCCGAAGAATACGGATCGCAGGATACGACCTTGGGTTTCTTCAGCGGACCGACGTAGTTCGTTCAGATAGGCAGATTTCCAGCGTGTGTGATCAATTGTGTCGGCCACATGGCTGTTGAAGTCGCAATAGGGGCATTTGGCGGCGCAGAACGGCCAATGGATATAGAGGCCGAAGCCTCCGTTTTCCCAGTCAGGGCGCTCAGTCAAGCGCCCCGGCCTTGAATTTTGCGAATGCGTCAGCGCGGTGGCTGATTTTTTGTTTTCGCGCCGGGTCCATCTCGCCGAAGGTTTCGTCATGCCCCGCCGGAATGAACATCGGGTCGTAGCCGAACCCACGCTCGCCCCGCGGGGGCCAGACGAGGTGGCCACTGACTGTACCCGCGAAAATTTCGTCGTGTCCGTCTGGCCAGGCGATGCACAGCGTGCAGCAGAAGCGACCGAGGCGGGGCTCGGCGGCATTCACCGCGTCCAGCTTGTCCTGGGCCTTTTGCATTGCCATACCAAAGTCGCGCCCGTTGCCGGTTTCTGCCCAATCAGCCGTGTAAACACCGGGGGCACCGTCGAGCGCGTCGATTTCAAGCCCACTGTCGTCGGACAGGGCGGGCAGGCCACTTTCCTTGGCGGCGTAGTGGGCCTTGATCCGTGCATTGCCTGCAAAACTGTCCTCGGTTTCGTCCGGTTCTGTCAGGCCAAGTTCACCAGCGGACACCACATCAATGCCAAAGGGTTCAAGCAGCGCGGATATTTCGCGCAGCTTGCCCTTGTTGTGGGACGCCAAAACAATCTTGGGTTCCGTCAGTTTGCGCATCAGGCGGCTGCCGTCTTCTGTGCTTCGACCAGCTTCGCACGGCCCAGTTCAGCCAAATCAAGTAATTGGCTCATCTGGTCGCGGGAGAAGGTCGCGCCCTCCGCAGACATCTGCACCTCGATCAGCCGACCCGAGCCCGTCATGACGAAATTGCCGTCCACGCCCGCTTCACTGTCTTCGGGGTAGTCCAGATCCAGCACAGGTTGACCGGCATAGATGCCGCAGCTTACGGCGGCAACCGGATCCAGCAATGGGTCGGAAATCACATCGCCTGCCTTCATCAGCTTGTTCACTGCCAGGCGCAGCGCAACCCAACCGCCGGTGATGGATGCACAGCGCGTGCCGCCATCGGCTTGGATGACGTCGCAGTCGATGGTGATCTGGCGTTCGCCAAGCGCAACACGGTCAACGCCGGCGCGAAGGCTGCGGCCAATCAGCCGCTGGATCTCCTGAGTGCGACCTGACTGCCCGCGCTTGGCCTCGCGGTTCATGCGTGTGTGCGTAGCGCGCGGCAACATTCCGTATTCGGCCGTAACCCAGCCAAGACCGCTGTTCTTCATGAAGGGCGGCACTTTCGCGTCGATAGATGCAGTGCAGAGCACATGCGTGTCGCCCATCTTGATCAGGCAGGAGCCTTCGGCATGACGCGTAACATTGGTTTCGATTGAAATCGGGCGCAGTTCGTTTAACTCTCGGCCTGAAGGGCGCATGGCAATTCCTTTTGTCGGGTTTGCTTGTCCCATATCTGCCGCGCATGGCGCATTTCAACCCTGATTGACGTCGCGGCGAGGCTGGGTGCGCAAGAATGGGTGAACTGGTGACGAAGATAACAGACGACAATCTTCTGAATGAGCTGAATGACCGATCGCGCGAGGTATTCCGCAAAGTGGTCGAGGGCTATCTCGAATCAGGTGACCCGGTGGGGTCGCGCACATTGACGCGCAGCTTAAGTGAAAAGGTCAGCGCCGCGACGATCCGCAATGTAATGCAGGATCTGGAATATCTCGGGCTGCTCGATAGCCCCCATGTATCTGCGGGGCGTATTCCGACGCAGCTTGGCTTGCGGATGTTCGTTGATGGCTTTCTGGAGGTCAGTGATCTCCAGGGAGATGATCGGCAAAAACTGGACGCGACCTTGGGGGATAACTCCTCGGATGTTGGCGCGTTGCTTGACGGGGTAGGCGCAGCGCTTTCGGGGGTGACTCATGGGGCGAGCCTTGTTTTGACGCCTAAACACGAAGCGCCGATCAAACACATCGAATTTGTTAGCCTCGGTCCGGATCGCGCCCTCGTGGTGCTGGTGTTTGCCGATGGCCATGTGGAAAACCGCGTCTTTTCCCCGTCTCCAGGGCAGACGCCATCGTCCATGCGCGAGGCCGCGAATTTCCTGAACGCGCTGGCCGAAGGGTTAACGCTGTCCGAATTACGCGGTCGGATTGATGCCGAAATCAAGAACCGCAGGCAAGAGATTGATTCCCTATCCCGGGAACTGGTTGAAAGCGGTCTGGCGGTTTGGGGCGACCCGGATGACAATCCCGGCAGGCTGATCGTGCGGGGCCGCGCGAATCTGTTGGACGATCAGGGCGCCGATCTGGAACGCATTCGTGGCCTGTTCGATGATCTCGAACGTAAGCGCGACATCGCCGAATTCCTCGAACTGACCGAAGAGGGTGCAGGTGTCCGCATTTTTATCGGGTCTGAGAACAAACTCTTTTCACTTTCGGGTTCCTCTTTGGTGGTGAGTCCATATATGAACGCTGATCGAAAGATAATTGGCGCGGTGGGCGTCATCGGGCCGACCCGGTTGAATTATGGCCGGATCGTACCGATTGTCGATTACACAGCGCAGCTGGTGGGCAAGCTGATTGCCGACCGGTCGTGAAAGGAGTTGATATGGCGGAGCCGAAGAAAAAAGACAGCGTCGATCTGGACGACATTCTGGAACAGGCCGGTGCCGAAGAGCCCATTGATCTGACGGAATACTCGACGGACGGCTTGGCCGAAGATGGCGCAGAATTCGTGGATGATATAGCGTCCAGCGATGATGAGCTCGAAGCATTGCGCGCGGAGCGTGACGATTACCGTGACCGCTTCATGCGTGCGCTGGCGGATTCTGAAAATGTCCGCAAGCGAAGCGAACGAGATCGTCGTGAAGCAGAACAATATGGCGGAACGAAGCTGGCTCGCGACATGCTGCCAGTGTTCGATAACCTGAACCGTGCACTCGATGCCGCGCGTGAAGATAACGGCGATACCAAGTCTGCCGTGGTCGAAGGTGTTGAACTGACACTGCGCGAGTTGCTGAACATTTTTACGAAGCACGGCATCCAGCCGATCGTTCCGGAAGCAGGCGACAAGTTCGATCCGCAGCTTCATCAGGCGATGTTCGAAGCGCCGGTGCCAGATACCAAAGCCGGAGACATCATTCAGGTCATGACGCATGGTTTCATGCTGCATGACCGTTTGTTACGTCCCGCGCAGGTCGGTGTGTCCTCGACACCCGCCAGCTGATCGGACAGCATGGAACTTGACCGACCCCGCCACTGGCGGGGTCTTTTCGTTTCAGGTTGCTAGCTGTCAGAACCTGCCGATTTCAGCTCATAAACCAGCTTTAGCGCATCAAGTGGGCTGAGTTGGTCGGGGTGAATGTTGCGGAGCAATTCCTCAACCCTTGACGGCACGGCCGGTCTTGGTGCCGGTTCAGGCTTTGTCGAAAACAACGGCAGATCATCGATGATCGCCGGCGCGGACGGCCCGTCGCGATCCTTGCTTTCCAGACGATCCAGAACTTCTCTCGCTCGCGTAACGACGCTGTCGGGCAGGCCCGCCAGCTTTGCGACCTGTACACCATACGATCTATCCGCTGCACCGGGTCGTACCTCGTGCAGGAAGATCACATCGCCCTCCCATTCCTTTACCGCGACGGTCGCGTTGCTGGCGCCATCAAGTTTTTCGGCGAGCGCTGTCATTTCGTGATAATGCGTCGCGAACAGGGCGCGACAGCGATTGACCTCGTGCAGTTGTTCCAGCGTCGCCCATGCAATGGACAGCCCGTCATAGGTCGCCGTGCCGCGTCCGATTTCATCGAGGATCACGAGCGCATGGTCGTCGGCCTGGTTCAGGATCGCAGCGGTTTCGACCATTTCGACCATGAAAGTGGATCGTCCGCGCGCCAGGTCGTCGGCGGCCCCCACGCGACTGAACAACTGGCTGACCAGCCCAATATGGGCCGACCTTGCGGGGACAAAGGCACCCGCTTGTGCCAGCAGGGCAATCAGGGCGTTCTGCCGCAACCATGTCGATTTGCCTGCCATGTTGGGACCGGTCAGAAGGCAGATCGCGGCTGATGCCCCTTCGGCCGAAAGTTTGCAATCATTGGCGATGAACGGGGTGCCGCCCTGACGTGCCAGCGCGGCCTGGACCACCGGATGCCGTCCGGCCTTGATTGAAAATGCGCGACTTTCATCCATTTTCGGGCGGCACCAATCGGCACTTGAGGCGAGGTCGGCAAATGCTGCGGTCAGGTCGATCTCTGCCAATGCGCGCGCGGCAGTTCCGATGGCCGTTGCGTGAGACAGGCAGGCAGCGCGCAATTCTTCGAACAGGCGCTTTTCGATCTCCAGCGCCAAAGTGCCAGCATTCATGATCTTGCGTTCGAGCTCGGACAGCTCAACCGTCGTGAAGCGTACAGCGTTGGCAGTTGTCTGGCGATGGATGAAGGTCTGCGACAGCGGCTCTGCCAGCATCTTGTTGGCGTGGGTGGCGGGCGTTTCGATAAAATAACCCAGCACGTTGTTGTGCTTGATCTTCAGCGCGCCGATGCCAGCCTGTTCGGCATAGCTCGCTTGAAGCGAGGCAATCACGCTTCGTCCTTCATCGCGCAGCGTGCGGGCTTCGTCCAGTTCCGCGTTATAGCCTGTTGCAACGAAGCCACCATCGCGGGTCAGCAGTGGAGGATCGGCCACCAGGGCCGCCTCCAGCATATCACACAGCGCCTCATGGCCCGTCAGGTCGCGCGCCGCCTGGATCAGACGGTCCGGCGCGTCCGTGTTCCCCAAGTGCTCTGCGATAGCCATCGCTTGGGTCAAGCCGTCGCGGAGGGCTGTCAGGTCGCGTGGACCGCCGCGGTCAAGCGCCAGGCGGGCCATGGAGCGGTCCATATCGGGCGCCTTGCGAAGCAGGTCCGCCAGCGTTTCCCGCACGCGCGAATGGTCGAATAAAAATGCGACTGCATCGTGCCGCGCGCGGATCTCAAACACATCGCGTGAAGGCGCGGAGATGCGGCGTTCGAGCAAACGGGCGCCGGCAGCGGTCACGGTTCGGTCGATCGCGGCAATCAGCGATCCGTCACGCCCCCCCGACAAGCTGCGCGTCAGTTCCAGATTGCGCCGCGTGGCTGCGTCGATTTGCATGGCGCTGCCGGATTCTTCACGTTGTGGTGGACGCAGGAGCGGCAGTTTTCCTTTCTGCGTGATTTCCAGATAGTCGACGAGAGCGCCCATAGCGGACAGTTCGGGGCGCGAAAAGCTGCCGAATGCGTCGAGTGTTCCAACCTCGTAAACCCTGCAAAGCCGCGCTTCTCCTGAGGCGCTGTCGAAGCTCGCACCACCCAAGGGCACTAGGGCGGCGTCCAGTTCGTCGGCGATCGGTGCCAATGTGTCCTCTGTCGCGTCCGTGCACAGAACCTCGCGTGGCGCCAGGCGGGCCAGTTGCGGGGCCAGCATCACAGGCGGGCAGGGCATCACCCGTAGCTCGCCAGTTGAAATATCTGCCCAGGCCAGCGCACCGTCGCCCCGAATGTCCGCCCAAGCGGCAAGGAAATTGTGGCGCCGTGCGTCCAGCAACCCGTCTTCGGTAAGCGTACCGGGCGTGACCAGCCGTACGACACCGCGCTTTACCACGGATTTGGACCCGCGTTTCTTGGCTTCGGCCGGATCCTCCAACTGCTCACATATGGCCACGCGAAAGCCTTTACGCGTCAGCGTGTGCAGATAGTTCTCCGAAGAATGCACCGGGACGCCGCACATCGGGATGTCTTCGCCCTGATGTTTCCCGCGTTTTGTCAGCGCGATGTCCAGCGCCGCTGCCGCGGCAACCGCGTCATCGAAGAACATTTCGTAAAAGTCGCCCATGCGATAAAACAGAAGCGCGTCCTGATGATCGGCTTTGATTTCCAGAAACTGCGCCATCATGGGCGTGACTGCGTGCGTGTTCAAACCTGCCTCCGTAACCGGCCCTTACCCTACAAAGCAGCACCTTCTTGTGAAAGTCGCAAATCGGTCTGTTGAGCGCGCGCAGGCGCTGCCTTAAGAATATCTGACCGAATTGGAGGAGAGCGCAGGCATGGCGACCAAAGGCAAGATCACCCGGGAAGAGGCGCTGGCCTTCCACCTGCACCCGCAGCCCGGCAAGTTCGAAATTCAGGCGACTGTGCCGATGAGCACTCAGCGCGATCTGTCGCTGGCTTACAGTCCGGGTGTGGCGGTGCCCTGTGAGGTCATTCACGAGAAGCCGGAAACCGCGTTCGACTACACGACCAAGGGCAACACGGTTGCCGTGATTTCCAACGGGACTGCCGTTCTGGGCCTTGGAAACCTTGGCGCGCTGGCGTCGAAGCCCGTGATGGAGGGCAAGGCAGTCCTGTTCAAACGCTTCGCGGACGTGAATTCCGTCGATGTGGAACTGGACACTGAAGATCCGGAAGAGTTCATCAAGGCCGTTAAACTGATGGGGCCGACCTATGGTGGTATAAACCTTGAAGACATCAAGGCACCCGAGTGTTTCATCATCGAGCAGCGGCTCAAGGAAGAGATGGACATTCCGGTGTTCCACGATGACCAGCACGGCACTGCGGTCATCTGTGCAGCTGGTCTGATCAACGCGCTGCACCTGTCCGGCAAGAAGATCGAGGATGTGAAGATCGTTCTCAATGGTGCGGGTGCCGCAGGGATTGCCTGTATCGAATTGCTCAAGTCGATGGGCGCAAAGCATGACAACTGCATCGTCTGCGACACCAAGGGCGTGATCTACCAGGGCCGCACCGAGGGCATGAATCAGTGGAAATCGGCGCACGCCATCAAGACTGATCTGCGGACGCTTGAAGAGGCGATGGAAGGTGCTGACGTATTCCTTGGTGTGTCAGTGAAAGGCGCGCTGACTCAGGACATGGTAAAGGCGATGGCCGACAACCCTGTGATCTTCGCGATGGCCAATCCTGACCCCGAAATCACGCCTGAAGAGGCGCATGAGGTCAGGCTGGATGCGATTGTCGCGACGGGTCGGTCTGATTATGCCAACCAGGTGAACAACGTTCTGGGCT
The DNA here is from genome assembly GCF_007855645.1 of Qingshengfaniella alkalisoli. Lineage (GTDB taxonomy): Bacteria > Pseudomonadota > Alphaproteobacteria > Rhodobacterales > Rhodobacteraceae > Qingshengfaniella > Qingshengfaniella alkalisoli. Next base: position 2,082,200 of record NZ_CP042261.1, read on the forward strand.
TTCCATACCTGTTTCGGGGCGCGCTGGATATCCATGCTCGCGCGATCAACGACGAGATGAAAATCGCTTGCGCCGAGGCCTTGGCGAAACTTGCGCGGGAAGATGTGCCGGACGAGGTTGCCATGGCCTATGGCCGCAAGCTGTCATTCGGGCGCGACTACATCATCCCCACACCGTTTGATCCGAGGCTGATTCACCGCATCCCGCCCGCCGTGGCTGAGGCTGGTATGAAGACCGGCGTGGCCCGCCGCCCGATCGAAGATATCGACGCGTATGAATTGACGTTGAAGGCCCGCATGGACCCGACCGCTACGATCATCGAAGGTATCTATGCTCGCGCCCGATCTGCGCAGGCGACGATGATTTTCGCTGAAGGTGATGATGTGCGCGTGCTTCGCGCGGCTGTGGCCTATCAGCGGTCGGGGCTTGGCAAGGCCATTGTCATCGGCCGTGAACCAGAGGTCAAAGCAGCGCTGGAAGCCGAGGGGCTGGGTGATGCAGTGCGCGAATTGCGCGTAACCAATGCAGCCAATACGGATCACCTGGATGCCTACAAGGACTTCCTCTACAAGCGGCTGCAGCGCAAGGGTTATGACGCGCAGGACGTGCATCGACTGGCCGCGCGCGACCGCCATGTTTTCGCGTCACTGATGCTGGCACATGGGCATGCGGATGGCATGGTCACCGGGGCCACGCGCAAGTCCGCTCATGTAATGGAAATGATCAACCTTGTCTTTGATGCCGATGCCGAACATGGCACGGTCGGCGTCACGGCGTTGCTGAACAAGGGGCGTATTGTCTTCGTAACTGACACGCTGGTGCATGAATGGCCTGACGAGGAAGATCTCGCCACTATCGCGGAGCAAGCTGTGAAGGTCGCGCGCGAAATTGGTGTTGAGCCACGCGTAGCGTTTGTCAGTTTTTCGACCTTCGGCCATCCCGCATCTGAGCGCGCTGAAAAGATGTGGCAGGCGCCCAAAGTGCTGGACGCCCGTGGCGCGGACTTCGAATACGAAGGTGAAATGGCGGTCGATGTAGCCCTGAACATGGAAGCAATGAGCCATTACCCTTTCTCGCGCCTGACGGGTCCGGCAAACATCCTTGTGGTGCCAGCGCGGCATTCTGCGTCGATCTCCGTCAAGTTGATGCAGCAGATGGGTGGCGCTACGGTCATCGGGCCAATCCTGACGGGCGTCGACAAGCCGATCCAGATTTGCTCCAGTAGCTCGACTGTGAACGACATCCTGAACATGGCAGTTCTGGCGGCGGCAAAAGTGGGTTAGCACATGGCGGTTTTCAATCTCGGTTCGATCAATATCGATGACGTATTGCGCGTCCCTCATCTTCCGAAGCCGGGCGAAACTCTAACTGCCACATCTAACATGTCAGGACTGGGTGGCAAAGGTGCCAACCAGTCCGTTGCCCTTGCCAAGTCGGGTGCGAAAGTCATGCATATCGGTTGTGTGGGGGATGATGGGGAAGCGGTCACTGGGCAGCTCAGCGCATATGGTGTTGATGTATCGGGCATCTCGCGCGTGCCGGGGCCAACGGGGCGGGCGCAGATCATGGTGGATGACAATGGCGAGAATTGCATCGTCATTCTGACAGGGGCAAACGGTCAGCATTCCGTCGCATCAATTTCTGATATGCTAGCATGCGCCTTGGAGTCTGACTTTCTGGTTCTGCAGAATGAAACGAATTGTCAGCCAGAGGCTGCACGCATCGCCAAAAGTAAAGGCATGCGTGTGGTCTATTCGGCCGCACCATTCGACGCAGAAGCCGTCAAGGCGGTTCTGCCTTTTGTCAGCATCCTGCTATTGAATGAAGTCGAGGCTGCACAGCTTTGTGCAGCCCTTGAATGCGACATTACAGCCCTGCAGGTGGAAGGGGTGGCGGTGACCAAGGGGGCAAACGGCGCCACCTGGCACGATCTGAAGGCGGGAACAGTGGTGGATCTGCCAAGCCCACAAGTGACGCCGATCGATACCACCGGTGCGGGCGACACCTTTGCTGGTTACTTGATCGCGGGCTTGGATCGAGGTGATCTGCCCTTAGACGCCTTGCGCTTTGCCTTGGCAGCGGGCGCGCTGGCGGTCACCAAGGAAGGTGCGACCGCTGCGATCCCGGAGCTAACAGAGGTCCGGGATCTCATGGCGCAGAACTAACCACCTACAAACGGCGCGTCATTGCCCCAAAGCTGACGAACCCGATCATCACGACCGCATCCTTCGCGATACAGGTTATATGCATCCTCTTTGGATTTTGGGCCGAAGCGCGTGAGGATGAGATCATCCTTTTTGTAGTAATCCTGATGGTAATCCTCCGCCGGGTAAAATGGTGCGTCATCTAACACGGGTGTCACAACGGGTTGGCCTAGCGCTTGTTGAGCGCGCTCGACAGCGGCTTGCGCGTCACCTTTTTGCGATGGTGTGGCGAAAATCGCAGTGCGGTAGGTGTCGCCGCGGTCACAGAACTGCCCGCCCGCATCTGTGGGGTCAATTGATCGCATGAAAAGGTCAAGGATCTGGTTGTAGCTGATAACCGCCGGATCGTAAGTGATCTCGACGGCCTCATAATGGCCCGTCCCACCGCGAACGACTTGCTTGTAGGTAGGGTTGGCCACGGTTCCGCCCGCGAAGCCAGATACGACCTCTCTGACGCCTTGGACTTTCTCGAAATCAGCCTCTACGCACCAGAAACATCCGCCTGCAACGACAGCTGTGTCTGAGCTGGCGGGTGCCGAATGTAATGCTGTCGCGGCCAACATGACGGCGGCTGATAGAATAGATTTGCTGGCGATGGGCATGCGTTGTCCTCCTGATCATGACGAGCCTGCGCCTGAAATCGTGTTCTGGCAACGGGCTGAAACGTAACATCACGCAGCGGTGACAGGCGGTTACTCAGCGCCGGACAACGAAAAAGGGCGCCGGAAAACCGACGCCCTCACGAGGGAAACGTGAATTCTTAGAAGTGGTAGGCCACTTTCGCGGTCAAGGTTGTGCCGCTCAGGTCTGCACCACTGTCGTCGAAATCGTCGAACTTGTGGTACAGGGCTTCCGCGCCAACCGACCACGCGTCCGTGACCATGTAGTCTACGCCTGCACCGGCTACCCAGCCCCAGTCGCTGTAGCTGTCGCCGCCGATCTCTGCGTCAGCGTAAGCACCACCAGCGGTTGCGTAAAGCAGCGTACGGCCCAGGTCGTAACCGGCTTTCGCCTTGATGCGCCCGATGCTGTCCAGGCTGCCCGCATCTCCGAATTCTACATCTGCCCAGTCATAGTCGCCTTCGATACCGTAGACGAACTTGCCGGAATTCCACAGGTAACCACCGTGCAGACCGCCGATCGGACCTTCGTCGTCGGCATCATCGGCTTCAGCCCAGGCGTAACCTGCTTGGGCACCGACATAGCCCCCGGACCAAAGGCTTGACGCGACAACCGGAGCGACCGGTGTGACGGCAACGGGTTCGGGTGTCGGCTGTGGTTCAGTCAGGCCACCGGCCAAAACCGGTGCTGCGGACAGGGCAAGTGCGGAGGCAGTTGCGATAAGTTTCATTGCTCAACTCCTTTAATTGGTCACAGCCCAGCATGGGGCGATGACAGTCGCGATATAAGGAGGACTCGCGGAGAGGTTTAGTGTTCCACGATGCACGTTTTCGTGACTGATTTGAGCGGTTTTTAGCTTATCTTACATACCGTTAGGGCATCTTTTGTGCCAGTCGTGATAGCACGGGCAAGGATGCCTGATCGATCCAAGCCGCTGAAATGCTGCTAGAAAGAAGGGCCGCCCGATGGGCGACCCTTCCGAGAAGTTCAGGAGGCCGGGGTCGGTCAGGACCTTTGGCCAACACGGGTTGCGGCACAATGCCGCTAAGATTGCCTAGCGGCTGCCCCTCCGCGCTGTCCCGACGCCTTTCTCCAATGACTCTCTCAACACTGGATCACCTCCTTTCGATTGTTTCACATGAGTTCAGGCTGCCACCGAAATGAATTTTGTCAAAGAATTTTTACATTTTCGGACATGGCGCTGCTCAGATTTGCCTATATTTTAATCATACCGCTTGAGCACGCAAACGATCCACGATCATCCGGAATGGGATCAGCGCGATGATGGCCAGCGACAGCTTTACCATCCAGTCTGCCACAGCCAGAGATGCCCAAAGCGGCACGATGGGGCCTGCGCCGAGAAGCGGGATCGCTTCGTTGGCCCAGCTGACATCATTGGCCGGTTCAAGAAAGGTCAGGCTTGCGGCAAACGCGATGGTAAAAAATAGCGTTGTGTCCAGGATCGAACCGACAAGCGTGGATGCAAGCGGAGCGCGCCACCATGCGCCCTTGCGCAGACGATCAAAGATCGCGACGTCTATCAACTGGGCGACGAGGAAGGCTGTACCGGATGCCAGCGCGATGCGAAGCGTGACCAGCGGGCCGATTTCGCCATGGATCTGGGTGCCGATGAAGGAACAGATGATGCCGATCACAAAACCCGCAAGCACGACGCGGCGCGCGGATTTGGGGCCATAGACGCGGTTCATCACGTCCGTGACAAGGAATGCTAGGGGATAGGTGAAAGCGCCCCATGTCAGCCACTGTCCGAAGAGGAACTGCACGAGGATGTTGGAGGCCACCACGATAGCGGCCATGGCAAGGATGCCAGGTAGAATGCGGGTCATGTATATGGTCCGTTTTATCAAGGTAGCGGAGACTCGGCCCCTGCATTCAGGGACAGCGCCACCTACACAAAAGAAACCGGTGAATCAAGAGTGGGGCGATTTCGCGGCCAGCCTGTATTCGACGAATTCGGTGCGCTGTAGCGGAAAGAAGTTGTCGTCTGAGATCAGCGTCAGGCGGATCGCGCCGCCATCATCGCGCCAGACGGAAATGCTTTCCAGGTTGTCGAACTTGCCTGTGGGTGTCTCGATCAGCAGTTGCTCATCTGTCAGCGTGTCACCGTGGAAGGCAAAGCTGCGGATGCGCGAGGAGAACCCCAGAATACCGGAAAACTTGCGTTCGATGATATAGAGGCGGTTGTCAGGTCCCACATCCGCGCCCACCAGAAGATGTTTACCTCGGCGCGGGATGAAATAAGGCTGTGTCCAACGATCGCCTTCCAGACGATATACGGGAAAGGGCTTGTCCCAGTCGCCTGAACGTTCAAGCGAGGCTATAGGTCGCCCTTGTGGATCAATCGCCAGCGCCTCCATCGCGGAGTTGTTCTGGAAGCTGTTGAACTCCGCCGGGCGATCAATCCAACCGACAATGTTTTCTTTGTTCTCACCTTCGATCAAGCGGCTGACGCGGTGAAAGCCCTCGAAGGATATGTAAAGCGTGCCGTCAGCGGCCTGAGCCAGCCCCTCGCTGTCAGACATGTAGCCTTCCAATCGCTCACCCTTGCTATTGACGAGTGGTGCGAGTGGCTCGGCGGCGACCGACGCGATACGACCGTCCTCGCGCTGAAATGTACCGCGGGTGATAAAGGAGCGATCAGTGATGACGGTGAAACTGTTCCCGTCGTCACTTACCTCCAGACCCGAAAAGCCGCCGAAATGTTCATCGTCGCCGGTCCAGTGATAGCTACCCAGCAACTCCAGCCGTTCAGAAGGGTCGGCGGCGAGCGCGCAGCCCGCCAGCGCAAAACCGATCAGCGCGCCGCCAAGACCGCGCTGCATTGCTGTGGCAGGTCGGCCATCACGAAATCGCGCGCGCCCTTTTTCTTCGGGGCAGGCTTGGAAGGCTGGGTCTGCTTGGGTGGGTTCAGATAGTCCGTGACCCACCACATCAGCGTTTCGTCGCAGCCACTGCCGCCATTGGACAGCTCTCTTACGGATGGGGTTTGGGTCTGACACGCGGGCGAATCCTTCGGACATTTCAAACGAACATGGAAGTGATAGTTGTGCCCGTAAAGAGGCCGGATCTTCTGCAGCCAGTTCTTGTCGCGGGATGTCGCCGATTGACACAGGGCGATCTTGACCGGTGGTGTGACAAAAATACGGTCTACCGCGGGGTCCATCGCGGCTGACTGAAGAATGACGCGGTGGACTTCTGAGTAGTTGCCATTCACGCTGCGCTGATCGGCCGAGCGGACATTGATCGAGCTGATGTTTTCCCGCTGCTGGCGACTAAGCTGAAGGTTGTTGGCGGGGCGCATCCAGATGTCGATATCGAGGCCGAGTTGGTGTGACGCGTGACCTGACAGCATCGGCCCACCCCGTGGCTGGCTGATATCTCCGATATACAGCCCGTTCCAGCCCGGCTGCAGCGCGGCAAACTCGCTCAGGCGCTGAATGAAGCGGATCGCGTCGGGATGCCCCCAGTTACGGTTGCGCGATAGGCGCATCGCCTGCCATGTTGGGCCGGTTTCGGGCAGCTGAACCAGCCCAGATGCGCAGCCACGTGAATAGCTGCCGAAAGCGGCGGGTTGGTGTGGCGAAGCCGACCGCGCTGCGCCGAAAAGCTGGTTGGCCTTTTGCTGCGCGAAGGTGGGTGTGGCTAGTGCGGCAATGGTTGCTGTCAGGGCGATCAGGCGTCGGATCATGTCGCATCGTCTCCGTCTGGTTTGACCCAGAGTAACAAAACAAGGCCGATAAGGAAGAGGGCAAGCAAAGGTGTGATGCCCATCTGCTGAGACCCGCTCAGATCAGTGGCCACAGCGACAAGAAAAGGCGCAAGGAATGATGTCGCCTTACCTGCCAGCGCATAGAGGCCAAAGCCCTGTGTCATCTGCTCGCGGTCGCCCTGACGCACCATCATAGACCGGCTGGCCGCCTGAAGCGTGCCGCCTGCCGCACCGATCGTCATGCCGAGGATGTAGAATGCGATGTCGGGCATCTTACTGTCTTCGGGCAGGGCAAGGCCGAACAGCCGATCACGCGTAACAAACACGACGGCAAGTGTGACGGTGGCAAGGATCAGGACGGACAGGACGATCACCGGTTTCGGGCCGAAGCGTGTATCCGCTCTGCCGCCCAGCCACGCAAAGAACGCACCGGATAACACGGCGAGGATGCCGAAGGTGCCGACATCGACGACGCTCCAATCAAGCACGCCCGCCGCATAGATTCCGCCAAAGAAATAGAGCCCGTTCAAGGCGTCCCGGTAGAACATGGATGCGCCGAGAAATGCGAACAGGCTGGGTCTGGAGGGAAGATGGGCCAGCGATGCTTTCAGATCCGGCCATGCGGTGCGTGCCGCATCAGCAAGGCGGATCGTATGGCTAGGCCGCGCTTCTCGCACCCACAGGAAGAACGGGATCATGAAGACCACATACCACAGAGCGGTGAGCGGCCCGACAGCGCGGGTGCCTTCCCGATGCGCCGGATCAAGGCCGAAAGCAGGTTGCGTGCCGATCAGCGTTGTCCCGGTTTCGGAGTTTTCCGCGAAGAACATCAGCACCAGCGCCAACGCCGCTAGCCCGCCCGCATAGCCGAACGCCCAGCCGGATCCCGACAGCCGCCCGATCTGGTCGCGCGGCGCAAGGTCGGGCAACATGGCATTGGTGAAAATCGTGGCGAACTCCATCCCCAGCAGACCGAGCCCGAAAAGCGCGAGCACCAGCACCACGTTGAAGTCCCCCGGCGCCGCAAGCCACACGCCGCTTGCGCCGATGACATAGGCAATGGAGAATAGCCAGATAAAGTTCAGACGTGTTCGCGGGCCGGCCCTGTCTGCAATCCCGCCCAGCAGGGGTGCTAGCAGTGCCGTCAGGATGCCCGCGGCCGAAATCCCGTATCCCCATATGGTCTGCGCGGCGGACCCGTCATTGAGCAGTTCCTTGACATAGGGGCCGAAGATGAAGGTCAGCAGAAGCGTATTGTAAGGCTGGCTGGCCCAGTCGAAGAAGAACCAACCCCAGATACGCTTGCGCGCCGCCTTGTTCATACTCGTCACCCTTGCCCATTTTGCGGTGACTATGCCCCTGCGTTAAGGGGCTGTCCATGGGTCAGGCGGCGTTGCTTTTGTGGTGCTCAGCGTCCTGCATCGGCGGCCAGGGGCGCAACGCTTCGGCCTCGCTCCACGCCGTCACCCAGTCGGGCAGGGCGGGGATGTCTCCGCTGTGGCCTATCGCCTCGCGGGTTCGATCTGTCCGCACAAGACCGTTCTTGTCCGTCATAGCCATGCGCAGAAGGATATGCGAGGTACAGTCGTCGCCCTTCCACATTGACTGCTCAAGGTAGAAGAACTTGTCGTCCCAGCCGATGAGGCGTGTGCGCATTTCAAGCAGGTCGAACAAGCGGACGCGGCGACGGTAGCGCACGGACGATCCGGCCACTGTCAGCGCCCAGCCTTCGCGCTTCAGTGTCTTCAGCAGCCCCTGCCGTTTGGCCAGGATCATACGACCCAGATCATAAAGCGTCAGCGTGCGCCCGTTGTTCAGCTCCATCATGAAATCCAGATCCCACGGCCAGCAGCGGTGATGGGAGATGTGCGTGTCGAACAGGCCAAGCGGGCTGGCGTCGCGGAATTTCACGAATTCCTTGATCAGGCGGATGACGGGATACATCGGCGGACTCCTTTGCCAGACACAGATCGCGCGGAAAACGCGTGGTCAACCACAACGTCGCGGCAGACTTGCCCCCGCACGCTCATGACCTTAGGTGTTGGTCTGGTTCATTATTCCAAAGGCCCGATACATGACCTCGTTGCTGCAAATCCTGTTCATGCTCCTTGGCGTGGTGAAGTTCGTCATCTTCGTCCATGTCATCATGAGCTGGCTGATCAATTTTAACATTCTGAATCTTGGACAGGATCTGGTGCGGTCCATCTGGTACGGGCTGAACCGCCTGCTGGAGCCGCTGTATCAGCCCATCCGCCGCATCCTGCCGGATATGGGTGGGCTGGATCTTGCGCCCCTCGTTGCGTTGCTTGCGGTTTATGCGATCGAGATCATCCTGCGGAACAATATCGGGCTGTTCTACTAAGCCACGGGGCGTGCCGCGCCACGCCTGACAACTCTACGCGGTGCATGCGTGCCGCGCGGGGCCATTGCCGCTTGGTTGTGATGTCTTGGCCTTGTTCTGCGAGTCCGCATCTGGGATAGTCGCGGACAATCGAGCAGTCACAATCGCAGGTCCAATGCCCGACGGGTCCATCACGTCCCCCGACAGTCTTTTGTCGTCCATCTTCGGATTCGCCGGTTTCCGACCGGGTCAGGCAGAGATCGTGGAGGCGGTGCGCCATGGGCAGGACACGCTGGCGATCATGCCGACGGGCGGAGGAAAGTCCCTTTGCTATCAACTGCCCGCGCTGTGCCGCGAGGGGGTGACCGTCGTAATCTCGCCCCTGATCGCCCTGATGCGGGATCAGGTGCGGTTCTTGCGCGAAGCGGGCGTCGAGGCAGGGGCGCTGACATCCGGAAACACCGACGATGAAACGGAAGAAGTCTTCGTCGCGCTGGACGAAGGGCGACTGAAGCTTCTGTACATGGCGCCGGAACGGCTTGCGTCTGGTGCTGCGCTCGGACTTCTGCGGCGGATCGGCGTCAGTCTGATCGCGGTGGACGAGGCGCACTGTGTCAGCCAGTGGGGCCACGATTTCCGACCGGACTATTTGCGGATAGGGGAGTTGCGCGCGGCACTGAACGTGCCTGTTGCTGCCTTCACAGCGACCGCGGACGCTGAAACCCGGGCCGAGATCACTGCGCGCCTGTTCGCGGGTGCCGCGCCGCGGGTGTTTCTGCGCGGCTTCGATCGCCCGAACATCCATCTGGCTTTCGCGCCGAAGAACGGTCCGCGCAAGCAGATCCTTGATTTCGCCGATGCGCGGCGAGGGCAGTCCGGGATTGTCTATTGCGGCACACGCGCCAAGACAGAAACCCTGGCGCAGGCATTGCGCGAGGCCGGGCACGAGGCGTGTAGCTATCACGGTGGCATGGAACCCGATGACCGTCGTTTGGTCGAAACGCGGTTTCAGCGCGAAGACGGGCTGATCGTTGCCGCCACCGTGGCCTTTGGAATGGGGATCGACAAGCCGGATATCCGCTGGGTCGCGCATGCTGATCTGCCCAAATCCATCGAGGCCTATTACCAGGAAATCGGACGGGCTGGCCGTGATGGTGCGCCCGCCGAGACACTGACGCTCTACGGTGCGGATGACATCCGGTTACGTCGCGCACAGATCGATGAAGGTCTGGCGCCACCCGAGCGGAAGTCTGCGGATCACGGGCGGCTCAATGCGCTGTTGGGGTTGGCAGAGGCATTGGGATGCAGACGCCGTGCGTTGCTCGGGTATTTCGGCGAAGAGACGACAGATTGCGGCTATTGCGACCTGTGTGACCGTCCGCCCGAAGTGTTTGACGGAACCGACGCTGTCCGCAAGGCATTGTCGGCGATGCTCCGGACGGGGGAGTCTTTCGGCACCGGCCACCTGATTGACGTGCTGACCGGTAACGAAACGGACAAGGTCAGTGCGCGGGGCCACGACCGTTTGCCGACATACGGGGTTGGTTGTGAATACAATCGGGTGCAGTGGCAGGGTATCTTCCGCCAGATGATGGGGCGTGATCTGGCGCGGCCCGATGTGGAGCGGCATGGCGCGTTGCGTATGACCGAGGCTGCCGCGCCGATCCTCAAGGGCGAGGAACGCATCGAGTTGCGTCGCAATGTGATCGACCGCAGCCAGCGCCGTCCTGCGGTCAAGGCAATGGTGTCGGAGGAAGACGCCCCTTTGCTGTCTGCGCTGAAGGCCAAGCGCCGCGCGTTGGCCGAGGCGGCACGTGTCCCTGCCTACGTGATCTTTCCTGACCGTACGCTGGTCGAAATGGCCGAAATGCGTCCAGACAGTTTGGACGCGATGGCGCGGGTCAACGGGGTGGGCGCGAAGAAGCTTGAACGCTACGGGACGGCATTCCTGCTGGTGATCGCAGGGGATATTCCTCAGATGCATCCGACACGACGCAAGCTGGCAGGACGGGCTGAGGGGTCGAAATATGACCGGTTGCTTGATGCGCAGGCGCGGTTGGCGCGGGGCGAGGCGGGCATCGACAAGCCGCTGTCCTGCTCCGCGTCGCAACTGGCGAAACTGGCAGAGGCGCGACCGAATGACATGCGGACATTGACTGCGATCTTGGGCGAAAAGAAGGCCGAACGCTTTGGTGCGGCCTTTCTGGCCGTGCTGCACGACGACGAATGAGGACGATATGCTTGTAACGATTTCCCCGGCCAAGAAACTCGACTGGGCTGCGCGAGAAGTGGCAACGACTGACCCCGTCTTTTCCGAAGAGGCTGCGTATCTTGCATCGGTCGCGCGTCACCTATCGGTGGATGAATTGCGCAAGTTGATGTCGATCAGCGAGGATCTGGCCAAGTTGAATAAGCAACGCTTTCTGGACTTCGTTGCCAAGCCTTCCGGCGACGTCACTCGTCCGGCAGCATTGGCGTTTGCAGGCGACACCTATCAGGGGTTGGAAGCCGCGTCGCTCGACGTCGACGAACTGACCTGGGCAGAGGATCATCTGCGCATCCTGTCGGGACTGTATGGGGTCCTGCGGCCGCTCGACGCCATACAACCCTACCGGTTGGAAATGGGCAGTCGGCTGAAGACCAAGCGGGGCAAGTCGCTGTATCAGTATTGGGGTAGCCAGATCGCCGAGGCGCTGAATGCTCAGGCCGATGAGATCGCGACTGATACATTGATCAACTGCGCTTCGACAGAGTACTTCAGCGCCGTCGATCTGAATGTGCTGAAACCGCGCGTAGTGACGCCGGTGTTCCTTGAAGAAAAGGCGGGTCAAGCCAAGGTCATCAGCTTCTATGCCAAGAAAGCGCGGGGTGCGATGGCACGGTTTATCATCCAGCGTCGGATCACGGATTTGGCCGGGCTCAGCGATTTTGACCTCGGCGGCTACGCTTTGGATCGCGGAGAAAGCAGTTCTGATACTCTGGTCTTCCGGCGCGATCTGGATACGCTTGCAAAAGCCGCAGAGTAGCCTGCCCGAAAAATAAAGACCCCGGCCGAAACCGGGGTCTTGAGGGAGGAGAGTTTGGAACGTGGTTAGTTCACATCGAACTTCAAGGGGCGGATCTGTTGGAACTTGCCCAGTTCGTTGAGTTTTGACACGACGTCACGTCCGATCGCATCATCGACATAAAGCAGCGCGATCGCATCCTCGCCTGCCTTGGTGCGACCCAGCGTGAAATTGGCGATGTTCACGCCGCATTCACCCAGTTTGGACCCCAGCAGACCGATGATGCCGGGCACGTCCTTGTTGGTGGTGTAGAGCATGTGTTCACCGACCTCGGCGTCGATGTTGATGCCCTTGATCTGGATGAAGCGCGGCTTGCCATCGGAAAAGACGGTGCCGGCAATCGTGCGCGTGCGGCTGTCGGTTTCGACGGTCAGCTTGATGTAACCGTCGAAGGCGCCCGATTTTTCCTGTGTGGTCTTGGACAGTTGGATGCCACGTTCCTTGGCAACCACGGGCGCGGAGACCATGTTCACTTCGGGGTTGGTGGCTTTCATGAATCCCGCCAGCGCAGCGGCGTCCAGCGCGGCGAGGTTCATGCCGGCTGCAACGCCATCGTAGAGCACGTTGATCGACTTGACGGGTTCGTCTGTCATCTGGCCGACGAACGCACCCAGATGTTCGGCCAGCTTGATCCATGGGCCCATCACGGCGGCCTCTTCGGCGGTGACGGATGGCATGTTCAGCGCGTTCTGGACAGCACCCGTCAGAAGGTAGTCGGACATCTGTTCGGCCACCTGAAGTGCCACGTTTTCCTGGGCTTCCGTGGTGGACGCGCCAAGGTGCGGGGTGACGACGACATTCGGCAGGTTGAACAGCGGGTTTTCGGTTGCGGGCTCAGATTCGAACACGTCGAAGGCGGCACCGGCGACATGACCCGATTTCAGGGCTTCGGCCAAGGCTTCTTCGTCCACCAGGCCGCCACGGGCGCAGTTGATGATCCGAACACCCTTCTTGGTCTTGGCGATGTTTTCGCGGGACAGGATGTTGCGGGTCTTGTCCGTAAGCGGCACGTGCATCGTAATGAAATCAGCACGTTGCAGCAGCTCATCCAGCTCCACCTTGGTGACGCCGAGCTTGGCAGCGCGTTCCTCGGACAGGAACGGATCGAAGGCGATGACCTTCATTTTAAGGCCGACGGCGCGTTCGCAGACGATGCCGCCAATGTTGCCTGCACCGATGACGCCCAACGTCTTGGCGGTGACTTCGGTGCCCATGAAGCGGGACTTTTCCCACTTGCCTGCATGGGTCGAGGCGCTGGCTTCGGGCAGTTGGCGGGCCACGGCGAACATCATCGCGATGGCGTGTTCAGCGGTGGTGATGGAGTTACCGAACGGGGTGTTCATCACGATGACACCCTTCTTGGAAGCTGCTGGAATATCAACGTTATCCACGCCGATACCTGCGCGACCGACGACTTTGAGGTTGGTCGCGGCTTCCAGGACCTTGTCGGTGACCTTGGTGGCCGACCGGATGGCGAGGCCGTCATATTTCCCAATGACTTCAAGGAGTTTATCCTTGTCCTTGCCGAGGGACGGCTCGAAGTCCACCTCGATTCCACGGTCGCGGAAAATCTGGACGGCGGTTTCGGAAAGCTTGTCGGATACGAGAACGCGAGGGGCCATGATGGCGATCCTTTTGCTGTGCACCGGGCGTACACCGAGCGTACACCGCTATGTGCCGGAATGAGATATCTGGGGAACCGCCCGACAGATGCGCCGGGCGGGCAGTCGCATGATCAGGCGGCTTCGGTCTGAGCTTCGATTTCGGCGTCGAACGCGAATTCGAGCCAAGGCAGCAGCGCCTCAATGTCAGAGGTCTCGACCGTGCCGCCGCACCAGATGCGCAGACCGGCAGGCGCGTCGCGATAGGCGCCGATGTCGAAGGCCACGCCTTCTTTTTCCAGCCGCTTGGCAACGGCCTTGGCGAAGGCGGCACCGTCCTTGATGCGATCATCCGTGAACTTCAGGCAGACTGAGGTGTTCGACTGCGTCGCGGGATCTTCGGCGAGGTTCGCGATCCACGGTGTTTTCTGCACGAAGGCGTCGATGGCACCGGCATTGGCGTCGGCGCGGGCGATCAGACCCTTCAGCCCGCCCACGGATTTCGCCCAGTCGAGCGCGACCAGATAATCTTCGACGCAAAGCATCGACGGGGTGTTGATGGTAGCGCCTTCAAAGATACCGTCGATCAGCTTGCCGCCCTTGGTCAGGCGGAAGATCTTCGGCAGCGGCCATGCTGGGGTGTAGCTTTCCAGACGCGCGACAGCGCGGGGGCTGAGGATCAGCATGCCGTGTGCGGCTTCGCCACCCAGAACCTTCTGCCAGGAGAAGGTGGTCACATCCAGCTTGTCCCATGGCAGGTCCATCGCAAACGCGGCAGAAGTTGCGTCACACAGCGTCAGGCCAGCACGGTCTGCCGGGATCGCGTTGCCATTGGGCATACGCACGCCAGAGGTCGTGCCGTTCCATGTGAAGCAGACGTCATCGTCATAGTTCAGCGCGGCCATATCGACGATCTGGCCGTATTCGGCGGTGTGGGTCGTGGCCTCGATCTTGAGCTGCTTGACCACATCGGTGACCCAGCCTGCGCCGAAGCTTTCCCATGCGACCATTTCCGCCGGGCGTTCACCCAGAAGCGACCACATCGCCATCTCGAACGCGCCGGTATCAGACGCCGGAACGATGCCGATCTTGTAGTCTGCGGGGATGCCGAGGATCTCGCGCGTCGTTTCGATCGCGTCCTTGAGCTTTGCCTTGCCGATAGCGGCACGGTGCGAACGGCCGGTTGCGGCGTCGCTCAAAGCGTCCAGAGTCCATTTGGGGGGTTTGGCGCAGGGGCCAGATGAAAAACGCGGATTCGCCGGCCGCGCGGCCGGAGCTTCAATAGCCATAATGTGCTACCCTTCCAGATAAGCGCCCCTCGTTGGGGAGAGGTGTCCCGCCGACGCCTCTACGAAAACCCAACAAATAAAGCAATAGATAAAGCGTCTTCCCTCGTAGGTTCGTGCAGCATCGTGCAGAACGATGCGGGAACGCGCGACCGTGTGTGGCACAAAACTGACACACGGCGTTCGGGTAATGTTCTGAGAAGCGCAAAAGAAAATCCCGGTGCGCGGGCGGGCGCAACCGGGACATACCAAACTAAAGCACAAAGGCTTCCGCTTCAGTCTAGCCTAGTGCGCACCGCTTTCGCAAGTGCGGAGGTGCGCTATGTGTAATTGGAACAAGCACCGCTGGAACTGGAAGCGCGCGGTGAAGCGTGATCCGCGTCTGAGCGACGCTGCGAAGCTTCTGGCCGTGAGTTTGGTCGATGACTTCGCCAACCATCAAACGGCGCGCTGCACAATGCGTATCGAGACCTTGGCCGAATGCCATGGCAAGTCGAAGCGGTCCATCCAGCGGGCTCTGTCAGAGCTGCGCAATCTGTCATGGATCGAAGTCAATCATCGTCGCGGACCAGGCGCAAAATCCAAGATCGTGTTTCTCGATGGCGACGGAATTGTCCCCGTGAGCAGCCCCGAAAAGGTGGCAGAACTGGCGGCTTACAGGGAAAATAAAACGACAGATGTGTCGTTTTACGGGAACGAAAAGGCGACAGATATGACCCAAATAGATGACAACCGTGTCACCCCCTATATAGAACCAAATAAAAACCAAAACGGGTACGCGCACGAGGGCGCACCCGCGCGCGAGGACGGCCCACCAGTTTCGCAAGACGCAAGCGATCCATCAACCCGACATTCCGTCAACGACGCACCAGCACCTAGCGCGACACCAGCACCGACCGCCCGACCGGCACCACACCTCAGGGCAATCGTCCCGCATGGCAGCGAGCACGAACGCCAGTGGAACGATTGGCTGAGAGCAAAGGGATTGCCCGAACTATCAGCGTTCGCCGAGTCTCTGACCGAACAGGGGCTGACAGGTTGGGATATGCCGTGGAAGCAACCACCGTCTGACGATGGCTATCCCCCGATGCTCGCAAAGCGCTTCGTGGCTTGGCGCATCGAGGCCCGGAGAAAGTTCTATCACCAGCCATTCCGGAGAACGGCATGACCCAGAACATTGAAAAAATGACGGGCGACGACCGCGCCGCAGACGCTACCGAAGCGGCAAGCGCGTTGCGCACCCTGCGTGACGAACTGATCAGCCAAGGTGTGCCGTTGGCTTCGATCCTGTCAGGGTTTCACGCTGAGATCATCGCCGAGATGGTGACGGCTTACGGCCCGGCGGTCACGATTGACCGCATGGTGAACGCAGCGGATCGCATCGAGGCAATGCCCGCGCTCGAATACGTCGCGGCAGTCGTGGCAGGGCCGACCGGCAGGGCATGACGCGGCCTTATCTCAGCGAAAGCGGGTCCTTCCGGCGCTGACTGTATGCGGGGGGCAGAGGCGCGAAGCATCGGGCGCTGCAAAAAAAATATAAAGGGGTTAAATACTTATGAGGATCATGCAGGAGTTGCCGGGACTGGAAGGCGAGCGCGCAGTTGCGCGGATCGGCGGTGCCGACTTGTGCAACCTTCTGCGGATCACGCCTGCTGCCCTCACAGGCTTGGTAAAACGCGATCTGGCGATAAAGCTGGGTCACGACGCCTACGACCTCCAAGAAACAGTTGGGCGATACACGGAGCACCTGCGCAGCGTCGCCAGCGGGCGTGGCGGCGAGGAACAGGCGCTGACGCTCACCGGCGAACGCGCCCGACTGGCACGAGCGCAGGCCGACGCACAAGAGACCAAGAACGCAGCTTTGCGCGGCGAACTTGTCAAGGCGTCCGAGGTCGAACGGGAATGGGCCGACACGCTGCGGCACCTGCGTTCGCAGCTTCTGGCGGTGCCGTCGCGCATCCGGCAGACTTTGGGGCACCTGTCTACCGCTGATGTTGAGGCCATAGACCGCGAACTGCGCGATACGCTGACCAGGCTGGGGAACGGCGATGCAGATTGAGGATGTTCGCCGCTCCGCCCTGCGTGCGCTGATCCCGCCGCCACGCCTGCGGTTGTCTGAGTGGA
This sequence comes from Qingshengfaniella alkalisoli, assembly GCF_007855645.1. Taxonomy (GTDB): domain Bacteria; phylum Pseudomonadota; class Alphaproteobacteria; order Rhodobacterales; family Rhodobacteraceae; genus Qingshengfaniella; species Qingshengfaniella alkalisoli. Next base: position 2,099,172 of record NZ_CP042261.1, read on the forward strand.
TCGAGTCGGAGATCGCCTTACCCGATGGCGTATCGGCGCAGCCCGGCCCTGTTCGTCTCTGGCCGTTCCAGCGGGAAATTGCGGACGCGATCGGAGATCCGCTTATCGAGCGCGTTACCCTGGTCAAGCCGGTGCGCGTGGGTTTCACAACGCTACTGACCAGTGCCGTCGCGTCCTTCGTGGCAAACGAGCCCAGCCCCATTCTATGCCTGTTACCGGCTGAAGCGGATTGCCGTGACTACGTAGTGAGTGACGTTGAGCCGATATTCGGGGCCTCGCCAGCGGTAGCAGATGCCATGTCAGACGAGCGTGACGAATCCGGGCGCAACACGCTGCTGTCACGGCGCTTTCCCGGCGGCTCACTCAAGGTGGTTGCGGCCAAGGCACCGCGCAACCTGAGGCGGCACAATGTGCGCGTGCTTTTCATAGATGAGGCCGACGGAATGGAAGCAACCGCCGAAGGCTCGCCGATCATCCTTGCCGAACGGCGCACGCTGTCATTTCCTGATCGCAAGATCGTCATGGGCAGCACGCCGGTATTCGAGGAAACCAGTCATGTGCTTCGCGCCTATGCGCGTTCCGATGGGCGGGTGTTCGAAGTGCCATGTCCGGACTGTGGGGCACTGACCGAAATCGAGTGGCAGCATATCGTCTGGGATGATGGAAAGCCCGAAACAGCCCGGTTCCGCTGCCCGCATTGCGAATCCGAGATCGAGGAACGGCACAAGCCTCAGATGGTCGCGCAAGGCGCATGGCGGCCCACACGGCCCGAGGTGCAGGGGCATGCCGGGTTCCGCCTCAACGCTCTTGTAAGCCTGCATGCGAACGCCAGTTGGGCGAAGCTTGCAGCGGAATTCATCGGAGCCAAAGACGACCCGACGACCTTACAGACATTTGTTAACACGATCCTTGGCCAAGGCTGGCGCGGCGAAGGCGATGAACTGGCCGAAGATGAACTTGCGGCGCGCGCCGAGGAATTCGGGTTGTCCGGGATTCCGGCCGAAGTGCTCGCGCTGACCGTTGGAATCGACGTGCAGCATGATCGACTTGAGGCGACGTTTCTGGGCTGGGCCGAAAGCGGCACAATGCTGGTGCTGGGGCATCGCGTCATCTGGGGTCAGTTTGATGATGAAGCGACATGGGCGGAGCTTGACGATACGCTACGCACGCGCTTTCCGCACGCTCTGGGCGGCCGCATGGCGATCGACGCGGCAGCGATCGACGCAGGCGACGGGGCCAGTATGCACCGCGTCACGGCGTTCGCCATGCCGCGCACCCGCAACAAGGTGCTGGCAATCAAGGGTGCATCTGGAAACCGGCCGGTGATCGAGCGTGCCGGATCGAAGACCAAGACGGGCGCGCGGCTCTGGATCGTCGGGGTTGATACCGTAAAGACCCAGCTATTCGGCCGGTTGTCGCAAGCCGGGTCAGTTCGGTTCTCTGCCGACCTGCCGCCCGTGTGGTATGAGCAGGCGACCAGCGAACGTGCAGTTATCAAATATCGCCGGGGCCAACCCGTGCGCAGCTTCGAACGCGTTCCAGGACGCCGCGCGGAGGCGCTTGATTGTCTGGTCTATGCGTTCGCAGCACGACAGATCATCAATCCGGATTGGGAACGGCGGCGGGTGGAACTCGCGCAGGACCAACCCCTAAGGACAGCGGCGGGACCGATTCTTAGTTCGAAGTGGATGCAGAGATAGGGCGCGTTTAAGCAGTCCACGCGACTGGCCTGGAGCTATAACTCACCTTGCGCCCAATGCTCTAGAGTGCCTACTAGGCCTCGAACACGACTAGCCGCATTGCTCAAAGCTACCTCCTGATCTTCTTCAGACCGCGTCGTACCCTGTCTGAGGAAGCGACAAGCTTTATCTATTGAGTGATTCACATAGTGAATCTCGATGTTCGGAAGTAGCGCGATCTCTCCACGCAAATAGCCGAGGCGGGCTTTCCATTGGTTGAAGGCAGAGTTCATCTCTTGTTGCGACGAATGACCGAGATCGAAAGACCGGATATCTTCCTCAAGCTCTAGTAGCGCAACGGACAATTTATCTATTGATTTCATGACTACATACTTTCGGCTTAAAGCATATGACTTTCCTTGGGACTTTACGCTGATATACCATTTCGTTGGAAGCACTAAGGCACGTTTGCTTACGTAAACTGACGCCAGAAAACTTAAGCTAACGTTCTGAACGTATTCAATAAATTACTTTTGTTGAGTGCTGGTTTGGCTATCCTGTTGTCACCGCAAACAGGGGAAGCCAATGCGAGTAAAGGTGACTAGATACCCGCTGACGATCGGCGCGGCGGCTGTAGCAGAGCTGATCGGCGTGAGTTCGGGCTATCTGCGCACATTGCGCTTCGATGGTGTTCTTAGCCACCGCCCTGAAGGCAAATCAGCGGCCGCCGAATACGGGCCTACGGACGTTGCGACATTGGCAGTGTTCCGGTCGCTCACCGAAGCCGGGCTGTCCAGGAAAGGTGCTGCGGTTCTCGCGCGGCTCACAGGGTTTCCGACTGCGCGCTATCTGGAACACATGCCGGGCGTAAGCGAGCTTCATTCATCTGAGATTGATCTAACGGACGCGGAACGCGCCCAATGCTTCGCGGCATGCGATCGCGAATTACCGGAATCCCGCTTCTGCTACTACGCTATACCGGAGCTTATCGAAGACGACCCCAGATCATCCGCCGTCTTTCTTGCGAGCCTTGATGAACTGGAGCAAATCCATCCGCGCGGCCTTCTGCTCGATTTCAAAGGCATTGCCTCAGAGATTGCAATGCGTCTGACCCAACCTCTTGTCACCTACCGCATCGACAGCGTGAGTGAGATGGAGGCGCAGCAATGAACGCGGTGATCCCATATCGTCAAACTGTTCGTGCGGCAGGCCGCAAACTGGCGAAGCTATTCGGCCGCAGCGGAATCGAGGCCGGTGGCGGTGGCTGGCGGTGGTCCGGATCGCCGACGCTACCGGCACCGCAACAATCCACACTTGCGGCGCGCGGCCCTGCAAAGGCGCGTGCGGCGGCACTGTCGGTCAACAACCCGACCGCGGCGAGGATAGTAGAAACGTGGTGCGCGGCGCTGATCGGAAAGGGCTGGCAATCGCAAAGTCAGCATCCTGACCGAAATGTTGCACGCGGTCTGAACGATGAATTCGAAACGCTTGTTGCGCCGCTCCTGCCGCAGATCGCGCGAGCGGTGGTGCGCGACGGCGAAGCCTTTCTGCGCATCCTGAACGGCCCGGAAGGTATTCGCCTCCTTCAACTTCCGGCCGATCAGATCGACCCGGCCATGACCTCCGACCTTGCGAACGGGTCGAGGATCGTGGCCGGGATTGAATTTGACCCCACCGAAACGCCGGTGGCGTATCATGTCCTCCCCGATGCACCTGGAACGCCTTTCGCCCGCTACGGTGAAACCATGCGCATTCCCGCGTCGGAGATCCTGCATATTTTCGATCCGCTCTTTCCGGGGCAAGTGCGCGGCATCACATGGCTTGCGCCCGTCTTGCTCAAGCTGGCTGACGCTGACGCCGCTTCTGACGCCATGATGATGAATTTAAAGACACAATCGCTGTTTGCGGCCTTCATCACCGATCCCGATGGTGGCGCGGCCGGGTTCACCGGAACCGAAAAGGACGGGACAATCAATCTGGCGCTGGAACCCGGCACGACGCGGATTCTGCCTCCCGGTGCCGATGTAAGATTTGCCCAGCCCGGCGGCGGCCTGTCGCAACAAGTGGAGTTCATCAAAGCCCAGCTTCACGAGATCGCCGCGGGTGCCGGGCTGATGTATGAGCAAATCTCGACCGACCTGTCGTCAACGAACTATTCGAGCGCGAGGTTCGGACTTCTCGAATTTCGCCGCCGCGCCGAGATGTTGCAACGCCTGTTGATTGAGGGCCAGCTTTTGCGCCCGCTCTGGCGGCGCTGGATCGACTGGAAGGCGCTTGCCGGTGACGTGCCTTCAGATGGTGCCAGCCTCAGTGACTACCGCGCCGTGCGCTTTGTCCCGCCAGGCTGGCAATGGGTCGATCCGCTCAAGGAAGTGAACGCCGACGCCCGCGCGATCGAGGCCGGTTTGAAATCCCGCGCCGAAGTGGTCGCCGGGCGCGGCCGGGACATCAACGAGCTTGACGAAGAAATAGCCGCCGACCGTCGCACGGCGCGGCAGGAAGGTGACGCATGACGATCCATCTGCGCAATGCAACTGCGCGTCCTTCTACCCTGGACCTGGACGCCCGTACCGTAGAAGCGATCGCTTCTACCGGGGCAGATACCGTACGAGCTGGCTACATTGAACGGCTCGACCTCAAGGGCGCGGATCTGTCGCGGCTGATAGGCGGCCCCGTTCTGGATGGACACAGATCAGAGACGACCCGCGATCAGTTGGGCGTGATCGAGGCGGCAGAGCTTCGTGCCGAAGGGCTGTGGGTAAAACTGAAATTCCGGTCAAATCAGCCATCTCTAGCGGTACTCGCAGATATTGGCGACGGCACCTTAAGGGGCCTCAGTATCGGATACACGGTTCAGGAATGGGCCGAAAGCCGAGAAGGCAAGAACCGTGTGCGCACGGCCACCAAACTCACGCCACTAGAAGTTAGTGTCGTACCAATCGCGGCAGATCCTACCGCGACTTTCCGAGCAGGAGAATCCCAAATGCAAACGCAGACCACAGAGACGACCGCCCCACCGGCGGCCGGCACGCTCACCCGTGCCGAGATGAACCGCGAAATCCGCAGCATTGCGCAACTCGCCAACCTTTCCGACGACTGGACAAACGGCCAGATCGACAATGAGGCAACGCCGGAAGAAGCCCGCGCCGCTGCGTTCGAGGAAATGGCAACGCGGCAGGACCAGACCCGCACACGCAGCGCCCGCATTGAAATCACGGCGGATCACACCGACCCGCAGGTGATCGCGGAACGTGCCGGTGAGGCCCTGTTCGCCCGATCGAACCCGGCCCATGAAATTTCGGCCCCCGCCCGGCAGTATGCCGGCCTTACCATTCCCGAGATGGCACGCCAGTGCCTCACCCGGTCGGGCATCTCGACCACGGGCGCGGCGACGGAAAGCCTTGTCACGCGGGCGCTGCATTCCACATCCGATTTTCCGCTGATCCTGGGCGATGCGGTGAACCGGGAACTGCGCCGCGCCTATCAGGCGGCACCGTCCGGCATTCGCCAGATTGCGCGGGTCGCATCGGCGCGCGATTTCCGGGCAAAACGGGCACTTCAATTTGGCGAAGCGCCCGAATTGGAGAAGGTGCTGGAAGGTGGTGAATACACCTACGGCACGATTGCCGAAGGTGCGGAATCGTACCGCGTCGAAACCTTCGGGCGCATCTTTGCCATCACTCGGCAGGCGCTCATCAACGACGATCTAGGCGCATTCACCCGCGTCCCGGCGATGATGGGGCAGGCCGCCGCAGCCTTCGAGGCCAAGACGCTGGCAGGGTTGATCGACGGTAACCCGGTTATGTCGGACGGTGTGGCGGTCTTCCATGCGGATCACGACAACCTAGACTCCGCGTCCGCGATCGACACCACCGGGCTTTCGTCCTCGCGCTTGCTGCTGCGCTCGCAGACCGGGCTGGGGGGCGGCAAGATCAACGCCACGCCGCGCTTCCTGCTTGTATCACCGGACCGGGAAACCGAAGCGGAACAGGCGCTGGCCGAGATCACCGCGACGAGGACCGACGACGCCAACCCGTTCAGCGGCCTGTCCCTGATCGTGGACGGCTACCTGACCGACGACTCCGCTTGGTATCTCGCCGCTGACCCTGCCGTGATCGACGGGATCGAGTATGCGTATCTTGAGGGGGCCGGACCGGGGCCGCAGATCGAAACCAAGGCAGGTTTCGAGGTGGACGGCATGTCTATCAAGGTGAGACTCGATTTTGGAGCTGGTGTAATCGACTACAGGGGCCTTGTGAAGAATCCGGGTGCGTAATGGCGGTTGACGTTGCCGAACTGGAAGGACTGAGGGACGAGCTCATTCGAACTCGCGCCCGTGGCGTCCGCGTGACGGTCTATGAAGGCCGTCGGCTTGAGTATGGAAGCGATGCCGAAATGGCCGCCGCAATTGCCGATCTCGATCGCCGCATAGCAAACGCATCTCGCGCCCCGGCTGGCGCGGTGCGATTTCATACCTCGAAAGGGGTATAGGGTAGAACCGCCCTGCGGCCGTCGGCGCGCCGCAAAGGGTTCCCGTTACTGGGTGAGTGGGCAAACCCCCAGCGCGCGCGGCCTTCTGTCTCCGATGCCTTCTCGGGCGTGGCGCGCATACCGAATCGGTCCTGTCACAGATGGCCGCATGACATAGAAACTGGGCTTGCCTGCGATTGGCTGGTTTTTTCGCCTACGGTGCTGGCTGGCATTAACCGGCGTAGGGCGGCATAGACCGGCGTGAGCGGGCGCCAACGGGCAAAAAGTTGCTACCTTTCAATAGTTTAGATCGGATATTCTAATGGTGCATCAGAGCTAAACACTTTCAAGGCAGCGACCGATGAAAGACGATGACGACGACGACTATCTCAACAAGGGCCGAACCACACACCAGTGGGCGGAGTTTTTCGCAGAGCGGGATATTCCGATATCCGAACGCAGCATTCGTGAGCGTTCCCGACGACAAGGAGTTGGGCATAAGCTAGGGCGGGTTTGGCTGTTAACGCCAGATGAACTGCGAGCAATCTTCTTTCGCGAAGGCGCATAGTTAATGCCTAGCCTTCCATGTCTCTTGCCTGAATATACTACACCGGATGAACTAGCCGAACATTTTGGCTGGTCGCCTCGTGCAGTCAGATTGAAGGTTCGTGAGCTTCGGGCCTGCCGTACAGTTGGTAACCGAACTGTTATGCTGCCGGAGGACGTTGACACCTTCTTGGAAGGAATTCGGGAATGCCCCTTAAACTGCACAGGCGAGGACAAGTTTGGCACTACTCGGGAACTGTTGCCGGCCGGAGACTTCGAGGCACTACGGGGGCGACTGAAAAAGCCCAAGCCGAAAGGGTCGCGGCGGAAGTCGAACACCTCGCGTGGCAGCGTCGTTTCGATGGGCCAGGCGCGGGCCTGACAATGGCTCAAGTGTTCAATGCCTATCTGGATGCTGACAAGCCTGAACGGTTTCTTCTCAAGTTGGCAGAGTATTGGAAGAACACTCCGGTCGAACAGATACGCGCCGAAACGATCCGGCGAGCAGCAAAGAAGATCTACCCGCATGCCTCAGAACCAACGTGGAATCGGCAGGTGATCAAGCCGACGCAAGCGGCGATAAATTATGCTGCGGAACTTGGTTGGTGCGCGAAAATATCGGTTAAGCGATACCCTGAAAGTCCTGAAGAAAAGACGCCCGCCACCTTGGAATGGGTGACAGCCTTCGCCGAACAAGCGGTTGAAGATGACTTGCCACACCTTGCGGCGCTTTGCCTGTTCATGTTTGGCACGGCGGCTCGGGTGGGGGAAAGCTGCCGCCTGGTATGGGATGATGTTGACTTGACCGCCGGAACGGCAACGCTGCGTCTGTTCAAACCTACACCTTGGACCCGGCTCGCACATTTACCGCCAGAGGTAATCGCGGCGCTGGCAAACATTCCATCGAATCGCAAGCCTGACGAGCTCGTGTTTGTCTACAGTGGCAGGGGCAGCGTCAGAGGGCCCTGGAACAACGTCTGCAAGCGTGCCGGAATCGAACGCCTGACCCCGCATTGTTGTCGCCATGGCTTCGCCACGACGATGCTACACCTTGGATTTGATGCGAAGACCGTCGCCGAACGCGGAGGCTGGAAAGATGCGACAACCGTGCTGCGTACCTACGCTCACGCCATGGCCGACGCGACCGTTACGAACGCCCTTTTTGGCACAAAATTGACACAGGCTCGCAATCCTGCATTATCAAATAACCGAAAGAAAAGGAGAAAATCCGTATGACCAGCGCCCCTCGTTGGGAGGGGTGTCCCAAGGACGCCTCTACGAAAACCCAACAAATAAAGCAATAGGGAAAGGACGTGCCCGATAGTTGCGCGGGGGCCTTGGGTTCGCCGAAGGTGTCCAGATGTTTTGCCAGAGGAATTTCAGTCGCGTTCGTCGTTCCATTGAAATGAAGGCTTTTTCCAAGCTGTTCCAAAGGCAGCATCAGATCAGTCCGCGCACGATCCGATGGTTTGCAGCGGCGGCGCTTTAGCGACCGAGAAGGCGGATAATCCAGTGTGCTAGCGATCCGAAGGGCGGTCCGAGATGTTCGGAAAGGTTGAGCAGGTGGGGTTTGTAAACAGCGCGCGCATGGCTGAGTCGCCGGAACCCGTCGCGGCCATGGTAGGCACCAATGCCGCTTTTACCTACACCACCGAATGGCAGGCTGTTCTGTGCGATATGCAGTAAGGTACCGTTCAGGGTCACGCCGCCGGAGATGGCGCCATCGAGGATGATGCGTTGGGCATGCCGGTCGTGCGAGAACGCATAGAGCGCCAGTGGACGGGAGCGCCGGTTCACGAAGGCCAGCGCGTCGTCGAGGGTGTTATAGGGCACGATGGGAAGGATCGGCCCGAAAATCTCTTCCGTCAGCAATAATGAATCGTCGGGCGCGCCAAGAACGAGGGTCGGGGGTATTTTCGTGCCAAAGTCGGCCTTAGGCGGCTGAATCATGGTTGCGCCTGCTTGTTCCACTTCTTCCAGAGCATCCATCAGACGCTTGCGATGCCGGTCGGTGATGACATTGGTGAATTGCGATGCCGCGCTTTCAGGGGGATAGGATTGTGCGATACGTGCCTGCATGGCCCGTGAGAACGCGTCGACCTTGTCCGTGGGCACGAGAACATAGTCGGGCGCGATGCAAGTCTGGCCGGCATTGGTGAACTTGCCCAGGGCAATGGATCGCGCGGCATCTTCGAGCGAATAATCATGGGCGATGATTGCCGGGGATTTGCCACCGAGTTCGAGCGTAACCGGCGTCAGGTTTTCCGCCGCCGCCCGCATGACCTTGCGCCCCACATCGGTTGATCCGGTGAACAGCAGGTGGTCGAAGGGCAGGGCAGCGAATGCCTGCGCGACCTCCACGCCGCCGGTAATCACGCTGACCTCGTCCGTCGCGAAGCTGGCTGCAACAAGGCTTTGCAGCAGGTCGGCGAATGCCGGGGTCAATTCGGACGGTTTGATCAGCACGCGATTGCCGGCGGCCAGTGCGTCCACCACGGGCCCCAGGGCCAACAGCAACGGGTAGTTCCAGGGTGCAACGATCCCCACCACACCCAGCGGTTCATGGCGCACCCAGGCCGAACCTGGCTGGAAGGTCAACGCGACATGCCGCCGTTCGTCGCGCATCCAGCCGCGCAGGTTGCGTGACGTGTGGTTTATGGCGCTGAGCAAAGGGAGGATTTCCGTCAGTTCCGTTTCTTCGTGCACGCGCCCGCCGAAATCGGCATCGATCGCGGTCGCGATTTCCTTGCGATTGTCGACCACCATGCTTTTGAGGGTGTCAAGCCGACGGCGGCGTATAGCCAGGTCAGGCAGGCGATCATGGCGAGAGGCCGCGCGCATGGCGGAAAACATGGGCCGAAGGTCGATGGTCATCTGATGCTCCGTTCTGCCGGACATATGTAGGGGCGACGGGTGTGTTCTGCGATGCTTTCAACTGCACGATTTTCGGGCGGAAACAGCAGCCGTTCCAGAAAATTTGATCCCGGCCCGGTGCCGGATCGTAAAAGTTTTGCGACAGAAAGCGATGGTTCAGAATTGATTAGGTCGTTGATTATGCGTTTCTTCGCGCTTTCACTTGACGTGGGGCTAGGCGTCAAGGCACTTTGATATGGGAAACCTTGAGGAGTAGTTTCAGATGAGACTCACACACCTTCTTGCGACCGCGGGACTTGCGTTTTGCGCGAGCGGTGCGGCTTTCGCGCAGGACGCCGACCAAGCGGCTGACGTGTCCGAGAAGCCAAACATCCTGGTGATATGGGGCGACGATATCGGACAGACCAACGTGTCTGCCTACAGCTTCGGGTTGATGGGTTACGAGACGCCAAACATCGACCGTATCGCCGATGAAGGCATTCTGTTCACTGACTACTACGCCGAGCAGAGCTGCACGGCGGGCCGGTCGACCTTCATCACCGGTCAGTCGACGTTGCGCACGGGTCTGTCCAAGGTCGGTCTGCCGGGCGCGGATGTCGGGCTTCAGGCCGATGACGTGACCATCGCGTCGGCGCTCAAGGACCTCGGCTACGCAACCGGCCAGTTCGGCAAGAACCACCTTGGCGACAAGGACGAATTCCTGCCCACGAACCACGGCTTCGACGAGTTCTTCGGCAACCTCTATCACCTCAACGCGGAGGAAGAGCCCGAGAACTTCAACTATCCGCAGGATCCCGAGTTCCGCGAGAATTTCGGCCCGCGCGGCGTGATCCGTTCCTCCGCCGATGGCGAGATCGAGGATACCGGTCCGCTGACCAAGAAGCGCATGGAAACGGTTGACGAGGAAACCTCGGCCGCGGCCATCGACTTCATGCAGCGGCAGGTGGATCAGGATACGCCGTTCTTCGTGTGGATGAACACGACGCGGATGCACTTCCGCACGCACGTCAAGGACGAGAACCGCAGCGAACCCGGCCTGACCGCGCTGACCGAGTACGCCGATGGCATGATCGAGCATGACATGATCGTCGGCCAGATCCTCGACGCGGTCGACGAGATGGGCATCGCGGACAATACCATCGTGATGTATGCGACCGACAACGGCCCGCACCAGAACTCCTGGCCCGATGCCGGCACCACGCCGTTCCGCAGCGAGAAGAACACCAACTGGGAAGGCGCGTTCCGCGTACCAGCCATGATCCGCTGGCCCGGCCAGATCGAGCCCGGGACGGTCAAGACCGGCATGTTCTCGGGCCTCGACTGGTTCCCGACGCTGCTGGCCGCCGCCGGCGATACGGACATCAAGGATCGTTTGCTGGAAGGCACCACGATCGACGGCGCGGAGTACAAGGTCCATCTCGACGGCTACAACCAGCTGCCATACCTAACCGGCGAAACCGATGAAAGCGCACGGAACGAGTTCTTCTACTTTAACGATGACGGTGCCATCGTCGGCCTGCGCTATGAAAACTGGAAGATCGTCTTTCAGGAGCAGCGCGCGACCGGAACACTGCTGCTATGGGCCGAACCCTTCACGCCGCTGCGCACCCCGAAAATCTTCGATCTGCGAGCGGACCCTTACGAACGTGCGGACAGGACGTCGAACACCTACTACGACTGGGTGCTCGACCACGCCTACCTGCTTGTTCCGGCTCAGGCCGAAGTGGCAGAGTTCTTCTCGACCTTCGAGGAGTATCCTCCATCGCAGCGGGCGGCGAGCTTCTCGGTCGACCAGGTGCAGGAGCAACTTGAGCGGACGCTCAGCGGCGGAATCCAGTAGCGGATCTGCCGAACGGCCCGCGGGGAGCGCCGTCTCCCGCGGGCCATCGCCATTGACCACGCAGCATGAGGTTCGCCATGCGCAGCACGTTCGTCACGGCGGCACTCGTCGCCATCCCCGCCTACACCTTGGCCGATCCGCTGCCGTCGTGGAACGACACCGACGCCAAGGCCGCGATCATCGCCTTCGTCGACAGCGTAACGGACCCGGACGCTGACAGTTTCGTGCCGGTCGAGGACCGCATCGCGACATTCGACAATGACGGCACCCTGTGGGCGGAACAGCCTGTCTATTTCCAAGGTCTTTACGCGCTCGACATCCTGCGCGAGAAGGCCGAGGCCGATCCCTCGATCCTGTCCTCGGATGTGCTCCAGGCCGCCAATGAGGGTGACATGGAAGGCATCATGGCCGGCGGCATGGAAGGGCTGATCGAGATCATCAATGTCAGCCACGCGGGCATCACGCCCGAGGATTTCAAGGCCAGCGCCCATGAATGGCTGACTACAGCCACCCATCCGAGCAGTGGCATGACCTATGCCGACATGACCTATCAACCGATGGTCGAACTGCTGCGCTACCTGCGCGACGAGGATTTCAAGACCTACATCGTGTCCGGCGGCGGCGTCGATTTCATCCGGGCCATCGCCGACGAGGCCTATGGCATCCCGCCCTGGCAGGTCGTCGGCAGCGAGGGCAACACCAGCTATTCCGTCGAGAGCGGCACGCCCACCGTGACCAAGGACGGGGGCGTCAGCTTTGTCGACGACAAGGAGGGCAAGCCCGTGGGTATCATGCGCCATATCGGCCAGCGCCCGATCTTCGTCGCCGGCAATTCGGACGGTGATTTTGCAATGCTGGAATGGGCGACCGCCGGCGATGGCCCGCGTTTCGGCCTGATTGTGCATCATACCGACGGCGAGCGCGAGTTCGCCTATGACCGCGAGGGCCATATCGGTGTCTTGGATCGTGGACTGGACGAAGCAGAGGATAGAGGTTGGGCGCTGGTGGATATGGCCAATGACTGGAGCCGTGTCTGGACGGGTGAGCAGTGACATCGTGAAAATAGCGCCCGCCCTGTTCGCGTCTGCGCCGCGTCTGCTTGGCGTCGGGGTGTTCCTGGTTGTTGGCGCGTCGCAGGGCAACGCCGACGAGTTGCGTGTGGCGATGCTGGATGAAAATCCGCCTTGGGAATACATCGCTGAAGACGGTGCGGCCCATGGTTTCGAGGTGGAGATCATTCAGGCTGTGGCCGACCGACTTGATGTTGAAGTTTCTTTTCAACCATTGCCTTTCGCGCAGGTGTTGGATGAGGTTCAGGCTGGCGAGGCTGATCTGGCCATCGGCTCGATCAGCGTGACGGAAGAGCGCATGATGCGTTTCGATTTTTCGCAACCATATTTCCGAACCGATGTCGTCATCGTCGCACCGGTCGAGGCGGCTCTTGTGACCGAAGGCCAGCTTTTCGGTTGGAGTGTTGGCTATTTGGCGGGGGCCAGCGGCGAAGATCTTGCCTATCAATATGCCACAGCACTGGGGTTGGAGCGCGTTCAGCCCTATTCGCAGGCCTCTGCGTTATTCGATGCATTGCAAGCCGGGGAGGTGCGGGCGGTGATATCCGAGTTCGCCTCTGCCCTGCATTTCGTGCGCATGGAACCGGCCTATGAAATAGCCATGCGCGCCAGCGCCGGGCGCGATGTGGCGCTGGCGATGCGTCTGGGATTCGAGTTGAACGAAGAGCTTAATGATATCCTGTCCGATATGAAGCGTGACGGAACGATGGCCGAGATTTATGAACGCTGGTTCGATGAACCGCCAGCGGGGGATACGGTCACGCTTGTGCCCATGGACATTCCCCGAGCGCAATGATCGGCACTGGTGTTCGGTTGGCGGGTCGTGCTTAAAGGCCGCAAGCCAATTTCGCGGAGCCGTCCCATGTTCGTTGCCACCCTTCTGACCAGCCCTGCAAACCCCGCGCTGGAGCGCATGACCGTAGACGCCCTGCGCGACGCCTGGGGTGGGGGGGATGTACGCTGGTTGGCCGATGGAGAGGCGGCAGAGTTTGCCTTGCCCGCGAAGCCCGGCAATGTTGACTCCGTTTGGGCGGACATGCAGGCGCTTGGCGTGGACCTGGTTGTTCAGGCAGCCGAGGGGCGGCGCAAGAAACTTCTGCTTGCAGATATGGACAGCACGATGATCCAGCAGGAATGCATCGACGAATTGGCGGCGGAAGCGGGCATCGGGGCGCATGTGGCGGAAATCACGGCTCGCGCGATGAATGGCGAGTTGGATTTCGAAAGCGCGTTGAAAGAGCGTGTGGGGTTGCTGAAGGGGTTGAATACTTCTGTGATCGCAAGGGTTCTGGATAGCCGCGTCACATTCACCCCCGGCGGACGCGAACTGATCGCCACCATGAAGGCCGCTGGCGGCTATGCGGCGTTGGTGTCTGGCGGGTTCACGACCTTCACCGACCATGTGGCACAGTCGCTTGGCTTTGATGAAAGCCGCGCGAATGTGCTGGTCGAGGCTGACGGAGTTCTGGCCGGAACGGTGGTTGAACCGATACTGGGCCGAGATGCCAAGGTTGCCGCCTTGCGTGACATCAGCGCGCAGCTTGGGATTTCGACCGATGATGCGATGGCGGTCGGTGATGGCGCCAATGACCTGGGCATGCTGGAACTGGCCGGAACCGGCGTTGCGCTGCACGCCAAGCCGTCTGTTGCCGCGCAATGCGACGTGCGGATCAACCACGGGGATCTGACGGCACTGCTTTATGTTCAGGGTTATGCGAAGGCTGATTTTGTGATCTGATGTTGCTTGCTATCGGTGCCGGGCTGCGATCACATAGAGTGAGCCAAGCGGAGGATCGACGATGCAACGATTGATGATAGTGGCCTTGTTCGTGGTCGCAGCGAGCGGTGTGCAGGCGCAGGATGCGGGACCGGGTTTCGATTGCGAGAAGGCCAGCCGCGATTCCGAGCGCATGATCTGTGATGATCCGCTACTGTCGGCGTTGGATCACGAGATGTCGCGTACCTACACCTTGGCGGTTGAAACACCTGACATGGATCCGGACCGGCTGAATGAATTGCAAGCCATGCAGCGCGACTGGATCAAGAGGCGCGACGCGTGCGATGGCAAGGCGGAGGATCCGCGTGGCTGCATGATCAGTGAATACGGCATGCGTATGTACGACCTTCGGCAGCGTTACGCCAACGCGCGCTCGGATGATGATGCCGGGATCACGATTGGTCCGCTGCCGCTGGAATGCGGAGGGCTGGACCAGGTGCCGGGCGTGCTGTTCATCAATGGCCCGGAATCGATGGCGACCGTCCACCATGACCAGACATGGGCCACGCTGGTTCAGGAACGCGCGGCATCCGGGGTGAAGTACACGGGCTCTGCGTGGAATGGGGATTACCTGCTCTGGACGAAGGGCGACGCCGCGCAGCTTGCCTTGCCCGACGCCGATCAGGTCGATTGCCTGATTGGCGAGGCCGGCTGAGTACCTCGCGCGCCGGCGAAGCCGGTGCGCGGCCCAACAGGACGCGCGGTTTATGACCGCGCCTGACTGGCGGGAGGCCGCCGTCGCCGCGTGGCGTGTGCGATGTGACCGGGCGGATGTTATCCTTGGCGCCGCTTGCGTTCCACTTTTCGCTTTGTCTTGGCAGCCTTGGTTTTTGCGCGTGCAGCTTTGCGCGGCCCGGTTTTCCCGCGGCTGCGGCGGTGACCGGTGCGTGGCCCCTGCGGCATGGCTTTGCCATCGAGTTCCAGCAATTCCAGCCCGATCCCGCCGGTGACGGGCACCGCTTCGGTCAGTTTGACGGTGACGCGCTGGCCGATCCCGATTTCCACGCCGGTATCCGATCCCATCAGGGATTGGGCCTCTGCGTCGTAGTGGAAGAATTCATTTCCCAGTGACCGGATCGGGACCAGCCCGTCAGCGCCGGAATCGTCGAGTTTCACGAACAACCCGAACCGCGTGACGCCGGAGATCCGCCCCGCCATTTCATTGCCGACGCGTTCGGATAGATAGGCCGCGAGGTAGCGGTCCGTCGTGTCGCGCTCGGCGGTCATCGACCGGCGTTCCGTTTCCGAGATATGCTTGGCCGTTTCGTCCAGGCGCTCTTCATCCTCGGGCGTCATGCCATCCTCGCCCCAGCCATGGGCCGAGATCAGCGCACGGTGGATGACCAGGTCCGCATAGCGCCGAATGGGCGATGTGAAATGCGCGTATTGACGCAATGCCAGCCCGAAATGCCCGAAGTTTTCCGGGCTGTAATAGGCCTGTGTCATGGACCGCAGCGTGGACATGTTGATGAGTTCGGCTTCGTCCGTTCCGTCGGCCTGTTCCAGCAGCCGGTTCAGGTGCTTCGTTTCCAGCACCTGCCCCTTGGCCAGCGTCAGGCCCGATGCCTTTGCGACCTCGCGCAGCGCGTCCAACTTTTCGGGCGAGGGTTCTTCATGCACGCGGTACAGCAGCGGGCGGCGCTTCTGCGCGAGCGTTTCTGCCGCGCAGACATTGGCCAGCACCATGAATTCCTCGATCAGCCGGTGCGCGTCGAAGCGGTCGCGGAAGGCTACCGACACGACCTTGCCGTCATCGTTGAGGATGATGCGGCGTTCGGGCAAGTCCAGATCCAGCGGCTGGCGGCGCTCTCGTGCGGTTCTGGCCGCGTCATATGCCGCGTAAAGCGGGCGGATCACATCGGGCAGCAGGGTTTCGGCCTTGCCCTCGGCCTGTCCGTCGATGGCGGCTTGCGCCTGTTCATAGGTCAGTGAGGCGGCGGAGCGCATCATCGCACGGTGGAACTTGTGGCCGATCTTGTTACCGTCACGGTCCAGTACCATGCGCAGCGCGATGCAGGCGCGCGGGACGCCTTCGTGCAGCGAGCACAGATCGCCCGAAAGACGGTCGGGCAGCATCGGAACGACGCGGTCCGGGAAATAGGTCGAGTTGCCGCGCTTGCGCGCCTCGCGGTCCAGCGCGGAGCCGGGCGTGACGTAATGCGCGACATCGGCAATCGCCACCCAGACGACATGCCCGCCTTCATTGTCGGGATCATCATCCGGCTGCGCATAGACCGCGTCGTCATGGTCGCGCGCATCGGCCGGGTCGATGGTCACCAGCGGCAGATCGCGCAGGTCCAGCCGCTTTCCCATCGGCGCGGGTTTCTGCGCGTCGGCCTCGGCGATCACCTTGTCGGGGAAGGCATCCGGGATGCCGTGCTGGTGGATGGCGATGAGCGAGACGGCTCGGGGTGCAGACGGATCGCCCAGACGTGTGACGATACGCGCGGACGGCAAACCCATGCGCGCGCGGGGGCCGGCCTGTTCGGCTTCGACCAGTTCGCCGTCCTTTGCGCCGTGCGTCGCGCCTTCGGCCACGCGCCATTCGCGGTCCGCGCCCTTGTCGATGGGCACGATCCGACCACCTTCCGCCCCCTTGCGGAACACGCCGAGCAACCGCCTTGGATTGGTGCCGATGCGGCGGATCAGGCGGGCTTCATAGGTGTGGTCGTCTTCATGCACATGCGTCAGGCGCGCGAGAATGCGGTCGCCTTCGCCCATCGCCGGATCGGACCGTCGAGGCAGGAACAGCACACGGGGTTCGGGGCCGTCGCCATGCCATTCGAGGGGCTTGGCGAAGAGATCGCCATCCTCGGTAGGCGCGAGCATTTGAAGCACCGAGACACGTGGCAGATGATCGGGGTCGCGATAGGTCTTCTTGCGTTTTTCCAGATGTCCTTCGGCCTCCATTTCGCGCAGGAGGCGTTTCAGGTCGATCCGCGCCGCGCCCTTGATGCCGAAGGCCTTGGCGATGTCGCGTTTGGAGGTCTGGGTGGGATGGTCCGCGATCCATGCAAGGACCTCGTCCCGTGTCGGGATTCTGCTCATGCCCCAGCCCTATCATGCGGTGCAGGTGTCGTCATCGGGAAAGGTGGCTCTCCCGCCCCCGGACTGCGCGGCTTGCGCCACTTGTCCGGCGTTGGGCGTGGCGATTCGTGCCTTCGGCCCGAATCGCGGGGTCTGCTGGGGAGGCGTCTGAGGAGCGGGGTGCTCCTCAGATCGCCAGTTCGATTATGGGGGGTGGGGCGCGTCAAGGGCCTTCGGCCGCTGCGCGGGCGCGTGCCGCGCCCCTTGACCCGTAGGTCAGGCGAAATAACCCTTCAGGATGCGCGCATAGATCGCCTTGAGCTGGGTGATCTGTTCGACCGGCACCTGTTCGTCAACCTGATGCATGGTTTTGCCGACCAGCCCGCATTCGACGACGGGACAGTGATCCTTGATGAAGCGTGCATCCGACGTGCCGCCCGAGGTGGAGAGTTCGGGGGTGACGCCGGTTTCCGCCTCGACCGCGCGGACGACCAGATCGGAGAACGAGCCGGGGGGTGTCAGGAAGCTTTCGCCGGACACCTTGATGTCCATATCGAAGCCGACGCCGGTTTCTTCCGTGACCCTGGCGGCCTCGGCGCACAGCCAGTCGGACAGTGCGGCGGAGCTGTGCGCGTCGTTGAAGCGGATATTCACCATGGAGCGGCATTGCGCGGGAATGACGTTGTTGGCGGTGTTGCCCGTGTCGAAGCCCGTGGCGGCGAGGGTCGAGGGCTGGAAATGGTCCGTTCCGTCGTCAAGTGCATGGCTGGACAACCTGTCGATCAGCCGTGCCATGGCCGGGACGGGGTTCTTCGCGCGGTGGGGATAGGCGGAATGGCCCTGCACACCCGTGGCGGTGATCCATGCCGTCATGGAGCCGCGCCGCCCGATCTTGATCATCTCTCCCATCGTGTCGGGGCAGGTGGGTTCGCCGACAAGGCAGACGGACATGGCTTCGCCCTGCGCGTCCATCCAGTCGAGCAGGGCGCGGGTGCCATGGACCGCGTCGCCTTCTTCATCGCCGGTGATCGCAAGAATGATTGCACCATCAGGCGGCGTGTCCCGCACGAAGTCGATCGCGGCGGCGGCAAAGGCGGCGACGCCGGATTTCATGTCGGTTGCGCCGCGCCCGAACATCGCGCCATCGTGGATTTCTGCGCTGAAGGGAGCGACTGTCCACGCGGCAGGATCGCCCACAGGCACGACATCCGTGTGACCGTTGAAGCCGAATGTCCTTGCGTGGCCCTTGGCGCCCCAGCGGGCGAACAGGTTGGATATGCCTTCGCGGTCGGCACGGGTGCAGGTGAAATCCGCTTCGGCGAGTATGGTTTCAAGAAGGGTCAGCGCGCCGCCTTCTTCAGGTGTCACGGAAGGGCACTGGATGAGACGTGCGGTCAGTTCGACGGGGTCGATCACTTGTCGTCCTCGCCGTAGAAAGGCGTCATCTGCGCGACGATCACGGAGTTTTCGTCAAGTGCGCGCTGCATCAGGTCGCGTTCGTCCTGCGCGATGTCGTGCCCTGCTTTCTCGCGATCTCTGAGCGCGCCATAGCCGGTGACATCGAGAGGCGCGAGGTCGGCTTGCTTGAGAATGGCTACGGTTTCTCGGACGGCTTCGGCCTCATCCACACCGGATGCGAAACACATCAGCGCGGCCCCGGTGGACTCCTCGGGCAAACCATCGCCTGATTTGCGTCCGACCTGCACGACCAGCGTATAGACCTGCTGCTTGTTCTTTTCTTTCGCCACGAGATCATCCTTCCATTTCCGGCGAGACCCTAGTCCAGCAAGGCGCGCTTAGGAAGGCTTCGGGATGTGCGGGGAACGCTTCGCAAGAAAATTAGAACTGAACGGTTCATTTTGATTTTTGTTGCACTATGTAACCTTACGTCATTGCAATGATCACAATCGGGAGAGGCGCCATGGGCGGCGTGAGTGACGGACTGAGGAGCAGGCTGCTGGAGCGACGGGACTTTCTGGTGGGCAGCGCCGCGATAGCGGCAATTTCACCTTTCGTGCCGCGCGTGGTTTGGGGGCATGGGCCGAAAACACATCGGGAAATGATTGGCGATGTCGAGTTGACGGTCATCAGCGATGGCCATCTGACGATTCCGTCGAATGTGCTGGCTCCGCAAGCGCCTCGCGATGAGTTCGAGGCGACCATGATGGAGCGTTTCGGACAGGTGCCGGAAACGGTTCGGGCAGAAACCAACCATGCGATCCTTCGGGTGGGCAATGATCTGATCCTGGTCGACAACGGGTCGGGCAAGGATTTTCAGCCCAACGCGGGCAAGCTGTTGGAGCATCTTCAGATCAACGGTATCGACCCTGCGGATGTCACCAAGCTGGTGTTCACGCATGCCCATCCTGATCACGTTTGGGGGACTTTGGGCGCAAATGGCGGGCTGAACTTCCCGAATGCGGACTATTATGTCGCCGGGGCGGAGTTTGATTTCTGGATGGACCCGGACACCATGACCGCGCTACCTGCGGACTTTCATCCTTTCGTCATCGGCGCACGGCGCGATCTGACGGCGATCGAGGACAGGATGATCCGAGTTAAGGATGGCGACATGATAGGGGACGGGATCAGCGCGATCAGCACGCCCGGACACACGCCGGGGCATATCTCGGTTTTGGTGGATCATGGCGAGGGGCTGATCATCGGCGGTGATGTCGTCGGAAATGACCATGTCCATTTCGCGCACCCCGAATGGGCCTTCGGTTTTGACGCGATACCGGAGCAGGGTATCGACACCCGCAAGCGTCTGCTCGACCGGTTGGCGACGGACCGGCATCGGTTGCTGGGGTATCATTTCACCTATCCGGGGACCGGCTATGTTGAACGGGCCGGGACAGGTTATCGGCTGGTTGCCGGATGAACGATGAAGGCCCGCGCATCATCGCGGACCTTTTCGTTTTAGCGGGGTTTAGCCCTTCACCATTCGCCAGACCCAGATCAGCAGGCAAGCACCGATCAGGCCGACAATAAGTTGTGGAATCCAAGCGCTGGCGGCGTAAATGCCCAGCAGTTGGAGGATCGCGTTCAGCACGACGGCGCCGATAATACCAAGAATGATGTTGAGAAAGATTCCGGTATTGGCATTCATGATATTACTGGCGATCCAGCCAGCAAGACCGCCGACGATGATAGAGCCGATAATTCCGAGTCCCATGGAGTTCTCCCTTCAGGTGACGAAAGAAATCTAGGCCCAGAAATACCTTAGCGTCAATTCTAATGATTGGGGACCGGGTTGCCCGTCGTCCGCGATCGGGTGACGGGCTGGCGGTCAGCTTCTGACCAGCGTTTCGTAGGCGTCGGCGATTTCACGGGTCATTGTCCCGACCTCGAAATTGTAGTCGCCGATCCGGCCCACAGGAGTGACCTCGGCGGCGGTGCCGGTCAGCCAGCATTGCTCGAAGCCTTCCAGCTCGGATGGCTCAATATGCCGTTCGTTGACCTTGATTTGGCGGTCTTCCAGCATCCCGATCACGGTTTGGCGTGTAATGCCGTTCAGGAAGCAGTCGGGTTTCGGCGTGTGAACCTCGCCGTCCTTGACGAAGAAGATGTTCGCGCCGGTCGCCTCGGCCACATAGCCGCGATAGTCGAACATCATCGCGTCGGAGCAGCCCTTGGCTTCGGCGGCGTGTTTGGACATCGTGCAGATCATGTACAGGCCCGCGGCCTTGGCTTGGCATGGGATGGTTTCGGGAGAGGGGCGTTTCCATTTGGATATGTCGAGCCTGGCCCCCTTGGTCTTGGCGTCGCCGTAGTAGTTGCCCCATTCCCAGCCTGCCACGGCCAGACGGACGGGGTTGCGGTTGGCGGCGACACCCATATCGTCACCCGCGCCACGCCAGGCGATGGCGCGAACATAGGCGTTGTCCCAGCCATTCGCCTTGAGCATGTCGTATTTCGCCTGTTCGATTTCCTCGATTGTCCAGGGGATATCCATGTCCAGAAGTTGGCCGGACTTCTTAAGGCGTTCGGAATGCTTGACGGATTCGAAGATGGTGCCGTTGTAACAGCGTTCCCCCTCGAAAACGGACGACGCGTAATGCAGGGCGTGCGTCAACAGATGCACGTTTGCGTCGCGCCAGGGCACCAGCTTGCCGTCCATCCAGATTGTGCCGTCACGATCTTCATATCCGCCTGCCATAGTCTATCCTTCCATGTGAGTGCCCTTCAGGGCAGGCAATTTTCAAAAATTGCGATTTTAGGTCCGTATCGGACCGAAAGTTGCGCAAATTCGGAGGATTCGCTATCAGTTGGCACTTGGAATGTCAACAAAGCTGACTTAAAATGTGATAAGAGAATTTGGTGAAGACTCACAAGGGGTTGCGCGATGGCTGAAAGTCACATGGGATCGGGGCAACGTGGCGAGTCGTTGCTGTTTTTGACCGACGAACAGCTTCGCAAGGGAATCGAGCTGATGTTCTTCGCTTATAAAGGCTTCACATCCGACCCTGACCGTATCCTGGAGGACTATGGCTATGGTCGGGCGCATCACCGGGCGATCCATTTCATCCACCGCGCGCCGGGGACGACGGTAAACAATCTGTTGTCGATCCTTGGGGTGACGAAACAATCGTTGAACCGTGTCCTGCGGACGCTGATCGAAGACGGGATGATCGAAAGCCGCGTCGGCACGCGCGACAAGCGAGAGAGACATTTGTATCTGACGGAAAAGGGTTCAATACTGGAAACCAAACTGTCGGAAGCGCAGCAGCAAAGGATGCGCTCCGCGTTCCGGGCGGCGGGACCGGAAGCGGTCAGCGGGTTCCGGCAGGTGCTTGAGGAAATGATGGATCCCGAGATGCGCCGGCATTTTCGGTCCACGGGGGATTGATACGCATGAGCGAACCGAGCGCTGCACATCTTCTGATCGTGGATGACGACGAACGCATCCGCAGCCTGTTGCAGAAGTTCCTGATGCGACAAGGCTTCCTGGTCAGCGCGGCAAGGGATGCCGCCCATGCACGGCGGCTTCTTGGCGGGTTGGAGTTCGACCTGATCGTTCTCGACGTCATGATGCCGGGTGAAGACGGCATGAGCCTGACGCGATCCCTGCGCGAAGATATCACCACGCCCATCCTGTTGCTGACCGCGCGGGGTGAGACTTCGGACAGGATCGAGGGGTTGGAGGCTGGGGCTGATGACTACCTGCCCAAACCGTTCGAGCCCAAGGAATTGCTGCTGCGGATCAATGCGATCCTGCGCCGAATTCCCGCACGTGTCGATAGTTCGGGGCTAGCGAAAGTGCTGCACCTGGGCCCTGTGCGTTACGATGTGGAGCGGGGCGAGCTTTGGGAAGGCGAGGAACTGATCCGCCTGACGGCCACCGAAAGCCAGTTGATGAAGTTGTTTTCCGCCCAGCCTGGAGAGCCGATCAGCCGTACGCGTCTGGTGGAGGATCTGGGTCGTGACCGGGGACAGGCGCAGGAACGCGCGGTGGATGTCCAGATTACCCGTCTGCGCCGCAAGATCGAGGCCGACCCTAAACAGCCGCGCTATCTGCAGACGGTGCGTGGCGCCGGATACATGCTGATTGCCGACTGAACACGGACGTTTGACAAACCACAAGCAAATACCACGACGAAAAGGACGGAGATTGCCATGTGGTCCAGTAGCGGGACCGAAGCCCTTGTCATAGGCGCGGGGCCGGCCGGATTGATGGCGGCCGATATCCTGTCGGCGCGGGGTAAGCGCGTGACCCTGGTAGACGCCAAACCATCGCCTGCACGCAAGTTTCTGATGGCAGGCAAAAGCGGCCTGAATCTGACGCGGGATGAGCCGCACGACAAATTCGTGGCGCGCTTCAGCGATGCGGCGGGCTGGCTCAAACCGATGATCGACGAATTCGGTCCGGACGCGGTGCAGAGCTGGGCACGCTCGCTTGGGCAGGAAGTATTCGCTGGTTCGACCGGCAAGGTGTTCCCGTTGACTATGAAAGCCTCTCCCTTGCTGAGGGCTTGGCTGGCGCGCTTGGGCGAGCAGCGTGTCGAGTTGCGAACGCGCTGGCGGTGGCAGGGCTGGGAAGGCGACCGGGCTGTTTTCGATACGCCGAAAGGCAAGCGGTGCGTGGCATCTGATGTCACGGTGCTGGCCACCGGCGGCGCAAGCTGGGCGCGACTTGGTTCTGACGGAGCATGGGTTGAACCGCTTCGGCTGAATGGCGTGCCGCTTGCGCCATTCGCACCCAGCAATGTGGGGGTCGTTGTCCCGTGGTCCGATCACATGCGCACCCATTTTGGGTCACCCGTCAAGAATGTGGCGTTGATTGCCGGGGATATGGTCTATCGCGGCGAGTTTGTCGTATCCGAGCGGGGCTTCGAGGGGGGCGGGATTTACGATGTCAGCCCGGCGGTTCGTGAAGGCAGTGATGTCATCATTGATCTGCTGCCGGATATTCCATTCGAGAAGGTCGCCGACCGCTTGTCTGTCCCGCGTGGCAAGCTGTCCAGGTCGAACTTCCTGCGGCGAAAGCTTGGGCTTGATCCGGTGAAGATCGCGCTGCTGCATGAATTCGGCGGTCGACACCTCGACGGCGAAGACCTGGTTCAAGCGATCAAACGTTTGCCGATGAAGCACTGCGGCTTGGGGCACCTGGATGAGGCGATTTCCGTTGCAGGTGGTGTCACGCGCGAAGCTGTGGATGGCCGGTTGATGCTGATCGAACGGCCCGGCGTGTATTGCTGCGGCGAGATGCTGGATTGGGATGCACCAACAGGGGGCTATTTGCTGACTGCCTGCCTTGCCACGGGGCGCTGGGCGGGCCTTGCCGCAGCTGATCGGTTGGATATGCTGCGCGATTGAACGGGGAATCGTTGCCCATCGGTCGTGACCGACCTAGCCTGCGGGCATGACGACTGCACTCTATTCGCATCCGGATTGCCTGACACATGAAACACCTTCGGGGCATCCCGAACAGGTGGCGCGGCTTCAGGTTGTTCTGGACCGGCTGGAAGGGCCGCCCTTTGACCGGCTGACGAGGTTGGAGGCACCGGTGGCTGCCGAGGATGCGTTGCTGCGCTGTCATCTGCAATCTTATCTGGACCTGATTTCTGCATCCATACCGGCATCGGGGAGCATGGCGCTGGACGGGGACACGCATGTCAGCGCGGGGTCGCTGGCTGCGGCGCGGCGTGCAGCAGGGGCCTGTGTTGCTGCAGTCGACCTGGTGTTGCGCGACGGGGCGGACAATGCATTTGCGGCAGTGCGCCCGCCCGGTCATCATGCGGAACGGGAAACGGCGATGGGATTTTGCCTGTTCGGCAGTCTCGCCATCGCTGCAAAGCATGCGCTGGATCATCATGGCCTGGACCGCGTCGCCATCGTGGATTTCGACGTGCATCACGGCAATGGTACGCAAGACCTGCTTTGGGAAGACGACCGCATACTGTTTGTGTCGATGCACCAAAGCCCGCTATATCCCGGCACCGGAACACGGGATGAAACGGGCGCGTATGGCCAGATCATCAATCTACCGATGGCGCCGGGTACCGCAGGAGACGGTTTCATGGCGGTGTTCGAGGATTACGTCGCACCTGCCGTGGATGCGTTTGAACCGGAATTTCTGCTGGTGTCAGCGGGCTTCGACGCGCACCGTGCCGACCCCTTGGCGCAAATGGACTTGGAAACGGATGATTTTGTGCAGATCACGGAACGGCTTTGTGATCTCGCCGATGCGCATTGCGGCGGCAGACTGGTCTCGACCTTGGAGGGCGGATATGATCTTGACGCCTTGGCGGACAGCGTGGCGGCCCATGTGGCGGTGCTGATCGCGCGAGGGGAAGCGACAAAGCAAGGACAAGGGCAATGACCGACACGCCGATTGAACAGATGACATTCGAGCAAGCCATGAAAGAACTGGAAACCGTCGTGGGCCAGCTTGAAAGCGGCGATGTCGAACTGGACAAGTCCATTGCGCTCTACGAGCGCGGTGCGAAGCTGAAGGCGCATTGCGAAGCCAAGCTGAAAGCGGCGGAAGAAAAGGTCGCGGCGATCACGCTGGATGAAAACGGCCAGCCCAAGGGGACGGCGCCGGTCGAAGGTCTCTGACCTTGTTCGAGGCAGCGTTGGAGGGCGCCTCGGATCGCGTTGCGGGATGTCTGGGCGACGCCATGGCGCAGTTTGCCGGCACGCCTGTGGGCGACGCGATGGTCTATGCGACGCAGGGCGGCAAGGGGTTGCGGGGCTTTCTGGTGATCGAATCCGCGCGCCTGCATGGGGTGGAGCCCGAGTCATCGGTCAAGGCTGCGGCGGCTATTGAAGCGTTGCATGCCTATTCCCTGATCCATGACGACCTGCCCAGCATGGACAATGATGACCTGCGGCGCGGACGGCCCACTGTTCACGTCAAATGGGACGAGGCGACGGCGGTTCTGGCGGGCGATGCGCTTCAGACGCTGGCGTTCGAGCTTTTGGCGCAGATGGATGTGGATCCCGCCGTAAGTATTGATCTTGTCGGATCGCTCGCGCGTGCAGCTGGCGCTGGTGGCATGGTGTTGGGACAGGCGCAGGACATCGCGGCGGAAACGGCGGATAGCCCGCTGGCGCTGGACCAGATCGTCGCGCTGCAACAGAACAAGACCGGGGCCCTGATTCGCTGGTCGGCAGAGGCTGGTGCAAGGCTGGCGCGTTGTGACGTAGCGCCCATGACGCGGTATGCAGATGCGCTGGGCTTGGCGTTTCAGATCGCAGATGACATTCTGGACGTCGAAGGCGACGCCGAAAAGGCAGGGAAGCGGCTTCAGAAAGACGCGGGTGCGGGCAAGGCGACCTTTGTCGGATTGCTGGGCCTTGATGGAGCCAAATCGCGCGCCGAAGCGTTGGTGCAGGACGCCGAAGCCGCGCTTGATCCTTACGGCGACGCCGCGCTTGTCTTGAAGCAGGCCGCGCGCTTCGTTATCTCGCGCGAATACTGACCGACCTTGAAGGAAGGCACATATGTCTGATCGCCCCGAAACGCCGACGCTGGATCGCGTCACCGTGCCAGCCGATATGAAACGGCTGAGCGACGCTGAACTGAAGCGGCTGGCCGACGAATTGCGGGCCGAGACGATCAGCGCGGTATCCACAACGGGCGGGCATCTGGGTGCCGGGCTTGGCGTGATCGAACTGACGGTTGCGCTGCATGCTGTGTTCGATACGCCCAAGGATCGGCTGATCTGGGATGTGAGCCACCAGTGCTATCCGCACAAGATCCTGACGGGGCGTCGCGATCGTATCCGCACATTGCGTCAAAAAGACGGGTTGAGCGGCTTCACCAAGCGATCGGAAAGCCCTTTTGACCCGTTTGGCGCGGCGCATAGCTCGACCTCGATTTCCGCAGCTTTGGGATTTGCGGTTGCGCGTGATCTGGGCGGCGCGCCGGAACATGGCATCGGGGATTGCATCGCGGTGATCGGTGACGGGGCGATGTCGGCGGGCATGGCTTATGAGGCGATGAACAATGCGGGGCACCTGGGCAAGCGACTGATCGTGATCCTGAACGACAACGAAATGTCCATCGCGCCTCCCGTGGGGGCTATGTCGTCATATCTGTCGCGGCTTTACGCCGGTGCACCGTTTCAGGAATTCAAAGCGGCGGCAAAGGGCGCGGTCAGCCTGTTGCCTGAGCCATTCCAGCAGGGGGCGAAACGCGCGAAGGATATCCTGAAGCATTCCGTCATGGGTGGCACTCTGTTCGAGGAGCTGGGCTTTTCCTATGTCGGACCCGTGGACGGGCATGATCTGGACCAGCTTCTGACGCTGCTGAGGACCGTTAAATCCCGCGCGACGGGACCGATCCTGATCCATGCGATCACCCAGAAGGGCAAGGGATACGCACCTGCCGAGGACAGCGCCGACCGTGGCCATGCCCGCGCGAAGTTCGATGTAGTCACCGGCGAGCAGAAGAAGGCACCCAGCAACGCGCCGAGCTACACCAAGATTTTTGCCAACAGCCTGATGGCCGAGGCCGCACAGGACGACAAGATCGTAGCCGTGACGGCGGCGATGCCCGACGGCACCGGGCTGGACCTGTTCGCCGAGCGTTACCCGTCGCGTTGCTTCGATGTAGGCATCGCCGAACAGCATGCGGTGACATTTTCCGCTGGGCTTGCGGCTGGTGGCATGAAGCCCTTCTGCGCGCTGTATTCGACCTTCCTGCAGCGCGGCTATGATCAGGTCGTACATGATGTCGCGATCCAGCGTTTGCCCGTGCGTTTTCCGATAGATCGTGCAGGGCTGGTCGGCGCGGACGGGGCAACGCATGCGGGCAGCTTCGATATTGCCTATCTGGCAAACCTACCGGGGTTCGTCGTGATGGCTGCCGCAGACGAAGCCGAACTGGTGCATATGGTCGCCACGGCGCGTGCAATCGACGATGGCCCGTCGGCATTCCGGTTTCCGCGCGGCGAAGGCGTGGGCGTCGAGATGCCGGAGACGGGCGTCCCGCTGGAAATCGGCAAGGGCCGGATGATTCAGGAAGGATCGCGCGTCGCGATCCTGAGTTTCGGTGCGCGTTTGCAGGAAGTGCAGCTGGCCTCTGAAAAGCTAAGTCAGCGCGGTATAACGCCCACCATCGCCGATGCCCGTTTCGCCAAGCCGCTGGACCGCGACCTGATCTTGCGGCTTGCGGCGGAGCATGAAGCGCTGATCACTATCGAGGAAGGCGCCATTGGCGGTTTCGGCAGTCATGTCGCGCAGCTTCTGGCAGATGAAGGGGTGTTCGATCATGGGCTGAAGTTCCGGTCGATGGTCCTGCCGGACATCTTCATCGACCAGTCCAGCCCGACCGACATGTATGAAACCGCGCGTCTGAGCGCCCCGCATATCGAAGCGAAAGTGCTGGAAGTGCTTGGCGTGGAAACTCTGGCGGCGCGGCGGGGATAGAGGGTAAACTCCGTTTTGGGAGGTTTCTCATGCCCAAGTGCATCAAGGCATATCGGCTGATCGTTTTCGGACTAGCGCTGTTCTACTTCGTGGATCGCGGGCTAGCGGCAGATTATGCCAATTTCGGAGCGCAGTTCCGATATATGACGATCTGGGCGCTGACAGGCAGCGTGATCGCCGCAGGGTTGATGCTGGTGCCTCGCTTCGGTCGGAATGGGCCAGCAGGGGCGAGGTTCGTCTCGCTGGTGGCGGTGATCAATGCGTTGGTGGTCTTTTCCTACTGGCGATTGTTCTTTTCGGACCCGACCTTGGTAAATGGTCAACGGCAGATCGTCGCGTATCAGGAATATTACCTGCATCTTGTGGGGCCGGTGCTTCAGTGGATCGACGTGCTGTTCCTGAAACGGGCCTTTCAGCGTGTGCAGGGCGTTGTCTTGTGGTTGGCTGTTCTGGTCATTGCCTATGTGTCGTGGGCGGAGTTGCTTGTCGCGCCGCGTAATGCGGAACCTGTCGGCAGCGTAACCAGCGGCCTGCCGTACCCGTTCATGAATGATATGGTGATGGGCGAACGGCTGGCGTTCTACGTCTCTACCTTCGTGATTGGCTTGATCTTCATCGGGCTGTTCCGCACGCTGCAGGCTGGTGTGAACCATATTGCGCCGTTTCGCGCCAAGGTCACCCTTGCGGAGTAACCCCGCCCCGTCTTGCGCGTCCGCGTTCGATCTGCAGCTTGTGTTCCCGCCAGATGATCAGGATGCCCGCACCGATGATGACTGATGCGCCGGTCAGCATGGTGGGCGTGGGAACCTCGTTGAACAGGAAGTATCCTGCAGCAAGTGCGAGGATCATGGAGGCGTAGTCGAACGGTGCGATCAGCGAGGCGTCGGCAAATCGATAGGCAGAGGTCAGGAAGATCTGTCCAAGTCCACCGACCAGCCCCATCACGATCAGTATGCCGGCGGTCTTGGGGTCCGGCACAACCCATCCGAAGGGTATTGTCGCCAATGACAGCACCGTGGCCGTGACAGAGAACCAAAACACGATGGCGGCGGCGTCTTCGGTGCGGACCATGTTGCGTACGAAGACCTGTGCCAAGGCTGCGCAGATTGCCCCAAGCAGAGCGACAATCGCTCCAAGGGTTTCGGCGTTGTTCACGCCGGGTTCGAACCCTGTCAGCCGCGGCGAGAGCACGATCAGCACCCCCGAAAGGCCCAGCATCACCATCAGGAACCGGAACAGGCCGACATCCTCGCCGAGAAACATGGCCGCGAACATCACGACCAGAAGTGGTGTAGCGTAGCTGATTGCGGTCACTTCGGGCAGGGGAAGCAGGCCGAGTGCCGCAAAGCCAAGCCCCATCGCACAGGTTCCGACGACGCCGCGCCAGACATGCGCCATGGGCTTGCGCGTCTTCAACCCTTGCCGAAGCTCATGCCGAAAGGCCAGCCAGACAACGATCACCGGCATTGCAAAAAGTGATCGAAAGAACATGGATTGACCGGGCGGAATCGTTCCGGATACGGACTTCACCAAGATTTGCATGACGACGAAAATCGACACGGCAGCGAGTTTGAGGATAATTCCGCGAAAGGGATTCATGTCCAGCCAATCAATGGGGTGATGGAACGACCGATCCATCTGTGCTGCGGGGACGCCTTTGGCAGCAGCCCTGTTCTGCTAGCATGGACGACGAGACGGTAACAAGCATGAATGCGCCACCTGCGAAGGCGGTACGCCACCGCTTGAGTTCGAGATGTGCGCGCAACTGTCGAAAAGCCGCTGGCAACCTTTTCAGCGCAGGTTGCGAAGACGTGATCGTCGTATCGCTTTCGACGAGAAACCCGAAGATCGATCCGGCTTGCGTGATCCAGATGGCGTCGCGATGCTGGCAGATGTGGCTCAGCGCCCGCCGCAAATGACACAGACGGTAGGGTTGACCAACAAGGTAGGGACGAAGGTCAATTCCCATGACCAGCGGCCGGGCCTTCGCCTGTTGAAGCATCTCGTCGAAGTTATCTTGGCAAGTTCGGCCTTTTCGAGCAGAGTTTCGGCGCTGTCACTTCAAACTGGCGTGCTTGTGAACTGTCCGTCACGCGCAACAAAGTTGTTCATGTACCGGTACGTTTCGAAAATCGCCCGGTCGTGCCATTCGCCAAACAGGTGGCCGAGCTTTGCCCTGAAGGAGAGCTCATTGCGGGCGCCCGATCACGGTCTGCGTGCATCCATCGGCGATCTTCAAAGGAAGTTCTGATAACTCAGGTGCGGGTGTCGATCTTTACAACCACCGACAGGCCGGGGGCCAGGGTGTCGCTGCCGGGCTGGCCCGGGTCGATGGCGATGCGCACGGGCAGCCGCTGGGCGATCTTGGTGAAGTTGCCCGTGGCGTTGCTGCCAGCCAGCACGCTGAACTCCGAGGTGGTGGCCGGAGCAAAGCGTTCGATCCGCCCGGTGAAGCTCCGGCCCTCGAGCGCATCGACGAAAAAGCTGACCGGCTGGCCGACATGCATGCCCTTGAGTTCGGTCTCGCGGAAATTGGCGACAACCCAGACCTGTTCCGAAACCTCCGACACCAGCGCGCTTCCCGCGCCGACATACTGACCCACCTGCGCCGAAACCTGGCCCAGCGTTCCGGTCTCGGGCGCACGGATGATGGTGTTCTCTAGGTCGAGCCTCGCCAGTTCCACCACTGCTTCGGTCTGCGCCACTGCCGCGCGCAGTGCCTGCGCCGCCACTCCGGCCGAGCGCACGTCCTCTTGCGCCACCGCGACCTGGCTTTCAGCCTGGTCAAGACTGGCCTCGGCCTGGCGCAGCGACAGTTCCGTCTTGTCGGCCTCGCTGGACGCGATGATGCCCTTTTCGTTCAGGACCGAGATGCGTTCCCAGTCCGAGCGGGCTGACGCCAGGCTGGCCTCTGCCGCCGCCTGCGCCGCCTTGCGGGCGCGTAGGGCCGCCTCGGCGGAATGGACCCGCTGGGCATTGTTGGCAAGCTGCGCCCGCGCTGCGTCCAGTGCCGCCTCGGCTTGGGCCATTTTCTGGCGATACTGCCGATCATCCAGCCGGACGACGACATCACCCCGTTCGACATGCTGGAAATCCGCGACCGGAACTTCGGCGACATAGCCCGAAAGTTGCGGCGAGATGGTGGTAATTGCACCTTTCACATAGGCGTTCTCGGTCCGGGCAACTGGGCTGTCGAAGGGTGGCAACTGCCAGGCGAAGAGGACGAACAGCACGCCGCTCAGCCCGAGGGCCAGCGCCGCGAGTGAAGGGATTAGGGGTTTCAAACGGGTCATTTGGGCAGGCTTTCACTTGGCCGTTGCTGCGGTGGCG
Source organism: Qingshengfaniella alkalisoli (assembly GCF_007855645.1). Lineage (GTDB taxonomy): Bacteria > Pseudomonadota > Alphaproteobacteria > Rhodobacterales > Rhodobacteraceae > Qingshengfaniella > Qingshengfaniella alkalisoli. Next base: position 2,130,663 of record NZ_CP042261.1, read on the forward strand.
CGGCCGGATTTGAAGAAACCATTAATCATGTGCAGGGCGAGAAGCCCGGCGGCGAAAATCGCCACCAGCGCCATCAGCGCATAGGCATCGTTGTAGGCCATCACGTAGGCCTGAGCTGCCGCTTGCTTCGCCAGGGTGGCTGCTGCCTCCGCTTGGCGAAGGCCAGAATCGGGGGTCGTGGCGGCATGGGACTGGGCAAGGGCGGCCAGATGGCGCGCGATCTCCGGGTTGGTGGCGGTCAGCCGGTCGGCCAGAACCGACATGTGGAACTTCTCGCGCCACAGGATGAAGGTGTTGAACAGCCCAGATCCGATCATCCCGCCGACCAGCTGGGTGGTCAGGAAGACGATGATGAAGCTGAGGATGTAGCTTGGCCCTTTGGCCAGTGCCGACATCATCCCCATGGCCATCGCCGGCGGCAGGAACAGCCCGCCGGCAAACGCGACCATGGCCTGGCTCAGATACATCTGTTCCGGACCGGTCAACAGGGTCGAGTGGCTGTCCATCCAGGCCCCGCACGCGATCAGGACTAGCGCCACGAGATGGGCGTGCCCCACCTTGTCGGGGCTCATGAAGCGAATGGCCGCCAGCCCGCCGGCGAGCCCGGCCAGGACGATGACGACGAACAGCATTTGCAACTGTTCGGGTGCGTAGCCCAACTGCCGAAACAGGCCGGGCGCACCGGTGGATTGTTCGGTCAGGATGATGCGGAAGAGGAACAGCACCATTGTCAGGTGGACGATGGCCGGCGACAGGATCCAGCGGATATCCAGTAGCGGCGCCTCGCGGTTCAACTCGGTCGCCACCGCCAGTGCGCCGGCGGCGAGCGCTACCGCCAGTAGCCAGCCCAGCCAGGGCGTCGTCGTCCACCAGTGCAGGTAACCCATGATGAAAACGGTGCTGAACCCGCCGAGGGCTACCGCGATCAGCGCGAAGCTGAACAGGTCGAGCGCCGAGATCACCCTGGCGCGCGGCTGCGGCGACAGTGGCAGCGCATAGACCAGCACCATGCTGATCACCGCCATGCCGAGCCCCATCAGATGCAAGCCGTTCCAGCTTGACAGCGCCCAAAGTTCCGGTGTGATCACACGTGCCAGTGGCGCGCCCATCATGATGATCGTCAGCACCACCGGGATGCCATATTTCAGCTTCAGGGTCGGGGGCAGCGGTTCCAACATGTAGAGAATCGCGATCGAGGACAGCGGCGCGGCGGCGACCCCCATGACGAACTGCACCGCGATGGCCGAATGCAGGTCGTCGATCCGCAGCGCCATGACCGCCGTGATCACGTAGAAGACGATGCCGATTTCGGCGAAACGGCGCAGGCCGTATTGCGTCCGGATCTTCATCAAGAGCAGCGTCAGCGATGCGCGCGGGATCATGTAGGCGGCCATCAGCCAGGCGGCTTGGGTCGTGGTGGTGCCGATCTCGCCCGCGATCTGCGGCAGGTTGGCGGTGACGAAGCCCTGTGCCAGCCCCTGGGTCAGCGCCAGAAAGACAGATGCCGACATGTAGGCGGCTGCCAAAGGCCAGGACTGCGGCGCGAAGGCCGGGGTTGCGGTGGCTTCGCTCATTCCTGTCTCATGCGACGGATGTTGGCCAAGACGCGGTCGAGTACGTCCTGGGCGGTGGCGATCTCCTCGGGCGGGATGCCGTCGAAAACCTGACCGCGCATGTCGGCCATGAAGTCCAGAATCGTGTCGGCTTGGTCGCGCGCGCCTTCGGTCAGCCGGATGCTGTTGGCGCGGCGGTCGCCCTCGACCGCGCGGCGATCGATGAAGCCCGACGTTTCCAGCCCGTCCAGCAGGCGCTTCAGCGAGGGCGTCTCGATATCCAGCAATTCGGCCAGTTCACGCTGCGTTGAGCCCTCGTTGCGGGCAATCACCGCCAGAGCCCTGCCTCGCGAATAGGTCAGGCCCATGGCCTGGGCGCGTGCGTCGAACATCACCCGCAAGTCGCGGACAATTTTAATGGCCTTGTCGATAAAGGCGCGCTGATCGGCAGGATTGGTCATGGAAATACCATTAGCTAGCTAATAATAAGCTAGCTAATTTATGTTGATCGTCAGGTCAACCCGCTGCCAGGGCAGGTCAGTCTTCACCGGAGCAGAAATTTCCGGAACTTCGAATGCGCTGAACCGAACAGTCTTTCGTTACCGGCGCGGCCCGCCATAGTATGCAGATGCGTTAATCAAGGGGCGCAAGCGCTTCGTGATTGCGAAGTTCTGAATTAACAGACGAGCGCGTCGTAATGGCCACTCGCATAGCCACCCGGTGTTCGGCCAAACCACTGTCAGCCAATGGAATCGAAGCGATCCGCGGGCAGGCTCCCTGTGTTTTCGACATAATTGGTGCTCGGGTGCAAGGCGAGTTGACACAGCGTAAAATACCAGTGACATTTGCCGTACATCGCCGATCCATAGGCCGCGGCACTGACCTGAGCGAGTGAGGTACCCCATGCGCGCACGCCCAACGACACTACCCGGTCAGCTTTCATCTGCGGCAATTGTCGGGATCGTGATGTTGTCGCCGCACAGTGCCGACGCCGAATGCGTTACGGATGACGCGGAGGGCACGATCATCTGCACGGGGGGCGGCCCCGGCATCACGGTCGGCCCGGGCCAAAGCTATGACATCACGCTCGAACCCGGCGCCCAGATCTGGAGCGGCGGGATCGTGATGGATGATGCGGACGAGATTTCCATCGCCAGCGAAGGGCAGCTGAATGGCGGCGTCTCGGGCTCGCTTAGCGGCGATTTCAGTTTTTCGAACCTGGCTGCGCTCAACGGCGGCGTTCGGGTCGCGGGTCCGGGCATGATGACTCTGAACAATGCGGCGACGGGCGTGCTCGATGGCGGAGTTCGCTTGCTGTCCGGCACCTCGGCGCTGGCGTATAATTTCGGGACGGTTACCGATGGCGTGACAACCGCCGATGGCGACGATGTGGTCGCCAACTACGCTGGCGCGCGGATTGCGAATGGGGGTGTCTCGACCGCGGCAGGCGACGATTATCTGTACTGGGAAGGCGGAGAGGTACAGGGTGGGGTGAACCTCGGCGCCGGGGCGGACACTGCCGAAATCCATGCCGGGCTTGTCGGCGGCGGGTTGGCTGCCTCGGACGGCGACGACACGCTGTTCTGGTACGGTGGGAAGATCGAAGGCAGCGTGACGATGGGAGACGGCACCGACAACGCCGTTCTCGAAGGGCTGGACGAGATCGTCGGCAGCAATCTGAACGCCTGGCAGACGATAGACGGCGGCGAAGGCAGCGATCTGCTGTTCTGGCGCGCAACGACCGGCAGCGTCGTCACCCGCCTGACCAACTGGGAGCAGATCCTCGTCGAGGACAGCGCCGAGCTGACCTTCAACGGTACGCTGACGCTTGGCGACTCGGGCACGGGCACTGGCGAGATCTACATCGATCGCACCTCCACGGTCTTTGGCGGCAGCTGGACGAACACCCCGACCGTTCAACCATTCGCCCCGGATCAGTTGGCGCGGGTCGCCAACGCTGGCACGATCGACCTTCTGGACGGGGCGCCAGACGATCATTTTCGCATCGTCGGCGACTATGACGGCTATGACGGCCGCCTGCGGTTCGATACGCAGCTTGACGGCGACGGGTCTCCTTCCGACCGGCTTGTCCTGAGTGGCGGCGAAGCGTCGGGACGGACCTATCTCGGCATCAACAACGTCAACGGCCAGGGCGCAGCAACCAGGGGTTCCGGGATCATGGTGGTTCAGGCCGAGGAAAACGGTGCGACCACCGAAGACGGTGCATTCGCGCTGGAAGACGAGGTGAAGGCAGGTGTCTACGAATACTGGCTTTACCGCGGCGGATTGACCGATGGTACGGAAGAGAACTGGTATCTGCGCAACACGGTTGTCGAGGAACCCGATCCAGATCCTGACCCAGATCCTGATCCTGATCCTGACCCAGATCCTGATCCTGATCCTGATCCTGACCCAGATCCTGATCCGGGTCCTGGTTCCGACCCTGACCCTGATCCCGAGCCTGGTGGTGACGAGAAACCCATCCCGGAACCGGAGACCCCGGACCCGCCGGTCGATCCCGGTCGACCGGATCCGGACGATCCGGACACCCCCGATCCGACTGACCCGACCGATCCCGATCCTGTCGATCCACCCACCGACCCGGACCCGACGGGTCCGGACGGTGACGGCGATATCGGGACGCCGATCATCCGACCGGAGATCCCGGCCTACACCCTGGTTCCACGTCTTGCCGAGCGCATGGGGCTGGCTTCGATCGGCACCTTTCACAAGCGCCGTGGCGACCAGTTCAACTTGGGCGAACTCGATCCGGAAAACCTCGTCTGGGCACGCCTCTACGGATCGTGGCAGCATTTGCACTGGGACGAAAACGAACTGCAGAACGGCTACGAACTGGATGCTCGTTTCGAGGGAGATCTCTACGGCGTTCAGGCCGGGGTCGACCTCATGCACGCCGAGACGGATTCCGGTGGCATCCAACGCGTGGGGATCTATTACAGCTATTCCGGCCTCGCCGGAGATGCGCAGGGCGATGTGCTGCTCCGCAATGATGTTTCAACCGGCACGATCGATATGACCCAGCACGCAATTGGTGCGTATTGGACGCGGGTTGAGCCGTCCGGATGGTATTTCGATGCTGTTGGCCAGTATGGCGACTTCAGCGCAACGGCGAAGTCGGATCATGACATCAAGGCTGACTTCGACGGGCGCAGCTACGTGCTATCCTTTGAAGCCGGCCGCGCCATACCGATCGACGATGTTCTCTCCATCGAGCCGCAGGCTCAACTCGTCTGGCAGGGCATGAGCTTTGCGACCGCCAGTGACGGCTACACGGACATTGATTTCAGCGACTTCAACACCGTGACGGGCCGACTTGGTGCGCGTCTCGAATATCGTGGCCCCGTCGGCGGATACGAGGGCGTCAGCCATCTGGGCCTGGACTACTGGCACACCTTCGATCAGACGGAACGTATCGCCTTTAATGACGCGGCGTTCGAGATCGGCACCGGGCGACGCTCGCTTGAAGTCACGGCGGGAACGTCGCTGCATATGGCCGAAGGCGTTAATGCTTTCGTGGATGTCACCTACGACATCGATGTCGACGATTCTGCGCGCTACGCATTCGGGGGGATCGTGGGGCTGACCTATAATTGGTAGACGTGACGCGTGAAGTGGTCTGTCCGCGAGTTGGCCATGCGCTGGCAAGCACAGGAGACGCTTTGCGTGGTAATTTTGGAAGCCAAGGAGAAGCGCGAGTGTCATCGCGGAATCGGTTTGTGGACGAGTTCAAAAGGGACGCTGTGGCGTAGATTGCCGATTGCGGCTACGCGGTCAGCGAGGTGGCCGAAGGGCTTGGGGGAAGCACCAGGTCGCTTTGCATATGGAAGGCGCAGTTTGCGAAGCCTGTCAGAGGCGGCCAAGGCGCTCATCGATACCTCATTGAGGGGCATCGATCCTGAAGATGCGGAGTGGGGCGCGGCAGGCGGAGAAGGTCACGGGGTCGGCCAGTCCTTCCAGATCACCGAAGGACTGAAGCTGCCCTGCCTTGTGCAGCGCCGATAGACCGACCTTCCAGGAAGAGGCGCTGGGACAGCCGGGCCAGGACGCGCACGGGCAGAAGGAAGGCAGAGCGGCAAGCGATCCAGCGTGTAGCGTCAGGTGACAGGCCGCCGCTCGGCACGATCATGTGGACATCCGTTCCGGCTTCCGGAAGGTGCGCCGCAAAGTTATGCCGCAGCGTGTGCAGCGCGCTGCCCGGATGCTTGATCCCTGCGATGTGCTTTGCCGAGCTGAAGGCGCGGTGGAGATGTCCGGCGCGCAGATCGCCCGGCGTCAAAATGTCCGGCGCGGGTCACCGCGATCAAGGGTGCTGGCATGCGTCCATCGGCATTTAACCGGGCACCATCCGTTCGAATTTCTGCACTGCGGGATCAATCGTATCCCATGCATGTCCGCGGATGCTGTATGTAAGCGCTTGCGGGTTGAATTGATCTGGGTCGTCAAGGCTGGCCGCGTGGAACGCGATCAAGTCCGGCATTGCCGCAAATGTCAGGAAAACTGGTGTTCCGTACGTTGGGCAGAAGGCATGGGTCTTGTCATTCCCACTATCTGCGGCCACGCTCCATTGTGACGCCCTGCCGGTAATTTTCACGTTGGCGCGCTGTGGGAAGGTCAGATAGGACCCGTGCCCGGTCCCGCTTCGCTTCTGGCAATCGGTGCATTGGCAGTGGTTCTCGAAGATGGGCTCGCTCTTGGTTTCATAGCGGATGGCGCCGGAGGCGCAGCCGCCCTGATAGGTCTTCGTGCTCATTGAGATTATCCTCATTCCTGATGTGCCGGTGTGCGATCAGAGATCTAATCCCTGACCGGTTTCGAGGAAGGACTTCATGCTCGAAAGCACTAGCGGCCAGCCCTTGCTGACGCCGTTTAGCATGCCGCTGCCGGGCTGCAGCTCGTCATGCGCGACCGTCAATTTGACCACGTCGCCTTGCGGTTCGATGTCGAAGGTGACACGGCTGTATTGGTCTGGATCGTCCTTCTGGCTTTCATTCGCCCAACTGATGACGAGCCGCCTCGGCGGGTCGCTTTCGAGGATCTCACCCACGAGATCGACGGTGCGCGCCGCATCAGTGCGAACATGCTGCCAACTGGAGCCGGGTTGCCAGTCGTTCGAGACATTCTCATGGCCCCAGTAGCGGCGGGCCAGTTCCGGCCTCGTGATCGCTTCGAACACCTTTTCGGCCGTCGTGCGGATAAAGGTGACGTAGACGAAGCTGGCTGATTTATCGGTCATGTCTTCTTCCTTTCAAGTTCCTGTTTGAGGTCGTGGAGAAGGCTCAGGCGTCCTTCTTCAAACTTGCGGATCCAACGCTCGTAGACCTCGTAAAGCGGGACTGGGTTGATGAAGTGTAGTTTCTCGCGTCCGCGCCGCACCGTACTGATGAGATTGGCTTGTTCTAAAAGGCCAAGATGCTGGGTCACGGATTGGCGTTTCATGTCCATGGTCTCGCAGAGCTGTCCGAGTGTCTGACCGTTCTTCTCGCAAAGACGGTCGAGCAGCATCCTGCGCCCGGGATCGGCCAGGGCCTTGAACACCTTGTCGTCATCCATCTGTGCCTCCGTATGTGACGGGTGCCATATATGCAGGTATTTGACTGCATGTCAACATTAGCAGGTCAATACCTGCATATTTACGAAGAGCGAGAGATGACCGGAGGACTGACGCTATCCGGCGATCACCGCCTACGAGGCGAATATCCGGTCTGGGAAGGGATGGACTGTTGATTTCCGCTGAGAAGTGTCCCGGTAGCCCACAATAGTTTCACTGAGAATTGACCCATGTGGACACGTTGTCCCTGACGATTTTGGTCGGGGAGATATGGAGTGATCGGCATGGGATTTTTGAGTGTTATTCGACGCTGGGCATTGCGTGACAAAGTGCCAATCCGCGAGATTTCCCGGCGCACGGGCCTGTCTCGCAACACCATCAGAAAGTATCTTCGCGAAGGCGCTGTAGAGGCGAAGTTTAAGACGCCATCTCGGCCGAGCAAGCTGGACCCGTACGCGGACCGTCTATCTGTTTGGTTGCTGGCGCAGACGCGGAAGCCGCGCAAAGAGCGCCGTACCGTGAAGCAAATGCATGCCGATCTGGTCAAGCTTGGCTATGACGGCTCCTATGGTCGCGTGGCGGCGTTCGCTCGGGCCTGGCAGTCGGATCGACACCGGGCAGAGCAGACGACGGGACGCGGCACATTCGTGCCCTTGGTATTCCAGCCCGGCGAAGCGTTCCAGTTCGACTGGAGCGAAGACTGGGCGAACATTGGCGGCGAGCGGATCAAGCTGCAGGTCGCTCATATCAAGCTGTCGCACAGCCGGGCCTTTTTGGTGCGAGCCTACCCGCTGCAAACCCACGAGATGCTGTTCGACGCCCACTGGCACGCATTCCGCGTCTTCGGCGGCGTACCGGGGCGAGGCATTTACGACAATATGAAGACGGCGGTGGATCGGGTTGGCCGCAGCAAACAGCGGGACGTCAACGCACGTTTCAGGGCCATGGCCAGCCACTACGTTTTTGAGCCCGAGTTCTGTAACCCCGCCGCTGGTTGGGAGAAAGGTCAGGTCGAGAAGAACGTGCAAGATGCGCACAACCGCATGTGGCAAGTCATGCCTGTCTTCAAGGATCTGGATGAATTGAACCAATGGTTGGAGGATCGCTGTTTGGCCCTTTGGGCGGAAACGGCGCATCAGACGTTACCCGGCTCCATCGCTGACGCTTGGAACGCTGAGAAGCCTACCTTGATGGCGCTGCCACCGGCCTTTGATGGGTTTGTCGAGCACAGCAAGCGGGTATCGCCGACATGCCTCATTACCTTCGAGCGCAATCGGTACAGCGTTCCCGCCAGCTTTGCCAACCATCGTGTCAGTTTACATGTCTATCCAGATCGGCTGGTCGTCGTGGCAGAGGGCCAAACCGTATGCAGGCACCATCGGATCATCGACCGAACACATCGCAAACCGAGTAAAGTCGTTTACGATTGGCGCCACTACCTGGCTGTTGTCCAGCGCAAATCTGGCGCCTTACGCAATGGCGCACCGTTCACAGAGATGCCTGAAGCCTTCCGCCGTCTGCAGGATACCATGTTGCGCAAAGAGGGCGGTGACCGGGAGATGGTCGATATCCTGTCCTTGGTCCTGCATCATGACGAGGCCGCCGTTCTATGTGCCGTAGAACTGGCACTTGAAGCTGGCGTGCCTACCAAGACGCATATCCTGAACCTGCTCCACAGGCTGATCGACCGCAAATCAACCAATCATCCCGAGGTCGACACACCAGATGCCCTGTCCTTGGAAACGGCGCCAAAGGCCAACGTCGACCGCTATGACGCTCTGAGACAGGCTGGAGAAAATCGCCATGCGTCATGACCCTGCAGGCGCCTCAATCGTGATCATGCTACGCAGCTTAAAGCTGCATGGCATGGCGCAGGCCGTCGATGATCTGGTCGCCCAGGGCGCTCCAGCGTTCGAGGCCGCAACGCCGATGTTGTCCCAGTTGCTCAAGGCCGAGATGGCAGAACGAGAAGTGCGCTCCATCGCCTATCACACGAAGGTGGCCCGCTTTCCGTCTTACAAGGACCTCGCGGGCTTTGACTTCAAATCCAGCGAGATCAATGAAGCCACCGTCCGGCAGTTGCACCGTGGCGCGTTCATGGAAAACGCCGAGAATGTCGTCCTGATCGGCGGACCGGGCACCGGCAAAAGCCACATCGCAACGGCCATCGGCGTCCAGGCCATCGAGCATCACAGGTGCAAAGTGCGCTTCTACTCGACCGTGGAACTGGTCAACGCGCTGGAACAGGAAAAGGCGCTCGGAAAGGCCGGCAGAATGGCCGAGATGCTCACCAAGATTGACTTGGTCATTCTTGACGAGCTCGGCTACCTGCCGTTCAGCTCATCAGGCGGCGCGTTGCTGTTCCACCTCCTGGGCAAACTATATGAGCGCACCAGTGTGATCATAACCACGAACCTCAGCTTCTCCGAATGGGCTCAGGTCTTCGGCGACGCGAAGAGGACAACAGCCCTCTTGGACCGGCTCACTCACCGCTGCCACATTCTGTAAACCGGCAACGACAGCTACCGCTTCAAGGCCAGCTCCGAGGCCGCAAGGAAAACGCGAAAGGAGGCCCAGGCATTGACCGTCAAATAGTCGCTGATACATAAACAAGCGTGGGTCAAATCTCGGTGAAAATACCGCGTCACTTCTCAGCGGAAATCAACAGTGGTAGGCCTTCGAAGCTGGCGTTCAGGGCCAAGCGCTTGATCTGCTCCATCAGGATTGCGCCGACTAGCCTGGGGATCGAGCTCTCGTTGGGAAAGATGCCGACGACATTGGTGCGCCGCTTGATCTCGCCGTTGAGACGCTCGATCGGGTTCATGCTGTGAAGCTTGGCGCGATGCTGGGCGGGGAATGTCATGTAGGCCAGCACATCCTCCTCGGCCGTATCCATGAGCGTGGCGAGCTTCGGCAGCTTCGGGCGCATCTGGTCCGTGACCAGCCGCCATTGGGCCTTGGCGGTGGCATGGTCCGACTGGGCGAAGGCCGTGGCGATGAAGGCCGACACCACCCTGCGGCTGCTCTTGCCGGCATGGGCCAGGGCATTGCGCCGGAAGTGGACGCGGCAGCGCTGCCAAGTCGTGGTCAGCACCCGCGCAGCCGCGGCCTTGATGCTCGTGCGCGTCACTGAGCACTAACGTCACTCCGCCGAGACCACGTCGCACGAGGTCTCGGAGGAATTCGGTCCAGAACGATGAGCAGGATCAGTAAACAGTCCGGAAGACTGTTTGCCCTGCGAATGCCTCGGAGGCCCCGATCGCCATGCCCTGAACATCGCGCCGCCTGTCGGTGTTCACACCGACAGCGATGGTGACGGCGGCAGAGACGAGGCGCCCGCCCTGCCGCACCTTGAGATAGGTGGCATCGATCCAGAAATAGGGCCATTCGCCCTCGATCGGCCGGGTCGGGGAGGCATCGACCCAGACCTGTCACGGGATCGCAACACCATCGGCGGGAGGACTAAGCCGCTCCGCGGCATTGGCGCTCTTGGCTGATGGTGTGCAACACCCGTAGCGGGGTGCGTTTTGCGATCTTTCTGACCTGTCTGATGATTGGGGCCTTCTCACTCATCAGACAGGAGGCTCCCATGACAGAGGAGAGAGTGACCCCGCTGCGCCAGCGGATGATCGAAGACATGAACATCCGGAGTTTAGGCGAGAAGACCCAGAAGGCCCATAGTCGCAATGTGAAGCACTTCTCGGCTTTTCTCGGTCGACCCCCGGATACGGCGACACCCGAGGACCTGCGATCGTATCAGTTGAAGATGACCGAGGACGGGGTATCGGTCAGCACCTTCAACGTGCGTATCATTTCCTTGCGGTTCTTCTTCGGCGTGACCTGCGGACGCGAAGAGATGAAACGCTTCATGCAGTTCCACCGCAAGCCCCGCAAGCTGCCCATTGTGCTCAGCGTCGAGGAGGTGGCCGACTTGTTGGCCGCCGTTCCCGGACCCGGGCTCAAGTATCGCGCTGCCCTCGGCATCAGCTATGGCGCAGGGCTGCGCGCTTCGGAGGTATGCCACCTCAAGGTAACAGACATCGATAGCGATCGGATGCTGATCCATTTCGATGACGGCAAGGGCGGACGCGATCGCAAGGCGATGCTGTCGCCCAATCTGCTGGCGTTGTTGCGCGACTATTGGTGCGAATCCCGTCCGGAGGGATGGCTGTTCCCGGGCAAACCCAAGATCAATCCGCTGTCGCCACGCCAGTTAAACCGGGCGTTCACCTCGGCCAAGCACGTGGCGGGCATAAAGAAAGCGGCAACGCTGCACACGCTCCGCCACAGCTTCGCGACCCATCTGCTTGAGGCGAACACAGACGTGCGGGTCATTCAGGTGCTTCTCGGCCACGCCAAGCTGACGACCACTGCGCGTTATGCCCATGTGGCCACCAAGACGATCCGCAGCACTGTCAGCCCCTATGAGCAAATCAAGCTGCTGCAAGACGAGACCCTGCGACGAGGGATGCAATAGCGCCCGGGACCAGTGGCTCGACCAAAGCTGGAGATCGCTGACATCTTTCGACGATACGGACCTGCGTGGCGGCAGGCCAATACGGGGCATGTCAGCCTTGCGCAGCTGAAGGTGATGTCAGCAATTGAAGCCTGCCGGACTGAGGCGCTCGGCGGGCATGTGGCGGGCTGCACCAAGTGCGGCCACCATCACATCGCCTACAACAGTTGCAAGAACCGCCATTGCCCGAAGTGCCAAGGGCCAGCAGCGCGAGACTGGATGGAGGCGAGCGCGGAAGACCTGTTACCCGTGGAGTATTTCCACGTGGTCTTTACGCTACCGGCGGAGATCGCGCAAATCGCCTATTGGAACAAGAAGGCCGTCTACGGCCTGCTATTCAAGGCGTCGGCGGAAACGGTGATGACCATCGCCACCGATCCCAAACACATGGGCGCGAAGGTGGGTATGACCAACGTTCTGCACACATGGGGCTCAGCTCTGACCCATCATCCCCACGTCCATATGATTGTTCCCGGCGGCGGGCTATCGCCGGACGGCACCAAATGGGTGGCCTGCAAGCTTGGGTTCTTCCTGCATGTGCGGGTGCTGTCGCGACTGTTCCGACGCCTGTTTCTGGAAGGGCTGATGGATCTGCACCGCGTCGGACAGCTGGCCTTCTTCGGCGATCTCAAGCGGCCGGCGCATGCAGATACCTTTGCCACCTGGCTCGCTCCGTTCCGCAAATCCGAATGGGTGGTCTATGCCAAGCCACCCTTCGGCGGCCCGGAGGCCGTGCTCGCCTATCTGAGCCGATACACCCACCGCGTGGCGATCTCGAACCATCGCCTGATCAGCGCCGACGCCGACACCGTGGCCTTCCGCTGGAAGGATTACCGCATCAAATCCGGCGACCGCCAAAAGGTCATGCGGCTTGCCACGCCCGAGTTCATTCGTCGCTTCCTGATCCACGTCCTGCCCGACGGCTTCCACCGCATCCGGCATTATGGCCTGCTGGCCAGCGCGACGCGCAAGGCCAACATCACAAAGATCCGTACCTTGCTGTATGTCCAGCGCCCGGATCAGGCCACCGTGTCAGAACCCGCAGCCGAGATCATCCCGCTAACCCTGCGCGAACCATGCCCCTGCTGCGGTGGACCAATGCGCCTCATCGAGGTCTTTCGTCGCGGGCAGAAACCGATGTCGCGGGCACCTCCCAGGGAGCAGGCCGCATGACACACCGCCTGCCATCTATCATCTTTTACAGAATGACACCGGCTGCTCCCTGTAGACCCGGCCAGGCCGGATTGTGCCTGCCGTCACCGGTCAGGCCGCTCGGGTGCATTTGCCCCCAATCCCTCCGTGCTGTTGGAGCAATCGGGGGGCGGATCGGTCGCCAGCCACGCTATCAGCCGCAATCAGATCCAATGGTTGCCCCAAGCGTCCGCGCACTTTCCCCATAGTCCGATCCAAGACCCCCGCGGCTTCCTCCTTCCGAGGTTTGTCAACGCGGGCCGCCACCGCGGGATGGCCACCGGTGCGCCCCGGCCCGCATCAAAAAACCTTCAGGGGAGATGCCATTTGCTGCGTCTTGGGCGAACGGCAGCGATGCGCAGATAGTGATCTTTGCAAAGTTCGTATGACGGCGCCGGGTCAATTGTGCAAGCGACCCATACCGGACCTTCGACGAAGGGCGCACGCAGGTCCGGTTGGCGGTGTAGTGAGAGACTAGTGTAAAGTACGCCTTAGTAAATCTCCCAACGCCAGCCCTTTTTGATTAACCGAAACAGGCTGGCCACCATCAATCACGAGGTTTGGTACCCCGCGAATACCTTGCTGAGAACCTCGGCTTAGGTCCTGCTGAACAGCATCACCGAAACTGTCGGATTGCTGAAAGCTACGAGCTTCTGCCTGTTCAATACCCGCCTCCAAAGCAATACCAGCTAAAACATTCAGATCAGCAATGTTTAGTCCTTCTGAGTGATATGCTCGGAAGATGAGTTCACGCAACATGTCCGTCTGCATGGTTCCTTTCGCGAAATGGGTAAGTCGATGCGCATCGAAGGTGTTGACGGGAAGCGCACGGTGTAAATTGAGATCGAGACCTTCATCCGTGCCGATTGAAATGATTTGCGCGATCCGCGTCTCTGCCTCTTCTACGCTTGAGTACCATCCGAGCATGGCTTCGGCAGCGGTCTGACCGGGAACATTGCTCGCTTTGCTATCAAGTTGGTAGGCGCGCCAAGTGATCTTTGGGCGGGCATCGGGTGAAAGGTCTGCGAGCGCATTTTTCAGCCTTCGGTGGCCGATGTAGCACCAAGGACAAACAAAGTCGGAATACACTTCAATGCTCATGGCCGGACCTCTCCGATCGCGACGAAGGTTTGTCTCGAACCTTGGGTGGAAAGTTCGCGAAAGGCTCTCTCTAGCGCAGCCATGCGGCCTTTCGAATCCGACTCGCGTTCGAAGGAGTGGAAGGCATCTTCGGTCTCCCATTCGACTATTGCTCGCACGATCAATCCATCAGTGCTGGCCAAGAAGCGGGCGGAGCTATATCCAGGGTAAGATGCAACCCATTCTTTCTGGATTTCTGCGAATGCTGACGCGATCTTTGCTTGGTCCTCGGCGTTGGATGCCGAGTAGTCGATGATGGAATAAAATTCTGAGGATGGCTTCATCTCATTCTCCTTTTGCGTCCACTACTTGCATATGATGTTCGGTTATGAACTAACTATACGAAAGCCCATAGCTCCAACAAGAACGCACTTTTTGGTAAGGCACTAACATGGTGAACGTGACTAAAGCTGACAGAACCCAAAGCCCTCTTACGGAGGGCTGCCTATGGCGTGATGTCTTTAATCACGTCACAAGCCGTTGGGGATTTCTGATCCTGATCGCGCTGGTAGACAGCCCCCTGCGTTTCTACGAGCTGCGTAACAAGGTTGAGGGTATCAGTGAGAAAATGCTGTCTCAAACCGTCAAACTACTCATGCGCGATGGTCTGGTGAGCCGACATGTAGAAGAAACCATTCCGCCGCAGGTATCTTACGCACTCACGGATATGGGCCGTGAGATCGCTATGAAGCTAGATGTCGTTTCCGATTGGATCGGTGCTCATGCGAGCAAAATAGAGCAGGCGCAGGCACGTTTTGATTGCATAGCAGGCTGAGCCGGAACACTCTCCTGCCGAACGCCCCAACCTAAGCAACATTGACCCGCCCTGCGGTTGACGATCACATGGGCAGGAGTACAGCGACCCCAGGTGCCGATCACTGAAGCAGGACGGTCGCAATTCGATCTTTGGGTCAGTCACCTGACACGGAAGTCGGTTTTGCTTGGCATCTGGCAGTGAGTTGGTAACACTACCGTTGAGATTTCGGACGACCAAGAAATCGAAGAAGACCGGTAACATCATCAAGCCGAGCGCTTGGAACAACGCACGCGACGACAAGCTGCGCAGCGCATCGTTGTGGAAGGAAAGCTTCATCCAGCGCCGCTGTCTTGTGCCGGCCACAAGCTTCTGCGAGGCCAAGGGACGCAATCCGGCAGTTTATCATTGGTTCGTCATGAGGGGTGACGACGAACGCCCACCATTCGCATTCGCGGGCATGTGGACGCTGTCCAAGTACATGACGAAAGATGGACCGGAAGAAACCGAAACCTATACCTTCATCACTACGACGCCGAATGAGATCGTGAAGCCAATACATCCAGATCGGATGCCCGTGATCCTAGATCCGGACAGCTATGATCAGTGGATGGATGGGGGCACGGATGATGTGGTCGAACTGCTGAAGCCATACCCCACCGACCAGATGCAGATCGTCAGGCAGGGAGAGGGTGAGCGATCAGACGTGATTTGATGGTGTGGTACTGCAAGAGTCGGCGTGAGGCATGAGCGGCAGCAATGCGCAGGAAGCGCCCTTTGCAAAGTCGTGGCCGGTTCACGACAGCGGACCTTCGTACAATTTGCAGCGAATTCGGACTGTGAGCCCTTAGTGACGGATGCTGCGACACACACAGAATACCGCTTAGGGAATTGCCTGTGCACTGCCTCAGGGGTATCGTTTGAGCATGACAACATCCCTATTCGATATGAGTGTTCCGACGTACTTGCAAACGGTGCGGTCAATCGGGGTGTGCCTAGACAAGGCAGTAGTGCATTGCTCTGAGGTCCGAATTGATCCTGATGACTTCGTGGAAGCACATCTGGTGTCGGATATGGCTCCGTTCTGGTTCCAGATCGAATGCGTGGCAAACTATTCCGTCTGGGGATTGAACGCCATCAAGCATGGTGCCTTCAACCCACCTGACCTTGTCGGTGTGACCCCTTTCCGCGAATTGCGGAGCAGGATCGCAGCGACGGAGGCCGCATTGGTGGAGTTCGAGCCAGATGAAGTCAACGCATGGTCAGGAAAGAAACTTGACATGCAAATACACACAGATCCCCAAACGTCTGCGTTTACCTCTGAAACGTACCTACTGTCATTTTTGCTGCCGAACTTTTACTTCCATGCGGTCACCGCCTACGACATCCTTCGTATGCGAGGCGTGCCAATTGGGAAGAGCGATTTCGAGGGCCATCTGCGCGTTGACCCGCGATAGATTGACTTCATCTTTGCGCTTTCCCAGCACCCAGAAACTTGTAGACACGAATAGCTGACGGTCAGATTGGGCAATGGAACGGCAGCTAGGTCCCGCAGTTCAGCCGCCCGAACGTCCCGGAACGAGCGACTGCTTCAGCCGTGACATGCCGCGTTTCAGTGTAATCGTGCAAGCTTATGGTTTCGTTGTGCAAGCTTATGCTAATCAAGTCTACGATGCTTCAATCAACCCATGGTAAAACAACAATTATTTCAATGGCCATTTCTGGCAGAATCACTTGGGTGTGCAAACTTATGGTACATTGGCAAACTGCTATGGGTGGCGATCCCACGAGGACTCGAACCCCGAACCTGCTGATTAGAAGTCAGCTGCTCTATCCAGTTGAGCTATGGGACCGCACCGGCACGCTCATAGGGCTGAATCGTGCCAAGATCAAAGTGTATTTGGACGGACGGCGGTTGCGCCCGCCCGTCCGGTCTGTCTTAGTCGCGTAGCAGCTCGTTGATCGAGGTTTTAGAACGGGTTTTCTCGTCTACCCGCTTCACGATGACCGCGCAGTAGAGGTTTACACCGTTTTTCGAGGGCATTGAGCCGGACACGACGACGGAACCGGCGGGTACTTCGCCATAGCTGACGTCACCGGTTTCGCGGTCGACGATCTTGGTGGACTGACCGATGAAGACCCCCATGCCGATGACCGACCCTTCCCGAACGATGACGCCTTCGACGACCTCGGACCGGGCCCCGATGAAACAGTTGTCCTCGATGATGGTCGGGCCGGCCTGCATGGGTTCAAGCACGCCGCCGATGCCGACGCCACCCGACAGGTGAACCCCCTTGCCGATTTGCGCGCAGGATCCGACCGTGGCCCACGTATCGACCATCGTGCCCTCATCGACATAGGCGCCGAGGTTGACGAAGCTGGGCATCAGGACCACGCCCGGCGCGATGAAGGCAGACTTGCGGACGACACAGTTCGGCACAGCGCGGAACCCCGCGGCCTTCCATTGGTTGTCGCCCCAGCCCTTGAACTTGCTGTCGACCTTGTCCCACCAGCCGCCGCCTTGCGGGCCGCCTTCGTGCTGTTCCATGTCCTTCAGGCGGAAGCCCAGAAGAACCGCCTTCTTCGCCCACTGGTTGACATGCCAATCCCCGTTCGCCTGGCGTTCGGCGACGCGCAGCTTACCGCTGTCGAGGGCCTTCAGCGTGTCCTCGATTGCCTCGCGGGTTTCGCCTGTTGTGGCGGGCGTGATCTGGTCGCGGGCGTCCCACGCGGCTTCGATGGCGGTTTCCAGTTGGGCGTTCGACATGAGACAGGCTCCGTTGCGTGTGCGTTAGGTCGCATGCCGTATAGCGGTCGAGACGCCGGGGCACAATCTGGGTGTCATGTCATGGGATCGGGGGCGATGTTGGCACCGCAGATCAGCACCGCCACCTTTTCGCCCGCTTCCGGCACATAGGCTGCGGACATCAGCGCAGCGAGTGCCGTTGCGCCAGCCGGTTCGACGAGGATGCGCGCCTGTTGCCACAGGGCAATCTGCGCCTCGCGAATTGCGTCGTCCGGAACCAGCCGACAGTCGATGCGCTGTTCTACCGCAAGGTCGAAACAGATCTGGCCGATCCGCTTTGCACCCAACGAGTTCGCGGCAATGCCCGACACATCGACATCAACAAGGGCGCCGACCGAAAGGGCCGCGTTCAGTGCGCAGGAGGTTTGGGGTTCGACCGCGACGATCTTTCGGCGGCCGTTCAGCCAAGCCATCGCGCCGGCGATCAACCCTCCGCCGCCCACGGCAATCAGCACCGTATCGGCGTCAAGGCCCTGACTCTCCCATTCGCTCATGCACGTGCCTTGCCCGGCAACCGTCAAAGGTGCGTCATAAGCGTGAACCTGCATTGCGCCGGTGTCGGCTTCATGGGCGCGGGCGGCGGCAAGCGCATCGGCATAGGCGCCGGGGACGACCTGCAACTCGGCGCCGCTGCGTTCGATCAAGGCGATTTTTGAAGACCCGGCCATTTCAGGGACGAAGATCTTGGCAGGGTATCCCAGCTTTGAGGCCGCGTAGGCAACAGCAGCCCCGTGATTGCCACCGCTCGCTGCAACGATCCCACCTTCGGGCACCTCTTGCGCAAGCAGCGTGTTGAACGCGCCGCGTGCCTTGAAGGTGCCGGTGTGCTGCATGTGTTCCAGCTTGACCTCCACCGGGACGGGAAGGCCGAATCCGTCGAGCTTTGTTACCGGGGTGCGTCTGACATGCCCATTGATCCGTTCCTGAGCGCATTCGATTTCGGTCGGCCAGCCCATGGGATTCTCCTTCAGGTAATGCCTGTCCACTGGTCAGTGTCGGCGGCTTGGGATAGTCCGGTATGACCACACACGCAATGCCGAGGCCACATGTCAAAAGCCAAACGCCGCAGTTCCCATCCGCTTCCTGATGCACGTGATGATATCCAGCGTGCCGACGATTTGCCGGATACGCCTCAGACACGGTCGCCGACGCACCGCTTGGCCTTTGTCGACAATGACTTCATGTGCCGCGATGAATTGCGTCCGGTTCGGTTGCAGCTTGAACTGCTCAAGACTCACATGGCGCTGGAGGAACGTGGTATCAATTCCACCGTGGTGATGTTCGGCGGTGCGCGCATCCCTGAACCCTCCCGAAAAGAGGGAGCCCGGACGAAGACACTGGCGGAACTGTCGCACTTCTACGACGAGGCGCGGGAATTTGCCCGGCTGATGACGCTGAAAAGCGTGGAAAGCGGGAACACTGAAGATGTAATCGTGACGGGCGGTGGCCCCGGCGTGATGGAGGCAGGCAATCGCGGTGCCGAAGATGCTGGCGGTGTATCCATAGGGTTGAACATCGTACTGCCGCATGAACAGGCGCCCAACGCCTACGTGACACCTGACCTGAGTTTCAACTTCCACTACTTCGCCATCCGCAAGATGCATTTCCTGATGCGGGCCAAGGCGATCACGGTATTCCCCGGTGGGTTCGGCACGCTCGACGAGTTGTTCGAGACCCTGACCCTGATACAGACCCGGCGGATGAGCCAATTGCCCGTGTTGCTGTTCGGCGAAGCCTTCTGGCGCAGGATCATCAATTGGGAGGCGCTGGCGGCTGCCGGAACGATTTCCGATTTCGACCTGAACCTGTTCAGCTTTGTCGAGACGGCCGCGGATGCCGTGAAGCTGATCGAGGTCGCGGAGAAGTCCGCCGAGTGAACAGGCGGACCAGCGTCCCGATTGCGGACCGTATCCGCGACGTGTCCGGATAGCTGTCGTAGAATTCCTGCTCCAACTGGGCGGCGGTTTTGTGCGGCGGAAAGTATCTGGGCGGCCGTGGCGGCGGTATGAACATCGTTTGCCTCCTGTGGTTGATCGGGTAAGGTCCAGACCCGAGGACAGGCGCTTTATGGTGTCTCGTCCCGAGTCCCTGTAGCCACGGAAACCGCAGAGCGTTTTGCAAGAATGAGAAACGTCAATCTCAACGACCTGCAGTGCTTTCTGGCTGTTGCCGATTCCGGAACCTTGTCGGAGGCAGCACGTCGTCTGGACATGAGTGTTGCAACGCTGGGGCGGCGAATGGTTCAACTGGAGGAAACGGTTGGGCGCAAGCTGTTCGTGCGGCAGCAATATGGCTATGCATTGACGCAGGAAGGGCTGGATTTTCGGGATCGGTTGCGACCGTTCGGAGCAGCCTATGCCGATTTCGCGCGCTGGCTGGCTGATGACACGCAGCGGCCAGAAGTACGCCTGTCGGCGGGCACATGGACGGCAAACTTCCTGGCCGAGCACTTCGTCGAGTTGTGCAGCCCTGAAGATGCGTTCGATCTGGTATTCGTGGCGACCGAGGCGCGACTCAATCTGAAGCAGCGCGAAATCGATATCGGGTTACGCAACGGCCAACCGACGGAAAGCAATCTGGCGGCGCGGCGGTTGGTGAAGGTCACATTCGCGCCGTTTCGGTCCCGGTCCCTGGTCGGGATCGGGACGGAGCGATGGGTGGGACTGACCCGAGATACGGCTGTGACGCCTTCGTCACGATGGGTGCTCGACCACCACGGGGCGGACATCGTGGCGCATGCCAACGGCCCTCGGGCGCTGTTCGATCTGGTCAATGCGGGCATCGGGATCACCGTGCTGCCCTGCTTCGCGGGCGACCGTCATCCGCAATTGGAGCGGGCCGGGGATGTGATCGAGGAACTGACCGAGTTTCAATGGCTGGTCATGCATGCCGATGGCCGCCACCGTCCTGCAGTCAGGAAAGTGGCGGACCGGATCGTCGATCTGATTGGACGTCATAAGACGCTTTATTCGGGCGAGTTGCCGTCAAGGTGAACATTCATGCGCAGGATTTCCAGATTCAGCGCCGATGCAAGGCTGACCCACAGTAGATAGGGCAGGAACAACAGTCCTGCGAGCATGTCGAACTGGAAGAAGAAAAACGCCGTTGCAGCGACTGCGAACCAAAGCAGAATGATCACGACAAGTCCCACGCGCATCCGGTGAGCGCCGAAAAAGATGGGTGACCAGATGGCATTGAGTGTCATTTGCAGTGCCCAAAGTCCGATCGCGAAGGCGCTGCCCACCTGCACCGCCACGCGTGAGGCCGCGAGCGCGATCAGAATGTAAAGCGTTGTCCAGACGACTGGAAAAACCCATTTGGGTGGTGTCCATGCTGGCTTCTGCAGGTCGTCATACCAGCGACCCGGCTGGAAGATGACGCCGGTTGACCCTGCTACCGCGCAGGATGCCAGAAATACGAAGTACAAGATCCAATCCATGACTGCTCCTTTTCGGATACCCAGCGTCCGACGGCGTTTAAGGTTCCCGCTGTTCTAGTTGGCTTGCGTTGGCGCGAAGCTTTCAATGAAAGCGAACAGATCGCGCGCTTCATCTTCACTTCGGGTCTTGAAGGCCATTTTGCTGCGTGCCTTGTTGTCGTCAAGATAGGTTTGAAGGAAGACGGTCGGATCCTGCAGGAACGCGACGAAATCCTTTTTCGTCCAGATCAACCCGGCCTCACCCGCTTCGCGCATCGGGGCGGAGTAGTTCCGGAAGTCCGGTTCCGTGCCCGCGACCCGCCCAATCACGCCATACAGGTTTGGGCCGGTTCTGGCGTTTCGACCGGCAAGCACATCGCCATTGTCATCGCGTACGACATGGCAGGCTTGGCATTTTCGGAACGCTTTTTCGCCGTTGTCGATATCGCCTTGCGCGAAGGCAGGCAGGGCAGTGGCGGTCAAGAGTAGTGCGGGCAGGATGGTCGGTCGCATTGGGCTTCCTTTGGTCTTTTGCCGTTAATGGCATTCCGCGCTATGGCTGGCAACGTGCCGGAAGGTCTCACCCGATGCGGCGTGATGTCCGCGTGAAATCGGTTGGGGTAATGCCTATTGTGATCGGGCGGGTGGCATGGCACTGGCCCGTCCAAGATATCTGGGAGTCGGACACCGCGATGAACCAACTAATTCCCGCCTGGGTCGACGGCGAATTGCGGCCCGTCGAAAAGCTTTCGGTGCATCGCCGGGGTTTGAAGCACAAAGCGGTTTCGGTGTTCGTGCTGGATGGTGATCGCGTGCTGGTCCAGCGCCGGGCGATGAGCAAGTATCATACGCCGGGCTTGTGGGCGAACACCTGCTGTACGCACCCGAAATGGGGAGAAAGCTCTCCCGATTGCGCGGTGCGCAGGTTGAAGGAAGAACTCGGCATCACCGACTTCTATCCGGCCTTGCGCGGCACGGTCGAATACCGTGCGGATGTCGGCGGCGGCATGATCGAGCATGAGGTCGTCGATCTTTTTGCGGGACAAGCGCCGGGTGACCTGCGGATCGACCCTAATCCTGATGAAGTCATGGAAACCGCGTGGATGGGCATATATGACCTGATGGCGGAAGTCGTGCGCCACCCGCGCCGGTATACGCCATGGATTCGGGTCTATCTGGCAGACTATGCGGATTCGATTTTTGGGCAGATCAAGCGTGATTGATCAAAAATCCCAGTTGCGAAGGATATCGCCGGTGTGTTTGTCGACCAGTATCGCGCGCTCTATCTTGTCAGTTTCCTGGCGCCAGCTTGTCAACTGC
The DNA here is from genome assembly GCF_007855645.1 of Qingshengfaniella alkalisoli. Taxonomy (GTDB): domain Bacteria; phylum Pseudomonadota; class Alphaproteobacteria; order Rhodobacterales; family Rhodobacteraceae; genus Qingshengfaniella; species Qingshengfaniella alkalisoli. Next base: position 2,152,930 of record NZ_CP042261.1, read on the forward strand.
GCTTCTGCTTCGACTGCGGTTGCCACCTCGGCTTCACGGAAAACTTGGCGCGATCCATCGAGCGCAAATATTGCGTAGGTCATCGTAATGCCGCGAGAAAAATGTTTCAGACAATAGCTATAAAGTTCTGCCAGATAATTCGGGCAAGATCATGGCACCCCCTTACGCTGTAAACGCGGCGTTAGAAACGAAGAACCCCACGTAATTACGTGGGGTGACTTGTTAAGAATGCAGAGCTTTTGGCCTATCCGGCGGCGAGCCGAGGAGTTCGTGCCTTCTTCGCGCGTTCGCTGGCGGATTTCAACTGGCCGCAGGCGGCCATGATGTCCTCGCCGCGAGGGGTGCGGATGGGCGACGCGTAGCCTGCATTGTGGATGATATCGGCAAAGCGGTGGATACGGTTGTTCGAGGACCGCTTGTAGGGCGCACCCGGCCATTCGTTGAACGGGATCAGGTTCACCTTCGCGGGAATGCCCTTGATCAGATCAATCAGGCGGTATGCGTCTTCGTCGCTGTCATTCACGCCGTCGAGCATGACGTATTCAAAGGTGATCCGTTCGGAGTTCGACAGTTTAGGGTAGGCGCGCAAGGCGTCCAGAAGTTCCGCGATGTTCCACTTCTTGTTGATCGGCACCAGCTTGTTGCGGGTCTCGTCTTCGGTTGCGTGGAAGCTGACAGCCAGAAGGCAGCCGATTTCTTCGGCGGTGCGCGCGATTTCCGGCACGACGCCAGAGGTAGACAGCGTGATGCGGCGTCGCGACAGGCTGATACCTTCGGGGTCCATCGCGATCTTCATCGCGTCGCGGACGTTTTCAAAGTTGTAGAGCGGCTCACCCATGCCCATCAGGACGATGTTTGACAGAAGGCGCGTTTCGTCCTTGGGGTGGCGGCCCGGCTGTGGCCATTCACCCAGATCGTCACGGGCCAGCATGACCTGGCCGACAATTTCACCGGGGGTCAGGTTGCGGACCAGTCGCTGCGTGCCCGTATGGCAGAAGGAGCAGGTCAGCGTGCAGCCCACCTGGCTGCTGATGCACAGCGTACCGCGACCTTCTTCGGGGATGTAGACGGTTTCGACCTCATGCCCGCCCGCGATACGCACCAGATATTTGCGGGTGCCGTCATCGCTGATCTGACGGCTGACGATCTCGGGAATCTCGATCGTGAAGTTCGCGGAAAGCAGGGCGCGGTATGGCTTCGCCAGATTGGTCATCTGATTGAAGTCACGCACACCCTTCTGATAGACCCATTGCCAGACTTGATTGACCCGCATTTTCGCCTGTTTTTCGGGCGTGCCGGCCTCAATCAGCGCGTCACGCAGTTGCGCGCGCGTCAGGCCGACGAGGTTGGTTTTGCCGTCCTCGGGCAATTTGCGTGGGATGGTCAGAACATCCTGCGTGATGGGTGCGCTGGCGGTCATTGGTCCGGACTCTCTTGGGTAAGCCACGTCCCATATAGCAATTCACAGCCCATTTAAACAGGTAAGTTGCCTAGCTTGCCCCAGTTACGGGACGTTCACCCAGTTTTTCGCAAAACCGAAGCAGGTAGCCATCGGGGTCTGCTACCATGAACTGCCGCTGACCGGTTTCATACGTTCCGAAGCGATACCAGCGTTCTTCGACCGGAAGAAACAGGTCAACTCCTCGACTTTCCAGCCGGTCAAGGATGGGGTCTATCTGGCCGACCGTAATCTGAAGGTTCAGGCCACGGCCAAGCGGAAACTCATCCAACAGCTCCGGCTGAAATGTCCGGCCAAGCCCGATCTGATCGATCATCAGCGCTGCGCTCCCGAACTCTAGAAACGCAAAGCCTTCATCGCGACGACTGTAGCGTACCGAGAAGCCAAGCACCTCCTGGTAGAAGGTCAGGCTTTTGCCGAAGTCGCGTATGGCGAATTCAGGAACGATAGCGTTTGTTGCACCTGAATTCACCATAAGTCGTCCAGCCCTAGCTGGAGCAGCGTTTCTGCGCGTCATCGAACGCAGCGGTGAAGCCCATCAGCGAGAACGTATCGGTGGTTTTCGTGCCGCGTGATGAATTTCCGACAACCACAGCATCCGCGCCACGTTTCATTGCGGCGGCGATTTGCTGGTCGTCGTCCGGCGATGCGGCCCATGCCATGTCGCCATCGGTGAACAACTCGAAATTGCTGCCGCCGACCTCGACGGATACCGTTGAGCCTTCGGCGAAAGGATAGCCGCCCATGAACGAAACTTCCCCACCCGATTGTCCGGGCCAGAAGGAAACGAACATATAGATGTCGCCCCGGTTCACAGCGACGACACGTCCGTTTTTCGTGTTCACGGTTTCTTTGGGTGCCGAAACGACCCAGCACTGTTTGGGGTCGTCTTCAACGAAGATCGACCAATCGGTCTGGGCCGCTACGCGGTTCGAGGATTCCTGTGCGATTGCAGGGGCACTGAAGATGGCGGTGAGTGCTGCCCCTATGGCGATCGACTTGCTGAAGTTCATTGGCACCAAGCCTCCGGAAAACTGTCTCTTGCACCGCCGAGCCCTGCCGGCTTCTGATCTGGCGGTGCTTTGCCTCTTGATGCGCGCAGTGTAGCGTGAAACTTCAAGCGGGGAAAAGGGTAACAGGTGGAATTTCCGTATGAACGGCGTAAATGATGGCTCTGTTCCGCTCGTCGAAGTCTGGCGAGGGGCATTTCTTGAATCGGTGCATCGCGGCCATGCGGTGATTTGCGACGAATTTGGTCAGATAGTCGATAGCTGGGGCAACCCCGATGCAGTGATTCTTCCGCGGTCGTCCTGCAAGATGATCCAGGCCTTGCCTCTGGTTGAAAGCGGAGCGGCGCGGAAATATGGGCTTGGCAGTGAACATCTGGCTCTGGCGTGCGCGTCACACGAGGGCGCGGCGATTCATACTGAACGTGTCACACGCTGGCTGCATGATTTGGGCAAGGATGTTCAGGCGCTCCGTTGCGGGCCGCAAATGCCCGCTGATCGGGAGGCGAAGAAGGCGCTGATTTGTGGCGGGCATGACCCCGATGACCGATTTAACAACTGCTCAGGCAAGCATTGCGGTTTTGTGACGCTCGCGGATCATTTGGATGCCGATGGCGATTACAATGAAGCATCGCATCCTGTGCAGGTCGCCATTCGGCAAGCATTTGAGGACGTAACTGGCGAGGCGAGCCCCGGCTTTGCAGTTGACGGCTGTTCTGCTCCGAACTTTGCAACCACGATGCTTGGATTGGCACGCGCCATGGCCAGTTTCGCAGCGCCCGGTGATGGCATCAGGGGGGAGGCTCAGCGCGATCTTGTGTCCGCGATGCGCCGTCATCCCGACCTGATTGCGGGTGAGGGCCGAGCATGCACCGAGCTTATCCGTGCGGGCCACCGCCGCTTCGTGGTGAAAACCGGTGCAGATGGCGTCTACACCGGAATTCTGCCAGACCAGAAGTTGGGGATTGCCATCAAGATCGAAGATGGTGCGTCACGTGGATCAGAGGCCGTGATCGCCGCACTTCTGGCCCGTACCGGCTCTGTGGACCGTGATCATCCAGCAGTGCGGGCGCGGCTCAATCGACCAATCCTGACACGTCTTGGTGCGCAGACCGGGGAATTGTGTCCCGTAGAAGGTCTGTTGAGCTAGGATCAAACGATCCCTGCAAGCGAAAGAACTGCGATGATTACAACGATCACACCGATGATGTAGAAAATACTATGCATGTCCTCGTCTCCAATTGTGGTCGAGGGATAAACCGTTGGCCGTCTCGATGGTTCCACGGATCAGGACATGCGGGCGTTAAGCTCTGTTTCACTCCTAGACCTTATCGCTGAATGCGGGTGGATCGTGAGGTGTGATATGAGCGAGCAGTCGCTTCCGCAGATTATTGTGAAACGTAAACGCGTTAAGGGCGGCGACGCCCATCACGGCGGTGCATGGAAAGTAGCCTATGCCGATTTCGTAACGGCGATGATGGCGTTCTTTCTTTTGATGTGGCTGCTGAATGCGACAACGGAAAAGCAACGCAAGGGGTTGGCGGACTACTTCTCGCCGACGATCAGTTTCAGCCAACTGTCCAATGGGGGGGACGGCACGTTTTGGGGCGAGAGCGTGTTTTCCGAGGATACACTTGTTCAGAACGGCCAGGGCGCTTCGATGCTGCATCCCAGCCAGTTGCAGCAGGCGCGCGGTGATGTCGGGGTCAAACAGGGTCGCGGCGATCAGGCACGCGGTGACGTTGAAAAGCTGCTGGAGACACTTATGGCACGCGGTGGCGAAGCGATGTCGACGCTTTTGCAACAGCGACATGTTATCAGCCGGCTGAGCGATGAAGGGCTGGTGATCGACATATTCTCGCAGCCGGACGGGTTGCTGTTCGATCCCGAAACGGCCAAACCCACGCCCCTGCTCTCGTCCACGCTGGGCACTGTGGCCGAGGTGCTGGAACTGGTTTCCAACGAGGTCGCAGTGAATGCCTATCTCCCGTCGGAACCCGTTGTCCGGGTCGGGCGTGATGCATGGAAGCTGTCCGGAGATCGAGCCGATGTTGCACGGCGCGTCATGGAACGGCGCGGGCTCCCGTCCGACCGCTTGGCCCGTATCAGCGGTTTCGCAGACCGCAAGCCGATAGATCGTGATCCGATGGCCCTGCGCAATGAGCGCGTCGAGATTGTTGTCTTGCGTTCAGCTATCTGAACCTGACGAAACTATAGTGAAATACGCGCAATTTTAGATGTTAGCCCGCCGTTAAACCCGCACCTGTAACGCTTTACGTGAACAGAGCCGTTGAAGCAGAAAGGCGCAAAAATGACGATATCATCTTCCATGAATGCGGGTGTCATGGGGCTGACGGCCAATGCCAACAAGCTTGGTGTCATTTCCGACAACATCGCGAATAGTTCGACCTACGGCTATAAGCGGGCACATGCTGATTTCAATTCCATGGTCGTATCTGGTGGTGGAGGCACCTATTCTGCCGGCGGCGTCAGCTTCAGTTCGTCCCGTTCGATCGCAGACCGTGGATCATTGATTCCGACCAGCAACTCCACGGATTTGGCCATAGCAGGGCGGGGAATGCTTCCCGTGACCACGTCTGCCGCCGTTGGCGCAGGTGGCGATACTCCGATGATGCTGACAACCACGGGGTCTTTCAGCGCCGATGCCGAAGGCTATCTGCGGACCGATTCCGGTCTCGTTCTGATGGGTTGGCCAGCGAACCCCGATGGAACCATCCCCAACTATCCCCGTGACACGGCAACAGCGCTGGAACCTATCCGCGTCAATCTGAACGAAATGGCTGGTCGCCCGACGACGACGATGGAATTTGGTGTAAACCTGCCTGCGACCAGCACGAAGTTCGGGGCAACGCCGGCGAATGAAACCGTCTCGCTGGAATACTTCGACAACCTTGGCTCGGCGGAAAACCTGAACGTCACCTTCGTCCCGCAGCCTCCGGCGACGGCTGGCGGGCCGGAGAATATCTGGACCATGCAGATCACTGATTCCGCCTCTGGCGGTGCGCTGGTGGCGGAAGTCGCAATGACCTTCAACGATGATCGTACTACAGGCGGAACGCTGGCTTCCGTGGTGCCAACCGGCGCTGCAACCGATAGCTATGATCCTGCTACCGGAGAGTTGAATATTACGGTTGATGGTGGCCCGATTACAATCAACATCGGCAAGCCGGGCGAGGCTGGCGGATTCTCGCAACTGTCGGACACGTTTGCCCCTGCCACCGTTGAAAAGGACGGCTCTTCTGTCGCCTCCATGAGCGGGCTTGAAGTTGACGAGGGTGGCTTACTTCATGCGATCTACGACAACGGCGAAACACGCGCCATGTACCAGATACCTGTGGCGGATGTTCCAAACCCCAACGGCCTGACAGCGCTGGACAATCAGTCATATCAGATTTCGCGTGAAAGCGGCGCATTCTACCTGTGGTCTGCAGGTGACGGCCCGACAGGATCGATTGCCGGATATGCCCGGGAGGAGTCCACCAGTGACGTGGCGCATGAGTTGACGGAATTGATCCGCACGCAGCGCGCTTATTCCTCCAACGCGAAAGTCATCCAGACAGTTGACGAGATGTTGCAGGAAACCACGACGATCAAACGCTGATCTTCGACCAGTAAGGAGCAGCGCCCATGTCATTAAATTCAGCCATGATCCAAGCCCTGTCCGGGCTTCAGGCGATGAGCCGATCTGCCGGCGTCGTTTCGAACAACCTGGCCAATGCACTGACTGAAGGGTACGGGCGGCAGGAAGTAGAACTGACCGCTCGTTCAACGGGCGGTCAGGGAAGTGGCGTTACGGTTTCCTCAATTCAGCGTCTTGTGGACCAAGTCGTGATTAATGACCGGCGTTTGGCTGATGGAGCTGTGGCAGATTCGTCGGTGCGCTCGGCGTTTCTTGAGACGATTTCGGCAGTCCTTGGTGAGCCAGGTAGCGGGTCTAGTTTGACCGATCTGATGGGTGCGCTGGGGGCATCATTGATCGAAGCGGCGGCGCGGCCTGAGTCCGATGCAGCGCTTGGCCATGTAGTGACCGCATTCAGCGACGTAGTCGCGGTCCTGAACGACGCCTCCGATCAGGTGGAGCGGCAACGCACCGATGCGGACAGATCCATCGCGAAAGGCGTAGAGACGCTGAATTTATCATTGCAGATGGTCGATGATCTGAACTCGCAAATCGCGCGATTGCAGGCGGGTGGTAACGATGCGAATGCCCTGATCGATCAGCGGCAGGTTCTGATCGACCGCATTTCCGAAATCGTGCCGGTAAAACAGGTCGAACGTGACACAGGTGCCATCGCTTTGATGACCCAGAACGGGGCTATTCTGCTTGACGCTGAGCCTGCCGAGATCGGTTTCAGTCAGTCCTCGCTCGTGACGGCGCATATGACCTATGAGGGTGGAACGCTGTCCGGACTGACGATCAAGGGCACTGCGATTGATCTGACGCGCGATAACCATGCCTTGTCCGGGGGCGCGCTGGGTGGTCATCTTTCTGTGCGCGACGAACTGGGCGTAGCCGTTCAGTCCGAACTGGACGCATTCGCGCGGGACCTAGTTGAGCGGCTTTCCGATCCGGCAGTGGACGCGACATTGCCGACCGGCGCCCCGGGATTGCTGACTGACGGTGGCGGTGTATTCGATCCGCTGGATGAAGCCGGATTGGCCGGGCGTCTATCCTTGAACCCGTTTGTCGACCCGCTTGCAGGAGGAGAGGTCTGGCGTATCCGGGCGGGACTTGGCGCGGCGACACCAGGCGATTCAGGGCAATCTGCGCTTCTGGATCGATTATCCTCTGCACTCGACACGCAAGTGGCTCCGGGTTCGGGCAGCTACAGTCATCAACCCATGACGGCCTCGCAGCATGCGACAGAGTTGTTGTCGTCCGTTGGTATGCAAACCCAGCGCGTTGAAGCAGATCTCGCGCACCGACAAGCCCGACTTGATGTGCTGTCTGATCAGGAACTTGCTACCGGTGTGGACAGCGACGTCGAGATGCAGCGCCTGTTGGTGATTGAGCGCGCCTATGCCGCGAATGCGCGTGTGATCGAAACTGTCGAGCAGATGTTCGACTCTCTGCTGAGGATCTAGAGATGAGCATTTCAATTGGTGACTTGGCTCGTACAGTTGCGCTGACACGGCAAACGTCGGGGTTGAAGGTCGAACTGGACCGAAGCCTGATCGAGCTGACCACCGGAACAACGTCGGATATTTCGAAGGCGGTAAAAGGTGATTTCACATCGCTTGCCGCGATTGATCGATCAATCACGATGTATTCGGCCTATGATTATTCGAGTACGGAAGCGGCTCGTCTCGCTTCAGCTCAGCAGGATGCGTTGGATGATCTGCATGTGATGCTGCAATCGCGCGGCACTCAGTTGGCGGCCGCAGCCTCGGTTGGTATGGATTCGTCGGTCAAAGCGATTCTGTCAGAAACCCGGTCTGACTTCGACATGGCACTGTCGCGCCTGAATACCACGACCGGCGGGCGCGCGGCATTTGCAGGGGCGGATACGCAGGGCGCGGTGATGGTGTCGGCGGATGAGATCCTGACATCCTTGCGTACCGCAATAGGTCTTGCAGCAACGGCTGAGGATGTCATGGCTGAGGTTGATGCGTGGTTCGACGCACCCGGCGGCGGCTTTGAAACCGATGGATATCTTGGTTCGGCTGATGCGCTTTCGCCGATCAGGCTGGACGACAACCGAAGCGTGTCGCTCGATACGACCGCGTTGGACTCGGCGCTTCGCGATACATTGAAGGGATTTGCGGTGGGGTCACTTGTGCAGGACGGGCTGCTGGAGTCCAATGATGCGGAGCAATCCAAGCTCGCGAAAATCGCGGGTGAGGAGATGATCGGGGCACAGGACGGCCTGGTCGCATTGCGGGCATCTATCGGAACGTCGCAGGCAAAGATCGAATCCGCCACGGTTCGTAACGCCGTGCAGCTTAGCGCACTGACCCAAGCCCGGTCCGAGATCGTTGGCGTAGATCAATACGAGGCCGCCAACCGGCTGAGCGCTGTGCAGGCGCAGCTGGAAACCCTGTACACCGTCACCGCGCGCCTATCGCAGCTTAGCTTGGCAAAGGCACTCGGATGAGGTGGTTGGTTCTGATCGCGAGTTTATGGATGCCGTTGGTTGGTATGGCCAGCGAAGTTCGCCTTAAGGACATCGTTGAATTCGACGGCGTTCGGGGCAACGACCTGATTGGCTATGGTCTGGTGGTCGGGTTGGACGGAACGGGCGATGGAATCCGCAATTCGCCCTTTACCGAAGAAATCATGTCCAACCTTCTGGAACGTCTTGGCGTCAATGTCAGTGGCGAGGATTTTCGCCCCAAGAATGTCGCTGCGGTTTTTGTGACCGCCACACTGCCGCCTTTCGCGCGCGTCGGCAGTCAGATCGACGTCACTGTTTCAGCCATAGGGGATGCCAGTAGCTTACTGGGCGGGACATTGGTGATGACACCGCTCAACGCCGCCGATGGTGAGATATACGCGGTCGCACAGGGCACTGTGATCGCCGGGGGTGCCACAGCAGAAGGAGTGGGCGCGACCACGACGATTGGTGTGCCGACATCGGGCGTTCTGCCCTCCGGCGCGCGGGTCGAACGCGAGGTCGATTTTGACTTCACTGAACTGGACGCGCTTCGTCTGGCATTGCGTAATCCGGATTTTACGACGGCGCTGCTTGTCGAGAATGCGATCAACCGGCAGTTTCCCAACTCCGCCGAGGCATTAGACGCGGGAACCGTGCGGGTCAGTATCGTCGGCGCTCAAGCCGGTTCACCCGCCCGCACTATCGCCGTCATGGAGAATATTCGGGTGGAACCTCAACAGAAGGCCAAGGTTGTGGTCGACCAGCGGTCGGGGACAATCGTCATGGGCGCAGACGTTCGCATTTCGCGCGTGGCGGTTTCGCAGGGCAACCTGACTCTGCGGGTCAGAGAGGATCCGCTGGTCGTTCAGCCGAACCCGTTTGCAGAAGGTGAGACGGTCGTAGTGCCGCGCACCACTGCCGAAATTGAGGAGGAAGACGGAACAGGGCTTGCCGAGGTTCCTGATGGCACGAACCTTTCGGAAGTCATCGCTGGGCTGAATGCGCTTGGGGTCAGTCCACGGAATATGATCGATATCCTGAAAAGCATAAAGGCTGCCGGTGCGCTGCACGCAGAATTCATTGTTCGATAGCATGCTCTTGGGCTGACCGGAACTGTCGGTCTTCCGCGTGGCACGGCGTTTCGTTCAGAGTCAATTCGCGCGATGCCGCTGGCGGAGCTTCTGCCAAATGGCTCGCCAGGCTGGGTATGTGCCTTGTTCGATCAACAATACCCCGCGCATTCCGGGGTGAAGGGCAGTGTTCTCCGAAAGAGATGCCAAGCCCGGAAACACAACAGTGTCATCGCCACCGTCCGCGCGGATCTCAGTGATGGTACTGTTGATTCGCAGGCCGGGGGCATGATCGGGACGGAACTGGCCGACCACATCGCTTCTGACACGTTCGATCTCAGAGGATGGAACCAGCAGCGACAGCCGAAGATCGTTCAGGTCCGCAATTTCGAACAGAGCCTCGCCTTCTTGGACGCTCTGGCCGCTCTGCGACGCGATATCGGGTGCATAGACCACTCCAGAAATCGGGGCGAAGATTTCCGCGCTGTCTCGTTGCTGCTCCAGAAGGTCGACGCGTTCTCGTAAGGTTTGCACCTCAAGTTCGGCGGAGCGCAAATCGCTTGCGTTATTGGCGGAACGCGCGACTTCACGGGCGATCAATGCTGTGGAATAGTCCGAGCGTGCGGTGTCCAGAGCGAGATCCAACGCAGTCGTGACCATCCTTATCAGCGGCCCTTCCCCAAGCGCCACGGTCTGACCGTCGCGGAGCATAATGTCTTCGATTTCCCCTTCGAACGGCGCTGCAAGCACACGGCGGTTGGTGGCTTCGACGGTTGCGGGGATTTCGACGTTGTTCTGGACGGGAATGAATGCCCCGACCAAAACAGCTACGGCAAGTGCTATCAGTGCCAGCCAACCACGTTTGACTTTGGGACGCTTTGCGGGGGGTGCGTGAAGGGAAAATGCAGCTGAGGCCAGGGGAAGTAACCCCTGATTTCGTTTTGACCCATGCAGATGAATGACAATACCTGCTTGCTGCCCCGGAAAAGGTGCGAATACGCGGTCGCGGCCACGCATCCGGTTGCGAGCGGTGTCACGCATTTCCTTGCGCAGAGCGCCGGTAGGCGCTAACCGACTGACGTAACCGGCGGGTTTGGAAATTGTCACTTCCTTAAGTCGATGGCCGTCGAAATAGGCGATAGCGGCATAGTCAGCGCCGCAAACTTGCGCCAAGGTGTCCACAAATTCCTGCCGTTTTCCGCTGTCGCCCGCGACCAGGGGACCGACTTGCGCCATCAGGTTCTGATACCCGTCCAGATCCGGGTGGCGGTACTGGCGGTAGGACAGCGCCGCGATGAGCGTCAGGCGTTCATATGCCAGCGATTGAACGATTGGACCGTCTTGGGGCAAGTCGATCACGATCGCCGCATCCCCGCCACCTTGCAATACCACCCGCGCTGCCAAATAGGGCTGGCTCATAAGTAGGATCGCACCGTCTTCGCGCGGTTTCTCGAACACCTTTTCGGCAAGCGAAACTGCCACCGGATTGGGCGTGCCCGATGGAATCGATGCCAAGAGTTGCGGCACACCTTTTGCTCCCATCCCGAAGACAATCGCGGTTGGCGAGCTGGTCAGGGCAGACACGAGATGCGCGAGCCGCTTGGGGAAGTCGGGGTCACGGGTTTGTGTGGCGAAGCAAGTGTTTAAAGCGGCCAGAAGCGATCTGGACTTTGCTGACCCCGCCTCGGGGCTTCGCTCGTGATCTGGCGATGCTTCGTTCATAGAGGGCCGCAGCGATTTACGATTGGTCGGGAAGACGGATCAAGCGCATTTGGCGGTGACGATGATACAATAGGGACGCTGGGAGATGGTTGAGGGAATAAGGGCGCAGCTTCGCAGCAGCACAATTGCAGTCGTCCCTTTGATACACTGTCTCGTGACAACATTGTCATCCTGGCGGCACTCACCTGTCGAGGTTCGATCTCTCCTGAAGTAAATGCGTAGCCGATCTTACACACTGTAGGAAGTGCTGGTGCCGAGTAGAGAGTACGGTGTATCTGACGCCGGAGCGCAAGACTGTTACCTCTGCGGCTGAAGGCTAAGCAAATACTTCCCGTATTCGTTCTTCTTGTATGTTTCGCCCATTTCGCGGATCTGCTCGTCGGTGATCCAGCCCTGCTGATGGGCGATTTCCTCGAGGCAGCCGACCTGTTGACCTTGCCGCTGGGTCAGCGTGCGCACGAAGTTGGCTGCATCGAGAAGGCTGGCATGGGTGCCGGTGTCGAGCCAGGCATAGCCCCGGCCCATGGTTTCCACCGACAGGGTTCCGTCTGCCAGGTACATCTCCAGAAGCGATGTGATTTCCAGCTCCCCGCGGGCGGAGGGTCGTACCCGCCTGGCTCGCTCAGGTGCCGTACCATCAAGGAAATAGAGCCCCGTCACCGCATAGTTGGACGGGGGAGTTTCGGGCTTCTCGATGATGGATCGTGCGCGGCCCCCCTCGTCGAAAGCGACCACGCCGTAGCGTTCGGGGTCGGAAACGCGATAGCCGAAGACGGTGCCGCCGTCATGACGTTCCATCGCCGCAGATAGCAGATCGGGCAGCCCGTGGCCGAAGAAGATGTTGTCGCCCAGCACCATCGCCGACGGCGCACCGTCCAGGAAATCCTCGGCCAGGATATAGGCCTGTGCCAGCCCGTCGGGCGAGGGCTGCGTGATATAGCTCAGGCTGACGCCCCACTGGCTGCCATCGCCCAATGCGCGCTTGAACTGTTCCTGATCCTGGGGCGTGGTAATCAGCGCGACCTCGCGGATACCGGCCAGCATCAGCACCGACAGCGGGAAATAGATCATCGGCTTGTCATAGACCGGCAGCAGCTGTTTGGACACGCCATGCGTGATCGGATAAAGCCGCGTGCCGGACCCGCCTGCCAGAATGATGCCCTTGCGTGTGCTCATGGGTTGCCGTCTCCGAGCTCTTTCAGGATCGCGTTCAGCCCAACTCTCCAGTCGGGTCGCTCGATCCCGAACGTATCGCGTGTCAGGCTGGTGTCGAGACGGGAATTGAGCGGGCGCTCCGCGGGTGTCGGATAGGCCGCACTGGGAATGTCCGTGACCGCACAGCTGATGCCCGACTGGGCAAAGATCTCGCGCGCGAAGCCTGCCCAGCTTGTGTCTGGTGTGCCCGCGAAGTGATAGGTGCCGGACCTGGTAGGATCGGCGGAAAGCTGCTCCGCGATAGCCAGGCACGCGCGTGCAATATCCGCGGCCGGCGTTGGGCCGCCGATCTGGTCGGCCACGATGGTCAGCGCCTCTCGGTCCCGCCCCAGCCGCAGCATCGTCTTGACGAAGTTCGCGCCATGCGCGGACACGACCCAGCTGGTGCGCAGGATGGCGTGGGGCCCGTTCGCGGCGCGGATGGCGTCTTCGCCCGCCAGCTTGGTGCGCCCGTAAGCGCCCAGTGGGGCGGTTGGTGCATCCACAGGCCAGGGTATGCCGCCCGATCCGTCGAAGACATAGTCGGTGGAGATATGCACCAGGGGGATATCGAGTTCCGCCGCCGCGCGCGCGATGGCGGCAGGGGTCGTGGCGTTCACCTGAAGGGCGGTTGCCTCGTCTTCCTCGGCCTTGTCCACCGCGGTGTAGGCCACCGCATTGATGATCGCGTCTGCATTCGTGTCCCGCACGATGGCGGCGCAGGCCTCGGCGGTCGTGAAATCCGCTTCATCCCGACCAAGGCAGATCAGTTGATGGTTCCCCGGCGCTCGGGCCAGTTCCGTCGCCACCTGTCCGGTCTTGCCGAAAACAAGGATGCGCATCACGCAACCCCCAATCGCTGGCCGACGCCTTCGCGATCCTGCAATGCCCGCCACCAGTCTTCATTGTCGAGATACCATGCAACCGTGCGTTCCAGCCCTTCATCCAGCGTGACGGAGGGGCGCCAGTTCAGCTCCGTCCGCATCCGTGTGGGGTCGATCGCATAGCGCAGGTCGTGGCCGGGGCGGTCGGTGACGAAGGTGATCTGCTCGGCATAGGGTTTTGCGTCGGGGCGCAGCCGGTCGAGGATCGCGCAGATCTTGTGGGCGATGTCGAGATTGGTGGCCTCGTTCTCGCCGCCGATATTGTAGGTTCGGCCCGGCTGTCCATTGGCCAGCACCGTCAGCAGCGCATCGGCGTGGTCCTCGACGAACAGCCAGTCGCGGATGTTCTCGCCCGTGCCATAGATCGGGATCGCCTCACCCGCCAGCGCCCGCAGGATGATCACGGGGATCAGCTTTTCCGGAAAATGATAGGGGCCGTAATTGTTCGAGCAGTTGGTGACGAGGATCGGCAGCCCGTAGGTCTCGCCCCAGGCTCGTACCAGGTGATCGCTCGCTGCCTTGGACGCAGAATAGGGCGAATTGGGCGCGTAAGGCGTATCTTCGGTAAACTGTCCCTCGGGGCCCAGTGAGCCGTAAACCTCATCGGTCGAGATATGATGAAAGCGGAAGCCCTCGGGTTTGCCTTGGCGGGTCCAGTAGGCGCGGGCGGCGTCCAGCATGTTGTAGGTGCCGGTGACGTTGGTCTCGATGAACGCGCCCGGTCCGTCGATCGAACGATCCACATGCGATTCCGCAGCCAGATGCATCACCGCGTCCGGCGTGTGGTCTGCGAAAACCCGGTCCAGTGCGGCGCGGTCGCGGATATCGGCCTGCTCGAAGTGGTATAGCGGGCTGTCCGCGACGCTTGCGACATTGGCGAGGCAGGCCGCATAGGTCAGCGCATCAAGATTGACGACGTCATGCCCTTGTGCCACCGCCTGCCGCACCACGGCCGAGCCGATGAACCCCGCACCACCTGTCACCAGTATCTTCATTGCTCAGGCCTCATAGACAAACGGGCTGTCGAAATCGCGCAGCAGGGGCGCATTTGCGTCCTTGTCAGACAGGATCGCCGTTGCCGGGTCAATGCCCCAGTCAATGCCGATACCGGGATCGTCGAACCGCACCGCCCCGTCGCAGTCGGGCGCGTAGGTGTCCGAGCATTTGTAGAGGATCTCGGTGTCCGGTTCCAAGGTCGCGAAGCCGTGCAGGAACCCTTTCGGGACGAACAGCTGGTTGCCCTTTTCGGCGGACAATTCCACGCCAGCCCACTGGCCGTAACTGGGCGAGCCTTTGCGGATATCGACGGCCACATCCATCACCCGACCGCGCCCGACGCGCACCAGCTTGTCCTGCGCATGGGGCGGCGCCTGAAAGTGCAGCCCGCGCACCGTGCCCGCGATCCGTGACAGCGAATGGTTGTCCTGGACAAACACAGCCGTAATTCCCATCTCGGCCAATGTTTCCTGATTGTAAACCTCGGAAAAATATCCCCGATCATCCCCGAATCGACGCGGAACCAACTCCACAACCCCAGCCAAAGACGTCTCGTTCAAATGCATATATGCCCCGGAAATCTATCCATTTGCTCATCTCTATGTCGCTGCGTAACGGGCTTTGAGGGGCTTGTCACATGTGATTTCGGTTCCGCTGAAGGGGTAAAAAAATGACCAGACGCCCGAACTGTGATATTTTTGACCTAGTTGGCCGTTTTTCTGCATGTCTTTGCCGATCTTGGGCATTGGTTGTAGAGAATGTCTTTACCCACGGAAACTTTTGTGTATTTTCGACTTCGAGGCATGTCCATTTTGCACTGGAGAAGTAATATGACTAAACTGGCTACCACCGCTGTTATGTGCGCTGCTCTCGTCGGCGCGACGACGCCGGCTTTCGCTGGCGGCCTGGCCCCTGTGGCTGAAGAGCCCGTTGTTGCACCGGTGATGGTTGACCAAGGCGGCCTGAACTGGACGCACGCTGCGATCGCTGCTGGCGTTATCGGCTTGGCTGCTCTGGCACTGGCTGACGACGATGACGACGATGATGATGACAACAGCGGCACCACTACTAACTAAGCTGTGGTTCATCTGAACAGTTCAAGGGCGGTTGCTGCGGCAGCCGCCCTTTTACATTTTGTCGCAGGTCATTGATACGGACCGAAAAGTGTTTACCCTAGTTCGTAATAACACGGGGGAACCATGTCTGGTCATAACGCAGACACGTCAAATGGCTGGACAATCGCTGGAATCGCGCCGGTTCTGATCGCAACTGCGTTATTCATCGGATTTCTGCAGTTTCTTCCGGACATCGCGGGCGGCAATCCGCAACGTTTCGTTTGGGCGTGGCTGCCCGCGCTTAGTGCGAATCTCAGTTTCTACATCGATGGCCTTAGCCTGACCTTCGCCTTGCTGATCAGCGGAATCGGCGTGGTCGTGATGTTGTTCTCCGCCAGCTATCTGGCAGGGCATCCGCATCAGGCACGGTTCTCGCTTTATCTGACCTCTTTCATGTTCGCGATGCTCGGCGTGGTTCTGGCCGACAACTTGATTGCGTTGTTCGTGTTCTGGGAGCTGACGACCTTTACCTCCTATCTGCTGATCGGCTTCTCGCATTCCAGTGCTGAATCGAGACGTTCGGCCTGGCAGGCATTGCTCGTGACAGCGACAGGTGGCTTGGCACTGCTTGCGGCGGTGGTGCTGATCGGCGCGGTCAGCGGAAGCTTCGAGATGTCGCAAATTCGGGTGGAGGCAGACATCCTGCGTGATAGCGGTTTGTATCTGCCGATTCTCTTGCTGGTCTTCGCAGCGGCATTCACAAAATCAGCGCAATTCCCGTTCCATTTCTGGCTTCCCAACGCGATGGCCGCGCCTACACCGGTCAGCGCCTACCTCCATTCCGCGACTATGGTGAAAGGCGGTGTCTATCTGCTGGCGCGGATGCACCCGTCGCTGAGCGGCACCGATGTGTGGATGTGGACGTTGACGCTGATCGGCGGGTTCACGGCCGTGTTCGCCTCGGTCTGGTCGATCCGCCAAACCGACATGAAACAGGTGCTTGCTTATACGACTTTGATGGCGCTCGGTACGTTGGTCATGCTTCTGGGCGCACCCAGTGGCTACGCGATTACGGCGGCAGGAACGTTCCTGATCGTCCATTCGCTGTATAAGGCGCCGCTGTTTCTGGTGGCGGGTGCGGTCGATCACGAGACGGGCACACGCGATGTAACCGTGCTGGGCGGTCTGCGCCGAAAGATGCCGTTTACGATGCTGACAGCCGCCTTGGCGGGGCTTTCCATGGCCGGGATGATCCCCTTCCTGGGCTTCATTGCGAAAGAGTTGATGTACAAGGCAGGGCTGGAATCGACGGCTGGCCCGATCATTGTCACAGGTGCAGTTTTTGCCGCCAGCGCGTTGATGGTGGTCGCTGCTGGCATTGTGGCGTTGCGGCCTTTCTGGGGATCAGATCAGCATACGCCGCCCGACAACATCCCTGAGCACGAAGCTGGGTGGCCCATGGTGGTCGGGCCATTGGCCTTGGCAGTGGCGGGGCTTGTGTTCGGGGTGCAGCATCACTGGCCGCAAATCGGCGCCGTGACGCCCTTCGTCGCCGCCGTAGCGGGCAGCGCGGACCAGGCGAAGCATCTGACGCTTTGGGAAGGTGTCAATGCGGCACTGGTGCTGAGTCTTGCGACATTCGCTACGGGTATCGTGCTTTACCTGATCCACCCACGTCTGCGGGGCCGACTTGCCAAGCTGGAATCACGTTCCTTCAGCTTTGACCGCGGGTGGGATTCGCTCATGTCGGGATTCCTTATGTTTGCCGGTTGGTTGGCCGGAACAATGCAGTCGGGTCTGTTGACGCGCTACATGACCATCGTTTTCGGTGTGATGGCTGTCACCGTTGCAGTTGCCCTGTTCCGCGCTGATCTGTCGCCATTGTCGCGGCCCAGCTTCGACGCGCCACTTGGCCGTTATACCGTGCTGTTTCTTCTGATCGGCGGAACGGCAGTAACGCTTCTGACCTATTCCCGCATTGCGGCAATGGCCGGTATGGGCGTCGTGGGCATCGGTGTTGCGCTGATCTTCATCTTGTATGGCGCACCTGATTTGGCGATTACCCAGCTTCTGGTCGAGGTGCTTGTCGTCGTTCTTTTCGCCGTTGCGGCCCTGCGCCTGCCGACGTTGCCGCGCCGCCGACCGCGCGTGCTGCACGCGATCATCGCGGCCTCTCTTGGCACCATGCTGACGGTGTTGCTGCTTTATGCGACGTCGGAGCCGATAAACCGCCGCCTGACGGAATTCTTTGAAACGGCGAGTTACCCCGAGGCGCATGGCCGCAATATCGTCAATGTGATCCTCGTGGATTTCCGTGCGCTCGATACGTTTGGCGAGATTGCCGTCGTGCTTGTGGCCGCCATCGCGGCGCTTGCACTTCTGCGGCAGGGCGGGAAGGGGGACCGCACATGAAGTCGATCATCCTTCAGGCCGCTTCGCAGATTCTTGTTGCGCTTCTGCTGGTCTTTTCAGTGTATATGCTGCTGCGCGGACATAATGCGCCGGGTGGCGGGTTCATCGGTGGGCTGATCGGGGCGACGGGGTTTGTCCTGCATGCCATCGCCTGCGGAACCGAACAAACCCGCGCTGCGTTGCGCCTGAAACCTGAAAACCTGGCAATCATCGGCTTGGCCATGTCGCTGTTGGCGGGCCTGATCTCGCTGCCTTTCGGTGACCCGCTGCTGACCGGACAATGGCTGTTCCTCGGCGCGTCGGAGGGTGAGAAAGGCCTGCCCATATCTACCATCCTGCTATTCGATATCGGTGTTTACTTCGTTGTGCTTGGCGCTGCGCTGACCATTGTCATGGCTCTGGAAGAGGAGGTCTGAACTTGGAAGCCGTTCTGGCCATAACCATCGGCGCGCTGTTTGCCGCATCGGTCTATCTGATGCTGGACCGCAACCTGATGCGGTTCTTGTTCGGGTTGACGCTGATCACCAATGCCGTGAACCTTTCGATTTTCTCGGTCGGGAGGCTGAAAAGCAACATCCCTCCCCTGATCCCTGAAGGCGAACGCGCCCCGATCGAGCCCGTCGCGAACGCTCTTCCACAAGCTTTGGTGCTGACTGCCATCGTGATTGGTTTCGGTCTGTTTGCCTTTGCGCTGATCCTTACATTACGAGCCTACACGAGTTTCGGCACGCTTCAGACCGATGAGATACGTCTGGCCGAACCGCGCAAGGACGACGCATGAGCTGGTATCTGTCGATGCCCTTGATCGTTCCTTTTGCAACGGCGATCATTTCTTACCTGCTGCGCGACAGGGCCGTCGGGCGTTGGAGTTCTGTCCTGGGGTCCGTCGTAGCGCTAGGCTTTGCGTTGCTCTTGATGGCCCAGGTTCTGCAGAACGGGATTGTTGCCGGGCAGATGGGCAACTGGCCTGCACCTTTCGGGATCACGCTGGTGGCTGACTACCTGTCTGCGATCATGGTGGTGATCACGGGGATTGTCGGCGTGACCATCGCAATCTATGCGACCGGTGATATCGCTCCAAAACTGGAGCAGCTCGGCTTTCATGCCATGTTCCAGATCCTGCTTGCTGGTGTCACAGGTGCTTTTCTGACAGGCGACCTGTTCAACCTGTATGTTTGGTTCGAAGTGATGTTGATTTCATCCTTCGGTCTTCTGGTTTTGGGCGGCAAGCCCGTCCAGATTGACGGCGCGGTCAAATACGTTGCCCTGAACCTAGTTTCGACGGTGCTGTTTCTGACGGCCATCGCTATCCTCTACGGGATGACAGGGTCGCTGAACCTTGCTGATCTGGGGCGGATAGTACCCAACATGGATGACACCGGGTTGGTGACGGTTGTCGCGATGCTGTTCATGATTGCCTTCGGTGTGAAAGCCGCTGTCTTCCCGTTGTTCTTCTGGCTGCCCGCGTCCTACCACACACCGACTTTCTCGGTGTCGGCGCTGTTCGCCGCGTTGCTGACAAAGGTAGGGGTCTATGCTCTGATCCGCATGTTCACGTTGGTCTTTACGCATGACATCGCCTTTACCCATACGATCCTTTTGTGGGTGGCGTGTCTGACCATGGTGACAGGCGTTGTCGGAGCAGCGGCGCAGACCGATTTTCGCAAGGTGCTGTCGTTCCACATCATCAGCCAGATCGGCTACATGGTACTGGGCCTTGCGCTTTACACACCCTTGGCGATTGCGGGGGCGGTATTCTACCTTGTCCACCACATTATCGTGAAGGCGAACCTGTTCCTGGTGTCCGGTGTGGCTGAGCGAACGGCTGGATCGACCGACCTTTACAAGATTGGCGGGCTGTATTCGTCGGCGCCGTTGCTGGCAGCCCTGTTTGTCGTTCCGGCGTTTTCACTGGCAGGCTTTCCGCCCCTGTCGGGCTTCTGGGCGAAGTATGTGCTTGTGAAGGCGAGCCTCGACCTTCAGTTCTGGTGGGCCGCTTTCGCTGCGCTTGCGGTTGGGCTTCTGACCATTTTCTCCATGACAAAGATCTGGGGCGAGGCGTTCTGGAAACCGCATCCCGACAGGGTTGAACCGACGCTTGATCTGCTCGGATGGCGCAAATGGCGACTGCTGACACCCATTGCCATCTTGGCGGCGGGCACTCTGATCATCGGCTTGTTCCCCGCCCCGTTCTTTGCGCTTGCTGAAACTGCCGCAGGACAGTTGTTATCGCCCGAGGCGTATATCGAGGCAGTGTTGGGGGTCACGCAATGAGCCCCTTCGGTGTCAATGTCCTGCTGGCTTTCTCCTGGGCCGCGCTGACCAGCGACTTTTCGTTCACCTCTATCGTCGTGGGCTATCTGATCGGCTTCGCGGCACTGTGGGTGGTGCAGCCGCTATATCAGCGCAAAAGTCCCTATTTTTTGCGTTCATGGCGGCTGGCGAAGCTGATCGTGACGTTCATCAAGGATCTGTTCGTGTCCAGCCTTCGTGTTGCGTGGGACGTGTTGACGCCGCAGGATCTTTCAGAGCCTGCCATCATAGAAATGCCGCTTGATGTCGAAGGGGAGTTGCAGATCCTTCTGGTGACCAATCTGATCTCGCTCACGCCGGGCACGCTGTCACTCGACATATCGCCCGACCGCAAGACGCTTTATGTCCACGCCATGTTTGCCCATGATCCCGAGGCACTCGTGCGTGAATTGAAAGAAGGCGTCGAACGTCAAGTGATGGAGGTGTTCGAGTCATGATCTTCGAGACAGACATCGCAATGGCCGCGACCGAGGTCGCCCTGTATCTGGTTATCGGGTCCATCCTGCTCAGCTTCATCCGCTTGGCAAAAGGTCCGCGCCTGCCGGATCGGGTGATCGCCTTGGACATGATGACCGTGTCGATCGTGGCGTTCTGCGCGCTGTATTCTATCATCTCGGGACAGTCGGTCTTTCTGGATGTCGCGATCGTTCTGGCGTTGATCGGCTTTTTGACTACGCTGGCGCTCGCCCGGTTTGGCGAAAGACGGACCGCGCGGCGTAACCGTGATCATCCTAGCGACGCCACAGAGCAGATTGAAGAAGTAGCAGAACAGCCGATGGAGGAGGATGAATGACTGATATTCTCGTTGCGATCTTCGTCCTCAGCGGCGGTCTGTTCGCGTTTGTCGCTGGTCTGGGAATTGCACGGCTACCGAACATCCTGAACCGCATGCACTCAGCGACCAAGGCAGGCACACTGGGTGCCGGGCTGACATTGGTGGGCACGGCGATCTATTTCGGCGAAGCGGAGGTCACCGTGCGCGTTGTTGCCGCGATCTTGTTCTTGTTGCTGACTGCGCCGATTGCCGCGCATATGATCGGTCGGGCCACCGTGCGGAGGATGCTTCAGGAACGAAAGAATCGCAACGAGGGTTGACCTTTTCGCCGGAAGGTTGATTACGGCAACCAAAAGCTGAACACGCCGAGTGCAGGGGCCCAGATGGATTTCAACCGCAATATCAAAATCGCTCCGTCGATTCTGTCCGCCGATTTTGCAAATTTCGGCGCGGAGATTCAGGCCATCGAAGCGCAAGGCTGTGACTGGGTGCATGTCGATGTGATGGACGGTCACTTCGTTCCCAACATCACCTTCGGTCCGGCGACATGCGCGGCGATCCGACCCCATATCAAGACGGTCATGGATGTGCACCTGATGATCGCGCCGGTCGATCCTTATATCGATGCGTTCGCGCAATCGGGCGCCGACATCATTACCGCGCATGTCGAGGCTGGCCCGCATATCCACCGGACGCTCCAGGCGATCCGCGGGGCGGGCTGCAAAGCGGGGCTTGCGCTCAATCCCGCGACGCCGGCCGAGACTACAAAACATCTGCTCGACATGGTGGATCTGATCTGTGTGATGACGGTGAACCCGGGCTTTGGTGGGCAGAAATTCATCCGCAGCCAGATCGACAAGATCCGTGATCTGCGCGCCATGATTGGCGACCGCCCGATCCATATCGAGATCGATGGCGGTGTGACGCCCGAAACCGCGCCGCTCGTGGCCGAGGCGGGTGCAGACGTCCTTGTCGCGGGCTCCGGTGTTTTCAAGGGCGGATCGGTTGACGACCCCGCCCCCTATGGTGCGAATATCACCGCGATCCGAGAGGCGGCGGAGCGCGCCGTCTGATCCTTTTAAGGAGCAACGACATGGTCGTATCCCCGGAAACCTGCGAATTCGACTGGCCCGCGCCAGACTTCACTTTGCCCGCGACGGATGGAAAGATCTATTCTCTGTCCGACATCAAGGGGCAGAACGGCATGCTGATCGTATTCATGTGCAATCACTGTCCCTATGTTCTGGCGGTGCTGGATCGGATCATCCGTGATGCGAAGGAGCTCCAGTCGATGGGCATCGGCGTCGCGGCAATCTGCGCGAATGACGCGGAAAGCCATCCGGCCGACAGTTTCGACAACATGAAGAAGATGGCCGAGGAGAAGGGGTTTCCGTTTCCGTACCTTCGCGACGAAAGCCAGCAGATTGCGCGAGCCTACGACGCCGTGTGCACGCCGGATTTCTTTGGATTCAACGCGGATCTTGGGCTTCAGTATCGTGGTCGGTTGGATGCCTCGCGCAGCTCCGCCGGACCTGACGACTTGCGCCGCGATCTGTTCGAGGCGATGAAGCAGGTTGCCGAGACGGGGCAGGGGCCGCGCGATCAGGTCCCGTCGATGGGCTGTTCGATCAAATGGAAAGACACAGCGTGAGCGCAATTGTCTTCGATCTGGATGGCACGCTGATCGACAGCCTGCCGGACCTGCATGCGGCCGGGGCCAAGATGCTCGATTCGATCGGGGTCGAACCTGTCAGTGTGGCGCAGACGCGCAGCTTCATCGGCAATGGAATTCCGGTTCTGGTGGGCCGTATATTGGACGCGGTGGATGTAGACCCCGCGCGCAAGCCCGAGCTTCTTGCATCCTTTCGCGGGTTCTACGCAGCGGATTCGGTGACGGAAACGCGGCTTTATCCGGGGGTCGAGGCGACATTGGATGCGCTGCGGGCGCAGGGGCACCAGCTCGGCCTGTGCACGAACAAGCCGATTGAACCGACACAAGACATCTTGCGGCACTTCGGGATCGACCGTCATTTTCAAGCCGTGATCGGGGGCGACAGCCTGAACCAGCGCAAGCCGTCGCCTGAACCGCTATGGGCAACCTTCGATATGCTGGGCGGCGCTGACCGTTACTTTGTGGGTGATAGCGAAGTAGATGCAGAGACGGCGCTGAATGCATCCGTCCCGTTTCTAATGTTCACCGAAGGCTACCGGAAGACGCCCATCGCCGAACTGCCCCATTCGGCTGCATTCGACGATTTTCGGTTGCTTCAGGGGCTGATCTCGGCGCGGGCGGCTTAGCGCCGCCGATTGCGTCGACGCGCGGCATCGAAACCGCTGAAGAATGCTTCTACAAGCGAAACGATGTCCGATTGTGGCGGTGGAGGTGGCGGGGCGCGGTATTCGGGAGGTGGCGAATGGCGTCCGCTGGTTTTTAACGCGGCAAACAGAATGGCCGACAGCGCGACGTAGGCGCAGCCGATGACCAACGCCGCGACAAGCGTGTCGTAATGACTGGCCAACGCGATCCAGGCGGCCACGGTTAAAAACGCAATGCCCACGGTCACGGATGCGCCGGCAAGCAAAGCTAGCGCGGCATTGGCTGCCGCGCGGCTGAGAAGCTGTTCGATTGCCTTTAGCATGTTCAGCGACGGCTCGTCAGAATGCCGACGAGAAAGCCAAGTGCCGCCGCCATGCCGAGCGTGGTCGCGGGGCGCTCACGCATGAAGGCTTCGGCGTCATGAGCAAATTCATTGGCCTGTGCTTGCAGGCGTTCGGCGTCGTGCTCAGCGCGGGCACGTAGATCGGCCGCGTGTTTCTGCGCGGTCGCTCCGGCCTTGTTTACGCGGTCCTTGCCGTAGTCACCCATCAACTCGGTCAGGTGCGCAATGTCACCGCGAAGGGTGTCGAGCTGTGCGGCAAGATCCTCGACGCTTGGTGCATCCGTCTTGCTGGCGGTGTTTCTCGTAGCCATTTCAACAAACTCCAGTTGTTGCATCATTCTCAGCCAAACGCAGGACCATGGAACCCGGTTCCCGACCCTGCGTCAATTGTGTGATGGAACCGGCATGTCGATCAGGGGTTTTCAATCCATGGGCGCCGCAGGCGCAACGTTCGAACTGAAACGAGATTGAAAGGGTAGACACATGCTGCATTGGGCACTTCTCTTCCTCATTGTCGCCATCGTCGCCGGTGTTTTCGGCTTCGGTGGCATCGCGTCGGCATCGGCCGGTATCGCACAAATCCTGTTTGTCATATTCATGGTGCTGTTTATCGTCGCAGCACTTGCGCGGGCACTATTCGGGCGTGCGCCCTGACAAATTGTGTTGAAGACGGGCTGGCCCTCTTCGTTGCTATCAGCGGATTGGAACTCAGGATTGAATCGAACGTTCCTTACTCAACCGAATGACACAGATGGAGTAAGAACATGGCCGAGAAACTTGCCGTTGTCCCACAGCCTCAAGAAGTCAAAACCGGCGTGCGCGATCCCGAAATTGTCGCTCAAGCATTGTCGAAGGCGTTGGCCGACACTTACCGTCTTGTATTCAAGACCCACGCCTTTCACTGGAATGTCGAGGGGCCTCTATTCTACGGCGTTCACAATCTGACCGAAGAACAGTACGAAAACCTGTTCCAGGCGGCTGACGACATGGCAGAGCGAATTCGCGCGCTGGGAGCCTTGGCGCCGATGACGCTAAGACAAATAATCGCAGATTCCGTAATTGAAGATGCTGACAAACCACTAAACGCCCGCGAGATGGTCGAAAGCCTGGCGAAGGATCACGAACGCGCGGCGCACCGTCTGCACGCACTTATCGAATTGGCAGAAGGTCGGAACGACATGGTCACCGGCGACCTTGCAACCGAACGGTCCGCTTTTCATGAGAAAGCGGCATGGATGCTGCGGGCGATTGCCGCCTGACAGCATGATCCGGAGAGTGGCCCATTCCTGCCTCGGCCACTCTCCATTGTCCCCAAACTTGCCCCGCCTTCACGGCGGGGCTTTTTCTGTCACCCCAGAACTTCTTTCACGGCACCGGCTGTCGCGGCGACGATCTGATCGGCTTCCGCCTCGGACAGGCACAGTGGTGGCGCAAATCCAATGATGTCGCCTTGCGGCATCGCGCGGGCAATCACACCACGTTTGAGCATAGCGGCCACGACTTTCGCACCGGTCTGCCCGGCCGGATCATAGAACTTGCGACTACCCTTGTTCTCGACCAACTCGACGGCACAAAGCATCCCTTCGCCGCGAACCTCGCCCACATTCGGATGATCGCCTATCGCGTCGGTCATGGCCTTGTTTAGATACGCACCTGTCTTGCCGGCGTTTTCAACCAGCCCAAGACTGTCGATCAGCGACAGGTTTGCAACGCCGGCTGCGGCACCGATGGGGTGTGCGGCATAGGTCCAGCCATGGCCGATCACGCCGTTTTCGTCCGTGCCTTTTTCCAGCACCTTCCAGACCTTGTCCGAGATGATCGAGCCAGACAGCGGTGCATAGGCCGAGGTTAGACCCTTCGCGATGGTGATGATGTCCGGCTTGATCCCGTAATGAGCAGACCCAAACATTGATCCCAGGCGACCGAAGCCGGTCACGACCTCGTCTGCTATCAGCAGGATATCGTATTTGTTCAGCACCGCTTGGATGGCGTCCCAGTAACCTGCGGGCGGGGGAACGATGCCGCCAGTGCCCAGAACCGGCTCGCCGATCATTGCGGCGATGGTGTCGGGGCCTTCGCGCTCGATCAGGGCTTCCAGTTCAGCCGCGCAATGGGCGACGAAGTCTGCCTCCGACTGCGCGGTATCCTCGCGGCGGTAGTAGTAAGGCGCTTCCGTGTGGATCACCTGTGACAGCGGCAGGTCGAACTTCTTGTGAAACAATTCAAGTCCCGTCAGCGAGCCGGTCATCAGCCCGGAACCGTGATACCCGCGCCAGCGCGAAATGATTTTCTTTTTCTCGGGCCGACCGAGGATGTTGTTGTAGTACCAGACCAGCTTGATGTTGGTTTCGTTTGCGTCCGAGCCGGACAGGCCGAAATAGACCTTCGACATGTGATCTGGCGCGCGGTCCAGCACCATTTTGGCCAGCGTGATAGAGGCCTCGGTCCCGTGCCCGGCATAGGCATGGTAGTATGCCAGTTCTTTCGCCTGCTCCGCGATGGCATCCGCGATCTCGGGGCGGCCGTAGCCGACATTCACACAGTAAAGGCCGGCGAACGCGTCCAACAGCTTCGTGCCTTCCCGATCCTCGATGAAAACGCCCTTTCCGGTGGAGACGATTCGCTGAGGTGCGTCGCCACGCGCGAACTGCGCAAGGTGAGTCGAGGGATGGAAGAAGTTTTCCCGATCCCAGTTTCCGAGTTGATCGTTGGTCAGCATAGTGCCTCCTTTGCATTCTTGTTCTTGGTATTAAGCGGACGCCCCATATCGTCCCAGTCTTCCCAGCTCGGAAACTGAAGTGGGGCATGTTCGTCGAGCGATAGCAGTCTGTGGGCGAAACGGTCCTTCGCGGACTCAAGACCGTCACGAAACTCACCGTCATCCGCGTAGCGATAGCCATGCCCCTGGATGCCGAAGCTGCCATGCGGCGGAAGAACATCAAATCCCATGTAATGCAGCGAAAAATGCGTGGACCACAGAATCTGACTGATCTCGCCACCCCGGCCGCCCGGGACGAATGTATCAGCGGGTGCGCCGGACGTGACGGAGCACATGGCGCGCTTGCCGCGAAAATAGCCCTCACCATAGCGCATCCGACTGGTGTACAGACCTCCGCTGACAAACACGCGGTCGCACCAGCCCTTGATCATCGCCGGAACCGAATGCCACCAGATCGGGAACTGGAAAACAACCAGATCGGCGCGTTCAAGCCGTTCTATCTCGCGCGTGATCTCCGGGGCAAGTGTACCGCTCTTGTAAGCATGGCGCTGCTCGGCCAGCGCAGAAAACGTGTCGTTATCTGCGCGGTCGGCGTAGTGTCGGGGGTGCTCCACCGGATCGAAATGTTCCCCGTACAGATCGGAGATTTCGACCGTGTGACCGTCAGATTCCAGTGCGCGCTTGCCGGATTGGACAAGCGCTGCGTTGAAGGATTTCGGTTCGGGGTGGGCGAGAACGAAGAGGATATGCATGGTGCCTCCCGCTACGCCCAATCGCGGCAGACATATTTGATGTCGGTGAAAGCCTCCAGGCCGAAGCGGGCGCCTTCACGCGCGATGCCCGATTGCTTCATTCCACCGAAGGGAATTGGCGCGCCGGTAACTTTCGTGCGGTTCACAGCGACCATCCCGAATTGCAGCGCGCGGCTCAGGCGGTAAATCCGGCGCGGGTCCATCGTGTGCAGATAGGCGACAAGCCCGTACTCGGTGTCATTGGCGCGGGCGATTACTTCGTCTGCCGTGTCGAATGGGGTGATCGCGGCGACCGGGCCGAAGGTTTCTTCTCGCATGATGAGCGCGTCATCGGAGACATCCTTCAGCACAGTTGCCTGGAAGAACAGCGGCCCTTGCGCATCGCGCTGACCACCGGTCATCAGTTTTGCGCCCTTCGCGATCGCGTCCTTGACGTGTTCTTCCTGCTTGGCGACGGCACCTTCATTCATCAGCGGGCCAAGATCGGGATTGTCCATGCCTGGGCCAAGTGTCAGCGCCGCAGTCGCAGCCGCAAACTTCTCGCAGAACGCGTCGTATGCGGGACGCTCGACGAAGAACCGGTTTGCGCCGAGGCAGTCCTGACCCGTGGTCGCGAACTTGGCCTTGATCCCTTCTTCGACGGCCTGATCCAGATTGGCGCCCTTGAACACGATGAACGGAGCGTGCCCGCCCAGTTCCAGTACCAGCCGTTTCACGGTATCCGCCGATTGGCGATAGAGCAGCTTGCCGATTTCGGTCGAGCCGGTGAAGGACAGCGCGCGGACGCGCGGGTCGGAGGTCCATGCGGGGACCAGTTCGGACGCGCGGCCGGTGACGACGTTGAAAACGCCCGGCGGGAAGCCCGCCCTGCGTGCCAGTTCGGCCAGTGCCAGCGCGGACAATGGCGTTTCGTGCGATGGATGAACAACGACGGTGCAGCCAGCGGCCAGCGCGGCAGCGGCTTTGCGGGTGATCATCGCCGAGGGGAAGTTCCAGGGTGTGACCAATGCCGCGACGCCGACAGGTTCGCGCCAGATCTCGACCTCTGCATCCGGCAGGTGGGACGTCACGTTTTCGATGTTCGGGCGCTTGGCTTCTTCGGCGTAGAATTCGATGAAACTGGCGGCGTAGTCGATTTCGCCACGCGCCTCGGAAATTGGCTTGCCCTGCTCGGACGTCATGATGCGGGCCAGATCTTCGCGGTGCCCGATAATCAGGTCGTACCACGCCCGCAGCCGTGCCGCGCGGGATTGAGGCAGCGCGCCGGACCAAGCGGGAAAGACCGCCTGCGCGGCATCAACCGCTTGACGTGCTTGTGCTTCATTCAGCTTGGCAACCTCGGCGATTATGTTGCCGTTGGCGGGGTTCATGACAGGTGTGACCGCCTCGGCGTCGATCCATTCATTTCCAATGAACGCACGCGTCTTCATCAGATCCGGATCGACCAGCATCGCGGCCAAGCCGTCGGGTTGACGTATAGCAGATATCTTGGACATTGCCGAACCTCCTGACTGTGTTGAGTCAGGAATAGCCCGCCTTCAAAGGAAGAAACTGCTGTGTTTCCGGCGCCGCGTGGAAAGTTCTTCTTTGTTTGTCGGCTTCAGAAGAAAAAAACGTCAGTCGATGCGTTTCGGGCGCAGCAATGCATCAAGGGGCGGCAGGCCGGATGCCTTTACTTCCTTCGTCACGATATAGGTGAAATAACGCTTCAACCCGATCCTTGCAGCCAGTAGATCATCGATCAGCGCTTGATAGCTTGCAACGTCGCGCGTGATGACTTGCAGCAGGTAGTCATAGCCGCCACCCAGAGCCCAACAGCCGGTGACTTCTTCGTAGCGGTCCATGGCGCGTTCAAACGCCTGAAAGTTCTCGGCCTTGTGGCTGTCCAGTTCCGCCATGACGAAGACGACGACATTCGCACCGATCTTGTTGAGGGCCACATCGGCACGATACCCGCGGATCAGGCCGGCCTGCTCCAGCCGTTTCAGCCGCTGCCAGCATGGCGTGACAGACAAGTTGACTCGCTGGGCAAGGTCGGTTTTCGAGATCCGCCCCTCGCGGGACAGGACCGTCAGGATCGCGATATCGCGGTCATCTAGAAGGTGGCCTTTCATCCGCGCTATTGTCCTGTCCGGTTACCCCTTGTCAATTGTCCTGACTTTCCGAATGCTATGGTCATGTCAATCTGGCCACCGGAAAAAGGGAGCTTGCGGCGTCCCGCTTATCGTTCCCTGTCGCAAACCCTGCTTGCCGCCATCGAGGCCGGGGAACTGAAGCCGGGTGATCAACTGCCCACCCATCGTGATCTCGCATTTCGTCTGGGGCTGTCCGTTCAGACGGTCAGCCGCGCCTATGAGGAATTGATCCGGTTGGATGTGATCGAAGGCGGGGTCGGGCGTGGCACATTCGTGCGGACTGCGCCTGGGATGCGGGGGCCGTCGTCACCCTATCACCGGATCGACAGTAGCGACCCGATTATCGACTGCTCGATGCTGACGCCTGTTCTGTCCGACCTGCATATCGAGAGGTTTCAGGACACCCTGCGCGACATGGCAGATGGCTTGCCTCCGGAGACCTTGTTCAGCTTTCGCCCGCGCAAGGCGCTTTGGTCGCATGCGATGCGTGGTGTGGAATGGCTGCGCTATTGCGGGATTAGGACACAGGCATCGCTGGTGATCCCGACCAATGGCAACAGCGCCGCGATGACCGTGGCCTTGATGACGGCGGCGTCGCAGGGTGATCTGATCATGACTGAAGAGCTGTGCCACCATACTCTCGCCGCGCTGATCCGGTATCTTGGGATGCGTCATGCAACAGTCCCCAGTGATGAGGGGGGAATTGATCTGGCGGCGTTGGACCGGTTTTGTGCTGGTCGTGCGGTCAAGGCCCTTTATATCTTGCCTTCTGGCCTTGGTCCGACGGGGCGCGTGATGCCGGCGGAACGACGGCGGGAGCTTGGCGAACTTGCTCGCAAGCACGGTTTCCTGATCATTGAAAACGATGCCTGCGGACCCATTGACGCCCGTCGGCCGGCGCCTGTCGCCAGCTTCGCGCCCGAGCGGAGTTTCTATCACACAGGCTTTTCCAAATGTCTGCTGCCGGGGCTTCGATTGGGTTATCTGGTGGTGCCGGAAGCTTTTGAGGCGGCGGCAAGTAGCCGCAACCTCGCCGTTCAGTGGATGGCCACACCGCTGATGGCGGAGATTGCGTCGCGATGGGTCGATAGTGGCACGGCACTCGAATTGCTTCGCTGGCAGCGCAGCGCGCTGGCGCGACGCAATGCGATAGCGGCAAAACGGCTGGAGGAATTCGATATCCGCGCCAGGCCCCGTGGCCTGCATGTTTGGCTGCCTCTGTCCGAAGGTTGGACGGAGGACAGTTTCGTGACCCGCGCCCGGCTGCAGGGGGTGGCGGTCGCGCCGGGAAGCTCGTTCTCGATGACAGAAAATCCTGCTGAGAAGGGGTTGCGAATATGCCTTGGTGCGCCGGATGAAAAGGCGCTGGATCACGGCCTGTCAGTAGTTGCGAGACTGGCGAAATCGGGCGGAGAACCGTCCTTCCTGACGATTTGACCCACTGAAAACTTGTCCGGGTGCATGAATTCCGGCCGTGAACAGCGCCGGGATTGCCGGTTATCGACCTACTTGGGGTCAAAAATTGTCATGATTTAATTATCAGATTGACACGATTTTATACCGCTCTCATGCTTCCATCCATTGAGTGGCCGCCTGTGCAGGCCGAATATCGCCTGCCCGCATGACACCTACCGGGCGCAAGGTGTCTGAAGGCCATTCGGACGAGTAGAAACCCGCCGTTCGCCCGGCTTCTCGGCGGGAAAGGGAGCCGCTTGACCTTACTGCCGTTGGGTTTGGGTTGGACTCTTGTACGACAACAGGAAGGAGAAATTATGACTCCCGTTAAAACATTGCTCGCAGGAGCAACGGCCGCAGTTGCACTGGTTGCCAGCATGGGGGCGGCTTCGGCTGACACTTGGCGTTACGCGTTCGAGGAAGCTCTGGACGAGGTTCAGGGTATATTCGCGCAGAAGTTCAAGGAAGAGATCGAGGCCAATTCCGATCACGAGGTCCAGCTTTTCCCCTATGGCACGCTAGGTGAATCCGCTGACACGATGGAGCAGGCCCAAGCCGGTATCCTTCAGTTCGTGGACCAGTCACCGGGCTTCACTGGATCGCTGATCCCTGAAGCGCAGGTCTTCTTCGTGCCTTACATGCTGCCGCAGGACACTGACGCGCTGTATGACTTCTTCCGGAATTCGAAGGCCATCCACGAAATGTTCCCGCCGCTCTATGCGGAGCAGGGGCTGGAACTGCTGACGATGTTCCCCGAGGGCGAAGTCGCCATGACCACGAAGGAGCCGGTGACAAGCCCGGAGGATCTTGACGAGGTCAAGTTCCGCGTGATGACCAACCCGCTGTTGGTGGAAAGCTATCAGGCCTTTGGTGCGACGCCGACGCCGCTGCCTTGGGGCGAGGTCTATGGCGGTCTTCAGACCAACATCATTCAGGGCCAGGAGAACCCGGTGTTCTTCATCGAGTCCACGAAGATGTACGAAGTTACAGATCACATCACCTTCACCGGCCACAACAATTTCACCACTGCTGTGATGGCCAACAAGGAGTTCTATGACGGCTTGTCCGAGGAAGACCAGAAGGTTGTTCAGGACGCGATCGACGTCGCATTCGAGCATATCCTCGATTATCAGTCCAACCTTCAGGAAGAAGGACTGGCCGCGATTAAGGAAGCTAAGCCGGGCATTGAAATCACGGTGCTGACCGAAGAACAGCGCCAGCCCTTCATGGATGCCGCGGCCTCGGTTGAAGAGACCTTCATCGAGATGACCGGCGACAGCGGCAAGGCGATCCTTGACCAGATGAAAGCGGACATTGAAGCCGCCACTGGCAGCTAAAACCTATCCATTCAAAGGCGTGCGCGGGAAACTGCGCGCGCCCAATCGAATTTTCAGCGCAAGGGGGTTCGCCCTTGAACGATTCAGAACATCACGACTCGCAGCTCCAGTCGCAAACGGAGACAACCACGACCGATGACGAGGAATTGGGAGCCTATGTTTCCGACCTGCCGGGCATTCTTGGCACCATAGACACGGCGATCAGCCGCGTGGAGTCCGTTCTTCTTGCGGCGGGCGTTCTGCTGATGGCCTTGAACACGGTTTCAAACGTTGTCGGCCGCTTTGTATTCCAAAGTAGCATTTACTTTTCCGAAGAACTGAACCGCATTTTGATCATCCTGATTACCTTTGCGGGCATCAGCTACGCCGCGCGACATGGGCGGCATATCCGGATGTCGGCGATCTATGACGAACTGCCGACAAAGCCACGCAAACTGCTGACGATCATCATCGCGCTGGTGACGGCGGTCTTCATGTTCGGGCTGGCGTGGTACTCGTTCCAATACGTTCTGACATTGCAATCGCGAGGTCGCGTTCTGCCTTCCCTGCAAATCCCGAACTGGATCATCTTTGTCTGGGTGCCGGTGGGCTTCCTGATGACCGGCCTGCAATACGCGCTGACCGCGATCAAGAACATGATCGAGAAAGATATCTACCTGTCCACGAATGTGCTGGAGGGCTACAGCAACGACGAGATGGAGATCTGATCCATGGCCATAACCATTTTCTCCATCATGATCGTGCTGTTGCTGCTGGGCTTCCCGATGATGATCCCGCTGATCGTGGGGTCGTTCGTCGGATTCTATTCGCTGTTCGGCGGATTTGGGCAGTTGGAAACCATGGTCCAGCAGATACTGGCGGGCATCCGGCCCGCGTCCCTGATCGCCGTGCCGATGTTCATCTTCGCTGCCGATATCATGACGCGTGGCGAGTCGGCGGGACGTCTGATCGATCTGGTGATGTCTTTCGTCGGACACATCAAGGGTGGTCTGGCGGTCTCCACGGCGGCGGCTTGTACGATGTTCGGCGCGGTATCCGGGTCCACGCAGGCCACGGTGGTTGCTATCGGTGGTCCTCTGCGTCCGCGCATGCAGAAGGCGGGGTATAAGGACAGTTTCATTCTGGCGCTGATCGTGAACTCGTCGGACATCGCGTTCCTGATTCCCCCGTCCATCGGGATGATCATCTATGGCGTTGTGTCGAACACGTCGATTTCGGAACTGTTCATCGCTGGTGTAGGTCCGGGTTTGCTGATTCTGCTGCTCTTTTCGATCTACTCCTACATCTATGCTGTACGGAACAACGTGCCCACCGAGCCGAAAACCAGCTGGCGCCATCGTCTGGTCGCAGTGCGCAATGCGTTGTGGCCGTTGGGGTTCCCGCTCATTATTATCGGCGGCATTTACGGCGGTATCTTCAGTCCGACGGAAGCCGCAGCCGCCTGTGTGCTGTATGCGCTGGTACTGGAAGTGGTGATTTTTCGGACGCTTGATCTGAAGGGCGTTTATAACACCGCTAAATCAACGGGCCTTATCACCGCGGTCGTGTTTATCCTCGTCGGAGCGGGCGCCGCTTTTTCCTATGTGATTTCCTTCGCTCAGATACCGCAGCAGGTGCTTGGTGCCATCGGGATCGACGAGATGGGGCAAATCGGTGTGCTGTTCGTCATTTCGATCGCCTTCTTCATCGGCTGTATGTTTGTTGACCCGATTGTCGTGATTCTTGTGTTCGTGCCGATCTTCGCGCCGGTCGTGGAAACCCTTGGTATCGACCCGGTTTTGGTCGGTACGCTGGTTGTGCTTCAGGTTGCCATCGGTTCCGCGACGCCGCCTTTCGGATGCGATATCTTTACGGCCATTGCGGTCTTTAAACGTCCCTACATCGAGGTTATCCGCGGGACACCACCGTTCATCGCGATTCTTCTGTCGGTGTCGGTGGCTCTCATCTTTTTCCCGCAGATCGCCTTGTTCCTGCGCGATCTGGCCTTTGCCAAGTAAGGAGCGATCATGTTTGATAACATCCTCGTACCCTTCGACGGGTCAGTGGGCGCTGAACGCGCGCTTCGCAAGGCGGCGGAACTGGCCAAGGCCAGTGACGCCAACCTGTGTGTTCTGACCGTCTTTCGCCACCATTCGATGTTGGAAGCGTCGTTTTCCATGGTGCGCCCTAACGATCCGGGCAACATGGATGACATCATGCGGAGCGCGGCGCGGGATGTGGCCGAGACTGCCAAGAACCTCGCGAAGGAGGCTGGCGTCGAAAAGGTGCGCGCGTTTGTCAAATCGGGTCATGCCTCGCGCACAATCGTGGGGTTTGCCAAGGAACACGACATTGACCTGATCGTCATCGGTTCGCGTGGGCTCGGGTCGGTCGAGGGTTATCTGCTCGGCAGTGTGTCGCATAAGGTGACAGGGCTTGCGCGCTGCCCGGTCATGGTCGTGTGACTCATGCCGGCGTCTCATATCACCGTTGCGACCCAGCCACCTGAACTGACGGCCGAAGATATCACCCGGTTCGGGCTGATCGCGTTGTCCACCGATCTGACGATCGAGGGGGATGCGCGGCGCGTGCTGCCTGACGACGTAGCGCTTCATGTAAACCGGATCGAGTTCGCCAACCCGACCACGCCAGAAAACCTCGCAGCAATGGCGCCGCGTTTGACGCAGGCGGCATCGCTCGTCGTTCCGGATCAGCCGCTCGCAGCCATCGGGTTCGGATGCACATCGGGGTCTGCGGTCATTGGTGACGCCGAAATGGATCACGCTGTCGCTGTGGCGCGTCCGGGTGTTCCGCTTGTCACGCCAGCGCGCGCAGCACGACAGGCGTTCGACGAACTTGGCGCGCGCCGGATCGCGGTGATGACGCCCTATCTGCCGGAGACGACAGCCGCTCTGAACGGGTATTTCGAAAGTCATGGTGTCAACGTGGTGCGCGCTCATTGCCTTGGCATCGGGAGCGATCAGATCATGGGCCGGATCACCTATGACAGTATTGTCGAAGCGGCGGTTTCGGCAGATGTGCCGGAGGCGGACGCCGTGTTTCTGTCATGCACCTCTTTGCCTGCCATGCCCGTGATCGAACGGATCGAGGCGCGTATCGGTAAGCCAGTCCTGAGCTCGAACCAGGTTACGTTCTGGGCCATGTTGCGCGCGGCCGGATTGACGGCCAGACCCGGCTATGGCTGCCTGTTGGCTAGGTTGAAAGAAGGTGACGACGCCGCATGACGGTGACGATTGCGGATATCCAAGCGGCCCGAACGCGCATTGACGGGACGATCCGCGATACACCTTGCGAGCAGTCATCACGTCTTTCCGAAATCGTTGGTGCTCCCGTATGGCTGAAGATGGAGCATCTTCAGCATACCGGTGCATTCAAGCTGCGCGGGGCGGCGAATACAGTGTTGCAACTGTCTGACGATGAGCGCGCGCGTGGGGTGACCGCCGCGTCGACCGGCAATCATGGCCGGGCGTTGGCGTATGCGGCCCGTCAGGCCGGTGCCCGCTGCGTAATTTGCCTGTCACATCTGGTTCCGCAGAACAAGGCTGATGCCGTCCGCGCGCTTGGTGCGGAGGTTCGTATCGTGGGGCAATCGCAGGACGATGCCCAGGAGGAGGTTGACCGGCTTGTTGCCGAAGACGGCATGATCATGGTTCCGCCGTTCGACGATCCGCGTGTTATCGCGGGACAGGGAACGCTGGGATTGGAGATGCTGGAACAGATGCCCGATCTGGGCACTGTCGCAATAGGGCTGTCTGGCGGCGGGTTGCTGGGCGGGATTGCCGTGGCTCTCAAGGCACAAAACCCGGACATCCGCGTCACCGGCGTGTGTATGGAGCGGGGCGCTGCCATGAGCGATAGCCTGCGGGCAGGTCATCCGGTCCCTTGTAACGAGCTTCCGACACTGGCAGATTCTCTGGGAGGCGGCATCGGCTTGCAGAACCGCCATAGCTTCGCGCTTGTGCGCGACCTCATTGATGACGTGATCCTGTTGACCGAGGCGGAAATCGCCGCCGGTATTCGTCACTGCTACTGGCAGGACCGTCAGATTGTCGAAGGTGCCGCTGCCGTGGGCGTTGCTGCTGTTCTTGCGGGCAAGTTGACATCTGAAGTGCCGTTGGGCCTTTTGCTAAGTGGCGGAAACATAGACATGAACCTGCACCACCGGATCATCTCGGGGGAGGATGTCAATCTGACGAAGGAGGGATAGGCCATGCCAGAGATCCGTATTCTGACGGAATCCGAACTGCGCGATCTGGTGATACTCGATCTCGCCGCGATAAATTGCGTGGAGGGGGCGTTCCGGTCGCTGGCGTCAGGTAATGTCGTGATGCCGCCGGTCCTGTCCATGGCTATCCCCGACCATCACGGCGAAGTCGATGTTAAAACGGCCTATGTGCCGGACCTGCCGAGCTTTGCGATCAAGGTGTCACCCGGTTTCTTCAACAATCCGCAGATTGGCCTGCCATCCACATCGGGGCTGATGATGCTGTTTTCCACGTCAACCGGCGTGTTGGAATCTTTGCTACTGGACAATGGCTATTTAACTGATGTCCGAACCGCAGCGGCCGGTGCGGTCGCCGCGCGCCACCTGTCGCGCGAAGATGCCGCCACCGCCTGCGTCATCGGTGCAGGTGTTCAGGCGCGGTTGCAACTGAAGGCGCTGACGCTTGTGCGACCGATCAAGCAAGCGGTGATCTGGGCGCGCGACCCGGCCAAGGCGGAGGTGATGGCGGAAGACATGCGCGCCGACCTTGGTTTAGATGTCGTTGTTGCGGCAAAGGCTGAAACGGCAGTTGCAGCCGCCGATATCGTGGTGACGACAACACCCGCCACCGATCCGGTAGTGCTGCCAGAATGGTTGATCCCCGGCCAGCACATCACCGCGATGGGGTCCGACCAACCGGGAAAGAACGAACTGGCACCGGGGTGTTTTCAGCGTGCGGATCTGTATGTATCCGATCGACTGTCGCAGACCCGCAAGATGGGAGAACTGCGATCCGTGATCGAGGCCGGGCTGGTGTCCGGTGTTGAGGTGTTCCCCGAGCTTGGAGACATTGTTGCTGGTGCCGCGGAGGGACGATCATCGCCGGAACAGATCACAATTGCCGATCTGACCGGAACCGGCGTGCAGGACACAGCCATTGCCATCTTTGCTCGAGCGCGCGCCGAAGCCGCGTCCGCGGGCACCGAATTTAAGACCTAAGACAATTTACAACCCCGAGCGAGAAGGAATAGGCCATGGCAAATTCGTCGCCAAGGTTTACGCCCACTGAATATGCCGAACGTCTAGCGAAGACGCGCAAGGCTATGGAAAGGCAAGGTATCGATACGCTGATCGTGTCGGACCCATCCAATATGGCATGGCTGACGGGCTATGATGGTTGGTCCTTCTACGTGCATCAATGTGTCGCCGTCGGGCCGGTCGGTGCACCCTTCTGGTTCGGGCGGGAACAGGATGCGCAGGGCGCGACCCGGACGTGCTACATGTTGGATGAAGACATCATCGGTTATCATGACAGTTACGTTCAATCGACGGAAAAGCACCCGATGGAATACCTTGTCGCCAAGCTGAAAGAGCGCGGCTGGGACAAGGGCACAATCGGTGTCGAGATGGACAACTACTGGTTCTCGGCCAAGGCATACGCGGTGCTGGACAACGGCCTGGACGCAACGCTGGTTGATTCTCAATCGCTTGTGAACTGGCAGCGCGCAGTGAAGTCGGAACAAGAACTCGAATACATGCGTATCGCGGCCCGCTTGGTCGAACGGATGCATTCGCGGATTCTGGAAAAATGCGAACCGGGCGTGCGCAAATGTGATCTGGTGGCGGAAATCTATGATGCGTCGCTGCGTTATGACCCGTTTCAGGGCTTTGGCGGGGATTACGCGGCGATTGTTCCATTGCTGCCATCTGGGGCGGCCGCGGCTGCTCCACATTTGACGTGGGACGATCAGGAAATGAAGGTGGGCGAAGGTACGTTCTTCGAGATTGCCGGATGCTACAACCGGTACCATTGCCCGTTGTCGCGCACCATCTTCCTGGGCCGCCCGTCCTATGAATTTCTTGAGGCTGAAGCCGCGACGCTGGAAGGCATGGAGGCCGGGCTGGAGGCCGCACGCGCCGGGAACACCTGCGAGGACGTGGCTCAAGCCTTTTTCAACGTGCTGAAGAAGTACAACATCGAGAAGGACAACCGCACCGGCTATCCCATCGGGCTGAGCTATCCACCTGATTGGGGCGAGCGGACTATGAGCCTTCGTCGTGGCGACAGGACAGAGTTGCAGGAAGGCATGACCTTCCACTTCATGACAGGCCTGTGGATGGATGACTGGGGTTTCGAGTTGACCGAGTCCTTCGTCGTGACCGATGGCGGGCCAGAATGTTTGGCCAATGTGCCGCGCAGATTGTTTGTGAAGGACTGAAATGACAACGAATCCCATCACCCCGACAGTGCCGTTTGACGACGACGGCAAATATCACGGGTTCCTGCGTCTGCCTCATTCACGCAATGAAAGCGCGTGGGGCGCGATCATGATCCCGATCACGGTCATTCGGAATGGCGACGGGCCAACTGCGCTTTTGACCGGCGCCAATCACGGGGACGAATACGAAGGCCCTGTCGCGTTGCAATCGCTGGCATGGGAACTGGAGCCCGAAGACATCGCGGGACGTGTGATCATCGTGCCCTACATGAACTACCCTGCGTTCCGGTCTGCGACCCGCGTATCGCCCATCGACAACGTGAACCTGAACCGGGCCTTTCCAGGGGCGCCGGATGGCACCGCAACGATGAAGATCGCGGACTACTTTGAGAATACGTTGGTCCCGATGGCGGACATCGTGTTGGATTACCATTCGGGGGGCAAAACGCTGGACTTCATTCCTTTCGCTTGCGCGCATTACCTGGATTCGCAAAGCCAGCAGGACGCGTGCGTCGCTGCGGTGACTGCCTTCAATGCCCCCTACACGATGATGCTGCGCGAGATCGACAGCGTGGGCATGTATGACACCAGCGTTGAGGCGCAGGGCAAGGTCTTCGTGACGACCGAGTTGGGCGGCGGTGGAAGCGCGACCGCGCGGTCATCTCGGATCGCGAAGAAGGGTGCGCGCAATGTCCTCATCCACGCGGGGATTCTGGGGGGCGAGCCCATTATCGAAACTTCAAGTTTCCTCGACATGCCGTCGGAGGCTTGCTACCACTTCGCGACCTCTGAGGGCTTGCTGGAGCCGACCGTCGATCTGGGGGATCAGGTGGCCCAAGGGGACCTGATCGCTCGTGTCTGGCCCGCCGACAGAACCGGTGTGGTGCCGCTGGAATACTACGCGCAGATTTCAGGCGTGCTCGCGGCACGGCACTTTCCGGGTTTGATCCAGACCGGGGATTGTCTGGCGGTGATCGGGACACTGGAAGACTAGTGACAGGGTTTGGCAACACAATGTTGCGCAGGTGGTTTCGATCAAGGGCGATTGTCGTTTCGGTTGCGGGTGGTATAGACTGGACCTGAAGGCGACGAGATCGCTTTGATTGCAAATACTCAGGCGAAGACGTTCATGGCAGAACCATCGAAAGAGCCGACATCCGCAGAGGGTCAAAAACCGCAGGCTCCCAAGTCGGCAACGGCCAAACCTGCTGCGGCGCAGAAGGGTCCGGCCTCGGTCGTTAAGCTGCGCAATGCTGCATCGCGCGCGGTGCCAAAAGCGACTGTGAAGCGTCGGCACAAGTTCCTGGGGCTGAGCTTTGTCGTCATGGTGCTGCTGCCCGCGTTGCTGACTATCGGATATTTGTGGCTCCGCGCCGAAGATCGCTATGCCTCTACGACGGCATTTTCGGTCCGCACGGAGGACACCGGGTCGGCGCTCGAATCCTTTGCCGGAATCCCGGCCCTGGGCGTGTCGCCGATGAACACGCCGGACTCGGACATTCTGTATCAATTCATCCAGTCCCAGCGGATGGTCGAGATTATCGATCAGGACGTCGATCTTCGCAGCATGTTCAACGTGCATCATGATCAGGACCCGGTTTTCGCGCTGGACCCGTCCGCGTCACTGGAAGATCTCGTTGATTACTGGAGCCGCATCGTTTCCATCATCTATGAACCTGATAACGGCTTGATGACGTTGGAAGTGCAAGCCTTCAACCCGCAAGACGCGCAGCGGATCGGGCAGGCCATTCTGGAGGAAAGCAGCAGCCTGATCAACGAACTTAGCCAGATCGCCCGCGACGACACGATCCGGCTGGCGCAGGAAGAACTGGACAAGGCGGCCGTGCGCCTGAAGGAAACGCGGCTGGAATTGTCCCGCTTTCGTGACATTGAACAGATCGTTGACCCTACGGCTGACCTGGCCGGACAGATGGGTGTGATTGGTGCGTTGCAGCAAAGTCTGGCCGAAGCAATGATCCGCCGCGACACGCTTGTTGGGACGACGGAGAACCCGAATGATCCGCGCATCGTGCAGGCGGACCGTACGATCGAAGCGATCAAGGCGCGTATCCTGGATGAGCGGGAGAACATTGGCGCAGCGCAGGTTGGCGCCAAGGAAAACGACCCGCTGTCGCGCATTGTCGGTGAATATGAAGGGCTGCTTGTGGACCGCGAGTTTGCCGAGAAATCCTATCTCGCCGCGCTCGCATCCTATGACTCTGCGGTTGCCGAGGCCCGCCGGCAAAGTCGGTATCTCGCTGTTCACATCCAGCCGACACAGGCCGAAAGCGCGATCTATCCGCGCCGCGTGACGCTGACCATACTGGTGTCGGTCATGGCGTTCCTGATCTGGACGCTATTCGTGCTGGTAGCTTACTCAATCCGGGATCGCCGCTAATTTGGCTTCGATGATCGAATTCGTGAACTTGTCGAAGAGCTACCCTGTGCAGGGCGGCAAGCATAAAACCGTGCTGCATCGCTGTTCGGTGAAATTCCCCTCTGACAAGTCCGTGGGCCTTCTGGGGCGCAACGGGGCAGGCAAATCGACCCTTCTGCGGTTGATTGCTGGTACGCAGGACGCGACCACGGGCAGGGTCATCCGGAGGGGAAACGTGTCTTGGCCCATAGGGTTCGCGGGGTCCTTTCATCCGGACCTCACAGGCGCACAGAATACGCGGTTTGTCGCCCGCATTTACGGTGCCGATACAGATGCGTTGTTGCGTTTCGTTCAGGATTTCTGTGAGCTTGGCGATTATTTTCATATGCCGGTGCGATCCTACTCCTCGGGGATGAAGGCGCGCCTGGCATTTGGCGTGTCGATGGGGGTCCCCTTCGACGTGTATCTTGTGGATGAGGTCACATCGGTCGGAGACCAGCGATTTCGTGAAAAATGTGCCGAGATTTTCAAAGAGCGCCTGAAGCATTCGCCGGCCTTCATGGTCAGCCATTCACTGGGCCAGGTGCGCGATATGTGTGACATGGGTGCGGTGCTGAACAATGGTATCCTGACGCTCTACGATGATGTGAACGAGGCCATTGCCGTTCACCGCAAGAACATGAAGCAGGTGAATGCCTGAGCCGCGCGTCGCCATTCTGGGCGGCGGTGGGGCCGTGGGACGTCTTCTGCGCGGGGCTTTCCGAGCGACGTTTCCCGATGTTTCCGTTTTTGTTCAGTCCAGTAAGGATCCGTCCAGTGATCTGATATGTAATCCGTTGATGGATGGGGCCGAGGCGGTCGTCACGGCGCTTGCGACCTTCCGTCCAGATGTCGTTGCGGTGCTGTGGGGTGCCACTCCTGCTGGAGATGCGGATCTGGGGCGAAATGTCCAGCTTGCGCAATTGGCGTTGGATGCAGCGGCGCTCACCGACGTTCCGCGAACCGTGCTGCTTTCTACCGCGGCGGTGTATGGCGGTGTCGCGGGTGTATTTCGTGAACAGGATGTTCCGGAGGACACGAACCCGTATGGTGCGTCGAAACTGGCCATGGAAGTCGAAGCTCTTCGAGCGGGTTTGCGTGGGACGATCGTCTTTCGCGCCGCCAATGTGGTTGGCGCCGATGCCTTGTCACGCGCCACACGAAATGCGACCGAGGATGCGCCGCTTCTGCTTGACCGCTTCTCCGATCAAACGTCTCCGCGGCGGAGCTATCTTAGCCCGGTAACACTCGCACGCACGGTGCTGGAGGTTCCCAAGGCTGTCGCGGAGCCGCCGAGGATCCTGAATTTGGCAGATAACGCAGACGGAATTGCGATGTCTGATATGTTAGCTGCGCTAGAGGGCCAGGGGCGTCATAACTATTGGAAGTCCCGGCCTGCACCCCAAGATGCGACTTCGTCCCTGACGCTCGACCTGTCGGCATTGCACGCTGCTTATCCCGCTTTGGTGGGGCATGCGCGGTCAGATGCTGCCGGGTTGGTCGCAGATTGGCTTGCGGCGGAAGAGGCGCTCCGATGACGTGGACCAAGCGCATTTTCGATGTGATGACCTCGATCATTCTGCTGATCCTTTTTTCCCCGGTGATGCTCGGCGTAACCCTTGCGATACTGCTACGGGACGGCGGGCCTGTCTTATTTCGGTCCGAGCGCATGAAAACACCTCAGACCGGGTTTACGCTGCTCAAGTTTCGTACGATGCGAGACGATCCCGAGGACGGCGGCGTTACCGGCGGAGACAAAGCCAACAGGATCACACATACGGGCCGCTTTATGCGTAAAACCCGTCTGGATGAGCTGCCGCAACTTATCAATGTGCTGAAAGGGGATATCTCATTGGTCGGTCCACGCCCACCCTTGCGTGTCTATGTGGAAGCCGCACCGGTGTTGTATGCCAAGGTCCTGAAGTCACGACCGGGGCTGACCGGCTTGGCAACACTTCTGTATCATAGCCATGAGAACTGGATCCTGTCAGGGTGCAACACGTCGACGGAAACGCACGATGCCTATCTTCGACGTTGTGTCCCGACCAAGGGGCGCCTGGATCTGATATATCAAGCGCATAGTTCCGTATGTTTTGATCTCTGGATTCTGTGGCGAACATTTCGCGCACTGATTGATTAATGGCGGCGAATGCAACCACCGGGCGTGATGTCGTTCTGTTGTGGCAAGATATCGCCGCAATCCGTTGTTAAATGGTCGCAATCCATCGAGGGAGCCGGTTGCCTTATGGTGAAGGGCTTGCATTCCTGCTAGACGAGAGTTCGTGCTGATTACCAGCTAAACTTCGCTTAGCGTAAGACGATGGGACAAACCCAGTTGTACAAGTTTGCAACGAATCTCACTCGGGGACAGAAGCAGCTTATTCTGCTGTTCGCCGATGTCCTGACCATTCCCGTCGCAATGTTCGTCGCGCTGGCTATCCAGTATATCGGTCGACCGGTCCCGTATGGGCTGCTGAATGACTGGGAAATCATCCCGGTGCTCATGGTGTTGTCCGGGTCCCTTTCCTACGCGCTTGGGATGAACCGGATCCAGTTGA
Source organism: Qingshengfaniella alkalisoli (assembly GCF_007855645.1). Classification (GTDB taxonomy): domain Bacteria; phylum Pseudomonadota; class Alphaproteobacteria; order Rhodobacterales; family Rhodobacteraceae; genus Qingshengfaniella; species Qingshengfaniella alkalisoli. Next base: position 2,196,388 of record NZ_CP042261.1, read on the forward strand.
ACGACACCGAAACCGCTGGGCCTGCGCCCGCTGCGTTGCACGCTGTAGTGGTCGGATTGGCAGCAGCACTCTTGAATATGGTGGCGGGCAGCCCGGTACATTGGTCGGCCTATTTCACATTCGGCCTGATCCTGTTCGTCGGAACCGTAGCAATACGGCTGATGATGCGCCGAGTCTTTCTTGCGATCCTGCATATGAAGAACCCGCGCACGGGTGTTCTGATCTATGGTGCGGGACGAACGGGGATGCAGTTGGCGACCGCCTTGCGGCACGACCCGCGCATTCAACCCGTGGCTTTCATTGACGACAACCCGGCGATGCGCCGGATGACGGTCGCCGGTATGCCGGTCATCGCGCCGAAAGACATCGAAGACCTGATACGGAAGAAGAACATTCAACGCGTGCTGCTCGCCATGCCATCGCTGTCGGCGCCGCAGAAGATGCGCATTTCCAAACGCTTGACGCCGCTTGGGCTGGAGGTTCAGGCGCTTCCGTCTTTCGCGCAACTGGCAGGCGAGGAAGAACTGGTTGATAAGCTGAAGCCGGTACAACCTGCCGATTTCCTGCCACGCAAGCAGTTCGACGACGATCTGGCGACGGCCATGCCGGTTTTTCGCGGCAAGACGGTTCTGGTGACCGGGGCCGGTGGGTCCATCGGGTCTGAACTGTGTCGCCAGCTTCTGCATTGCCGTCCTGCGCGGATCGTACTGCTTGATAGCAGTGAACTGGCGCTCTATACAATCGACGGCGAAATGAATGCCCTGTCAACCGGGGTGGAAATCGTGCCGATGCTGGGCTCTGTCACCGATGCACGTGTCTGTCGCGACGTGCTGGAGGCCCACGGCGTGCAGATCGTCCTGCATGCGGCGGCCTACAAACACGTGCCGCTGGTGGAACGAAATCCCCTAACGGGGCTGTTCAACAATGTGTTCGGGTCGCGCACCATGGCGGAAGCGGCCCGGGAGTACGGCGTTGAACGTTTCATGCTGGTGTCCACGGACAAGGCAGTTCGCCCGACAAATGTGATGGGTGCCTCGAAACGAATGGCCGAAATGATCGTGCAGGATATGGCCTCGCGTCCTGGGGATACGCGGTTTTCTATCGTGCGGTTCGGCAATGTGCTCGGATCGTCTGGTTCGGTCATTCCCTTATTCGAAGAACAGATTGCCAATGGCGGTCCGGTCACGCTGACGCATGCCGATGTGACGCGTTACTTCATGACCATCCCCGAAGCGGCGCGGCTGGTCGTGGTTTCCGCGGCGATGGCGCGGGGTGGGGATGTATTCGTGCTGGATATGGGGCGTCCTGTTCCTATCCGTGAACTTGCGCATCAGATGATCGAGATGGCGGGCTACACAGTTCGGGACGACCAGAACCCTGATGGCGATATAGAGATCAAGATCACTGGCCTGCGGTTGGGAGAAAAGCTGCATGAAGAGCTACTGATCGGCGAAGAATTCATGACTACGCAGCACCCCAAGATCACACGCGCTCGGGAAATATGCCTGTCCGAGATCGAAATCGCGACGGCGCTCAAGGATTTACGCAATGCCATCGACGTCAGCGATCCCGACGCCGCACGGGAGGTCCTTGCGCGCTGGGTGGAAGGATCTATGCGTCCGGCGCAAGGGCAGGTAGGCTGAACCCCAACGTGGGAATAGCGCCACAAGGGAGGCAGCGCACCGTCTAAAGGGTGCGGGCCCATTGCACGCTACCCCATGATACGGATAGGTGTTGGATCGAAGAACGAGAAGAAGCAGGTGAAGCGGTGATCAGACTTACAACTTCGGTGTTGTGCCTCGTGACTGTGGCTATGCCGGCGATGTCGCAGGAAACGCCCCGTTCTACCACCAACGAATTGGGCTTCTACGGCCTGCCGGGACTTATGGACATGCCGACGGGCGAAGTTATGCCCGATGGTGAAATCGCGACGACGATCAGTACCTTTGGCGGCGTTACACGCGCGACGCTGAGTTTTCAGGTGATGCCGCGTGTGTCGGGCAGCTTCCGCTATTCCCAGTTCAAGGATTGGGATTCCGGTGGGTTCAGCACCTATTACGACCGCAGTTTCGATCTGCGCATCCAACTTCTTCAAGAAAGCCGATATGTGCCGAGCGTGACCTTGGGTTTCCAGGACGTCGTGGGCACCGGCATCTGGTCGGGAGAGTTTCTGGCAGCATCGAAAAGCTTCGGCGACAAGGTGACTGTAACCGGCGGTTTGGGCTGGGGACGCCTGGGGTCCTATGGTTCCATTGGCGGGACCGGGACGCGACCGGACCGAGAGGTTGGTGAAGGCGGCGAGTTCGAGGCGGATCAGTGGTTCCGCGGTGACTATGCACCTTTCGCGGGGATCGCGTGGCGACCAATTCCGAAGTTGACGCTTAAGGCTGAATACTCCAGCGATGACTACACCACTGAAAGCGACGATCTCGGTATTTTCGAGAAGGACTCGCCATATAACTTCGGTGTTGAGTACCAGTTGACTGAAGATGTTCGGCTCGGTGCGTACTCGATGTATGGTAGTGAGTTCGGCTTTACCGCGAGCGTTTCGATTAATCCGAAGAACCCACCGCAAGGCGGTATCCGTGACAGTGCGCCGCCGCCGGTTCTGCCGCGTCCAAGTCGGGCCGACAGACCAGAACTCTACGTGACCGATTGGGTTGAATCCCGCGAAGATCGCAGTGAAGTCGAAACCATGACCGCCGAAGCCCTTCTGGAACAGGGAATGGAACTTGAGGCGCTGTCACTATCCGCCCAAAGTGCTACGGCCTATATGCGCAACGCCAAGTATCGTGCCGATGCGCAGGCGCTAGGCCGCACCGCCCGTGTCATGGCCCGCGTCATGCCATCGTCGGTCGAGCAGTTCACGATCGTGCAAATGGTCGATGGGATCCGTCTGCCGGGTGTGACCTTTGCGCGGAAAGATATCGAGTATTTCGAGGTGCAGCCCGATGGCGCGGAGCAAATGCTTGCACGGGCTCAGATCCAGCAGCTGCCGCTAAAACCTGAGGCCGGGGACTATGTCGACGGCATCTATCCACAGTTCGGCTGGGAAATCGCGCCGTACCTGCGCACGTCACTGTTCGACCCGGATCAGCCGTTTCGAGCAGATCTAGGGGTCACAGCTGGGGCGAGTTGGCGTCCAACCGCTGGGCTGCTCTTTGCAGGCAGTGTCAACAAGAAGGTCGTTGGCAACCTCGACAAGATTGAACGTGAATCCAATTCGGAGCTTCCCCATGTCCGCAGCGATTTTGCGCTGTATGACAAGGAGGGCGACCCATGGATCGATACGCTTTATGGCGCGTATTACTTTCAGCCGGGGGATGCGTTTTATGGTCGAATGACTGCGGGCTATCTGGAGCGCATGTATGCTGGTGTATCGGGGGAAGTGCTGTATGCGCCGCATGACACGAAATGGGCGCTTGGCGCGGAACTGAATTATGCCCAGCAACGGGACTATGATGGCGGTTTCGGGTTGCGCGACTATGACGTCGTGACGGGTCACGCCTCGCTTTACTGGCAGTTCACGGATGATTTTCAGGCTCAGGTAGATGTGGGCCGTTATCTGGCGGGCGATTATGGCGCAACCCTCGGCATCGAGCGCGTGTTTGAAAACGGCTGGCGCGTCGGAGCCTTTGCGACGAAGACCGATGTGTCGTCGGAAGACTTTGGCGAAGGATCGTTTGACAAGGGTATCACGATGACCATTCCACTCGACTGGATGACAGGACGGTCCACCCGTTCGGCAAGCAGCTTTACCGTCAGGCCGCTGACACGCGACGGTGGTGCCCGCCTGTCCGTACCGGGGCGCTTGTATGGCAAGGTTGATGACGGACAGGACTACAGACGCGAGGAAGAATGGGGACGGTTCTGGCGATGAAGTTGAATTCAATTTCCCGCATTCTTTCGGTGTCTGTATTGGCGCTTGGACTGGCAGGGTGCAGTTCCGACCGGACGGGCACATCTGGGTATGATCAGATATCAGAGCTCGCATCCGACTTGTTCAGCCGTGGGGATCAGCCGACCGACCAGCCTCCGATATCCGGGGTGAACCGGGCTGCGATTTCCGATGTGAACGTGCCGCTGACCATGGTTGCCATCCCTGAAATCGATGCAACTGCGCTGGTTCAGGTGAAGGCGCGTAACAACGGTGTTTGGACTTGGGCCACGGCCGATGACATCACGGTGTCGATGGACGGGCCGGTTTTGTTCAGTACGCGCGGTATCGGGCCCGATTTGCTGACGGCTGAGACTCGGGCATTGCGCGGGATGCTTGAGCGTGGTCAGGTCGGCAGCTACAGCCGAGATCTGCGTTACCTTGACGGGCTGGACCAGATTCAGGTCGTATCTCTGAATTGCTCGCTGGGCAGCGTTGGATCTGAAACTGTCAACGTGCTGGAGCAAATACATACGACACGCCACATGCGTGAGGTCTGCACAAGTGGCGACGGACAGTCGATCCAGAACGATTACTGGCTTGGTCGTGACGGCACGCCATGGCAGACGCGCCAGTGGGTCAGTGAAACGCTTGGCTACGCCGCCACGCAAAGACTTGTGAAATAGAGCAGATCACCGCGCGATCTTTCGCGCGATGATCTCGGCCAATTGCGTCACCGCCTTGCCTTGCGCACGCGCAACGGCGACCGGGGTGGCCTCTTCAACAGGGATTGTTATGTCGAAACGGTCGGAGCGGTCGGTCATTTGCACCGCTACTGGCGCGACGATGTATTGGCCGGTCATACGTAAGTTCCCGTCCAGCCCCGCGAGCATGTGATCGACCCTGACGGTAAGCTGGGCGGAAGGCAACTCTCCGAACGGCCATGGCTCCGCCGCCACCCGCGCGCCGGTAATTGCGCCGAGATCACGTGCCAGCGCCATCGTGACGGCGCGCTGTGGATCATCCGCCCATGAGGTATCCTTGATCGCCCGGATCGCACCATCGGGTTCGAGAACAGCTATCTCGTCAGCGGCAGCATAGCGCGGGATGGATACGTCACGCACTTCGATGGAGGACACACGCGCTGGAACGCGTGCCTGAGGCATCGGTGCGCTGATCGTATACTGCGAAATGTTGGGCGTTCCGCAAGCGGCCAGCGCGACGGGCAGGGCCAGCAGTGAAAAGCGCAGTGTCTTTCGAGTCATATCACCTTCCCAGTATCAAGGAGTTGGGGTTACGTTCGATGGCACGTGATAGCGATGTTACAGCCCGCGCGGCTTCGCGCAAATCACGCATTGTGGCCAAGGTCTGCGCGTTGAACTCGGAACGCGACCCGTAGGCAGCGATGACGGTTTCCGACTGCGCAACAAGCGACTGCAAGCGGGCGGACAGAGCCGGCAGAGAGGCTGCTGCCTCCTCAACGGCTTCGGCAGCAACACGGGCAGATGCCAGTGTCTCGTTCACATTTTCGACGGCACCGCCTGCGCGCAATTCTTCGAGAGACGCGGATAGTTCGTCCAGTGCGGCAGATAGGGATGCCGGGATTTGGGCGGTTTCTTCGGAACTGATCAAGTCGTTCGCGCTGGCCAGAACATCGTCTGCGGACTGCACCAACTGTTCCAGCGGCAGCGTGTTTGCCTTGGTCGCCAGTGCGTCGATTTTTTCTACCAAGTCGGGGAACTGCGCAGCGGTCGCGTCGATGGATTCGCTGATGCTGTCGACGCGCTCCAGAGCAGCCAAGAGGTTATTCACCGCAGTGCCTTGACCGATGCGGGTGACGATTTTCTGCAACTCGTTGATGGTTGAATGTAGTTCAGGGATCAGGTTCTGCGCCTCCTCCGAACCTACGATCCCGCGTGCGTCTTCTAGCAAGGCGCTGACATTGCGGGGTACATCGCGTACCTCTTCCGAGCTGATCAGCGTATTGGCATTGACCAAAAGATTGGTGCCCGCGCGCATGAGCTCTTCGATAGGTAGTGCGGCGACGCGGTCCAACACGCTTTGTGCGGATGCGGAGACGTCAGAAATGTCGGCGTCGCTGCTAGGGAGAAGCGGGTAGGGTTCGGCGTCCAAATCCATCTCTGCAGGTACCGGATCTTCCGCTTGGGTTAGTTCGATTTTCAATGAGGAACTAAGCAGGTTCTGGTTCGTCAGTCTTGCGCGAAGTCCGTTCTCGACTTCCTGCTGCAGAAAGGCCAGCACGTCTTCGGCACTGGTCTGTTCATCCATGCCAAGCTGAGACGGGTTGATGCTGACATCGGCGCGTAGATCGACACTACGATCTTCTCCCTCCCCTTCGACCACCGCTGCGAGATTGGTGACGGTCCCGACGCGTAGTCCTTGATACTCGACTGGTGCGTCCACGGTCAGTCCACTGATCGTACCGTCGAACATGATGCCGATCATGACATGATTGGAGCTGCCCGGCGCAAAGACGGATTCGCGTGCTATGCCTTCTGACTCGAACACCTCGAATGCTTGCCCGGATTTCGCGGCGGTTCCACCGGAGACAAGTGTACCGAATTCCAAACCGCCTTCCACAAGCGATGCTAGGCTGGCAACTTCCAACGAAATCCCTGATGAACCGACATTCAGTTGAAATCCGGAGGCTTTCCAGAATTTTGTCGAGGTCGTGACCAGCCCATCATAAGGCGCGTTGATGAAAGCGGATGCAACGATCGTGGACCCGTCGGGCGACAATTCAGGCTGGCCGATCTGGCCAACTTCCACGCCCTTGAATATCAGGGGTGCGCCGCTACTGAGCCGCCCACCTTCGCGCGCAATAAGTTGGATTTCGAGCCCGTCCCGTCCAGTTGTATTGACCGGCGGCGTTTCCAACCCGACGAAACTGGTCTTGGCCTCGCCCTTTTCCGCGTCCCAGTTGGCTTGGATGTATGCACCAGAGATTACGGTTTCCAACCCGGATACACCACGCGGCGTAACCTCGGGCCGCACGATCCAGAATTCCGCACTGTTATCGACATAGTCTTCCAGTTCGCTCGATATCCGGGCAGTGACGATCACCTCTGCCAGGTCTTCCGAAAATCGGCGCTGCTCCACGGTGCCGACTGGCACGTTGCGGAATTGGATCTGTGTCTGACCCGCGACAATGCCATCAGCGTTTTCGAACGAGATTTCGATCAAATGCCCGCGCTGCGAAACCTGCTGGAAAGCGATGATCAAAGCTATGACCAATGCCGTTATAGGAACGAGCCACACAGGTGACAGACCCGCAGGCAGCGACCGACGCTTTTTGCCCGCCGTTTCGATGTCGAGCTTGCCGGGGGTAGGGTCAGTCATTCTTGTGGCCTTCCGTTACATCGAACAGCAAACGCGGATCGAAACACATCGCCGATATCATCGTGGCTATCACACTGATTGCGAAGCAGATAGCTGCCGCTCCGGGATGAATTTGTGCGATCACGTTCAATTGCACCAGAGATGTCAGGATTGCCACGACAAAGACGTCGATCATGGACCAGCGGCCGATGAACTCCACGATTTCGTACAATCGGTGCAGGCGGTGGGGCTGGTCATTGCGGCGCATCTGGACCATCATGGCGAGATAGGCGACTGCGACGAATTTCGCGATCGGGATCACGACGGACGCCAGAAAGACAACGGCCGCAACGAAATAATCCTCGTAATGGATCAGTTCGATGACGCCGCCGATGATTGTGCTCGCGTCGTGGGACGTGATCGTGTCGGTGATCAGCATCGGGAACAAGTTGGCGGGGATATAGGCGATCAGCCCTGCCAGCCACCATGCCCAGACCAGCTGGAGCGATCGGGGGTAGCGGCTGAACAGGCGCGAGCCGCAGGTCGGGCAATGGGTCGTGCCCATGGGCGACACGTTCGCACAGCGGCTGCATCCGACCAGCCCGGCATGGCGGGCGCTCAGGACGGCTGTTGTCGGATGATGCGTTGCCATAGGCTCGGCTCACAAACGAGGATATCTTCGGCGGCAATCAGAAGTGCAAACCCCGCAAGCGCCCAGAAGGCTGGCCCGAAAGATACACTGGCAAGGCCGGCAATCTTCACCAGCGCGACAGCGACGCCCACCAGGAAGATCTCGGCCATCGCCCATTTCCTAAAACGCATCGCGTTGCGCAGATGCATCTTCGCACGGGGCAGCAGTGGTCGCCCAAGAAGCGCGGGCACAAGCGCATAAAGTAACGAATAAAGCCGCAGTGCTGGCAGGATGACGATCAGTATCCCGACAATGCCAGACAGCGGGGCCATGGCGTTGTGCGAAAAGGCCATCACCGCGTCCAGGATGGACGACGAAACGGTAATCCCTGCCGCGCTGATGGACAGGAATGGCAGTGAGATCGACATGATCATCAGTATTACCGCCGCGAGCGTCAGGCTGACGAGGTTTCGCAGGCTGTTTTCCCTTGGTGCTAACAGAACGGTATGGCAACGACTGCATCGGGCTGTTGCACCGAATTGTAGGTCAGGCCAATCATGCAGCGCGTCGCATTGCGGGCATGCGATCTGTCGGAGTGGTGCTTCTTGTGTTGCTTCGTTGCTCACGCCCGTATCCTTGAGAATCCGGGCGAGAGGCGCAAGCGAATAGTTCCGGCCCCAGGCTTGCGCCCGGTCAGAAATAACTGCGCACAAGCGCCGATGACAGAAGGCTCCATCCATCCGCGACAACGAAGAAGGCCAGCTTGAACGGCAGTGACACGATTGCGGGCGGCACCATCATCATACCCATCGACATCAGAATCGCTGCCACGACCAGGTCGATGATCAGGAACGGAAGGAAGACCAGAAAGCCGATCTCGAAAGCGCGTTCTAGTTCCGACAGCATGAAAGATGGCACCAGGAGTGACAGTGCAGCGTCGCGGGGCTGTGCGCCGGCTTCGGTCGGGTCACGCAGAGCTGCCAGATTTTTGAACGCATCGGCGTCAAGGCGGGCCGCCATGAAGGTACGGAACGGGTCGATCACGCGGGTGAACGCCTCCGCAGGCTCGATCTGTTCGGCGAGCAGCGGTGTCACACCTTGCTGCCAGGCTTGTGTGAACACCGGGTCCATGACGAAATAGGTCAGGAAGATCGACAGGCTGATGATCAGCATGTTCGGCGGCGATTGCTGCAGTCCAAGAGCGCTGCGCAGGATCGACAGCACCGTGACGATAAACGGAAAACACGTCACCATGATTGCAAGTGCGGGCGCGAGGCTGAGAACGGTCAGCAGAATGAACAGCTGTATCGAACGTGCGGAAATCGACCCTTCGCCCAGCAGGGGCAACGCGGTGTCCTGTGCGAATGCGGCGTTTGATCCGAAGATGGTCAGCACAATCGCAAGCGCCGGAAGGCGCGCGATGCTAAAGGCTGTCATGCGATTCTGTGACCTCGATCAGCCGAACCGCCAGTTGCCCGGCCTGTTCACCATCTAGCTCCTGTAACTCCCCGCGGGCAATGAGACGGTCACCGACATACAGATCGACTGGGTCGTCAATACTTCGATCCAGTGGAAGGACCGCGTCCGGCCGAAGATTCAACAACTCACGCACCAATGGACGCGCCCGCCCGACGGTCACGCGGATCTCGATCGGCACGCGATCGAACGGGTTTCGCTTGTTTTGCTTCGTATCTAAGGTTTGCGGCGCTTCTGTGCCGTCAGACATGGGCTTGCTTCCTTGTAGTTAGGGTAAAGAAATCGTCCACCGCGCCCTGAATATCGCTAAGCAACGCAGGCATATCGATGTCACAGCCAAGCTTGCCGCTGCGCAGCCGGATCTGCCCATGTTTCATTGACGGGTCTTTGACCACGTTCAACGGAAACAGAGTCTTGGGCGGCAGGAGAGCCTGTACTGCATCGTGATCTTGCGCGGAAACGGCCAGTTCAATCGGCTGGTTCAGATGCAGGCGAGCAAAGCCGTCCAACCGTTCAGCAACGATTGGCGGCAGGGAGTTTTTTGCAATTTCCGGCAATACTTGCCCGACGATGTCGTGAATGAGCGGTTCTAGGCTGCGCAGCAGGTGGTCTTTGGCTTCGTGATAGGTAAAGGCAAGATCGCGCAGGTTCCGTTCCAGATCATCCGACAATGCGCGTTCGGAGTTTGCGGCCTCTGTTGCGTGGTCGTCCCAGCCGGACCGATAGCCCTGCTCGAATGCCGATTGACGGTCGGCCTCCGTGAAGGCTGGCGACGGCGCCCCCCTCACGTTCCCAAGATCGAATTCTTCGAGTTTCAGTGGAGAAGGCATCAGGCAGGCTCCGCGGTTGGGTCTTCCTCAAGCCAGCTCTTGAGGATTTCGAGCGTGTCGGGCTGCCGGTCCGCGACGACATGTTTCAAATGGCCGGCTGGGTCGTCTTCCAGTTTGGGAAGGGCGAGTTGCGGCGTCGAGATAGTTTTCGGTGCCTCAGTAACAGCGGTCGATGGCAGTTCACCTGTGCTGGTCTCGCGGGCAGCAGTGTCAGGCGTGATATCCTGCATGACAGGTTCGGTTTCTGTCGTCAGCGCTGGTGTTTCCAACTCGGCTCGCCGGCCGGCAAGAATGGGGCGCAGCACGAACAGCCCCAGCACCAGCGCGACAATTGCCAATGTCGCCAGTTGGATCAGGCGCATCGGGTCGGGATTGAACTGTTCCAGCAGGGAGGTCGCGGTTTCTGTCTCGACCGGCACCGCGGTTGCTTCGAAAGGCATTGCTTCAATGGTGATGATATCACCGCGCGATTCGTCAAAGCCCACGGCCGAGGCTACCAGTTGTTGAAAAGACTGAAGCTCCGCTGCGCTGCGCGGCTCGGCATCGCCAATCGATTGATTGACCAGAACCGCGACGGTCAGGCGCTTGATGGCGCCGGGGGCGTTCAATACCTCTCTGGTCGTTTCGGATACTTCGAAATTGGTCCGTTCGCGGGTTTCGATACGCTGACTTTTCGACTCGCGTTCGGGGCTGCCTGCATCGCCTGAGGGCAGATTGCTGGCGACTGTTACGCCTGCGTCGCCCGAGTCGCTCGAATGGTTGTTGATTTCTTCGATATCGGTGCTGATCGCTACACGAGACGTGGGATCGAAGCGGCGCTCGGTAATGGCCTCGCGAGCGGTGACGGTGTCGACATTTACTTCGACGATCGCGTTGCCAGGCCCGACGCGGGCCTCAAGCAAACGTGTCACATTTGTACGCAGTTGAGCCGCGCGTTCCGACCCAGCCTCCGCCAGGTTGTCGACATCTCCGAGCTGTAGAACCCGACCCGTGCGCGCGTCGATCACGGCGACATCTTCAGGGATCAGCCCCGCCACCGCAGACGATACCAAGTAGCGAATTGCCTGCGCCTGCGCTTCGTTCGGGCTTGCGGCGGCAGGTGAGATGGTGACAGAGGCGGTGGGCTTGAAATCGCGCTGAAAAGGTGTGGCGGGTTGGTTCGAGATGTGCACGCGAGCGGCCCGAATGAAGGGCGTGCTGGCCATCGTGCGGGAAAGCTCGCCTTCTTTCGCTCGCCAATAGGCGGCGTCGAACATCTGCTGGGTGGTGCCGAAGCCGGACAGCCCGTCCAGCAATTCGTACCCGACACCGCTATTGGCAGGAAGCCCTTGGCTGGCAAGGGTCATGCGCAGCTGGTCACGCACCGCCTGATCGACAAGAATGCTGCTGCCCTGAACCTGGTACTCTACGCCTTGCTGTTCCAGCGCAGACACGACTTCCCCTGCCTGCGAATTGTCCAGCCCGGAATACAGCAGCGCCATGCCGGGTGTCGCGGCCATCCGCGTAAGCCCGAAAACCGCCAGCAATACCACGGCCGCCGCCCCGATGGCGAGGGCCCGTCGACGTGTGTCCAGCGATGACCATAACGAACGCAATTGCTGCACGACAAATCTCCTGCGTGGCGGGACTTCTGCCCCAGTCGTTGCGGCCACACTGTTTCGAGTCGGCTTAAGATTCGGTTAGTCGGGCTAACCAGCGGAAACTTTGGGATAAATTTTCGAGGTTTCGACTATGGAGCAGGAAAAGAACGTTACGTCACAACCGGGTCAGTTGCTGACGGTTGGGGCTTTGTCCAAGAGGTGGGGCGTGGCGATGTCCACGATTTACTACTGGATCCAGGAGGGTCGCGGGCCGTCCTACATGAAGATTGGCAACGCGATCCGCTACAGGATCGAGGACGTGGAGGCCTATGAGAAGGCCAATTACCACGAGCTCGGAGCGGCGTCATGAACGCGCGCAAGGGCATGCCTCGGATCAAGGAAAGCGATCTGCAGGCCAACATCGTGGAGTGGATGCGCTATGCGCTGCCGATCGATGCCTATGTTCATCACAGCCCGAATGAGGGCAAGCGCGGGCCCAAGGCGCGGGCCGACCTGGTGCGGATGGGGTGCCTGAAGGGGTTTCCGGATCTGCTGATCCTTTGGAACCGCAAGGCCTATTTCCTCGAGGTGAAAGCGCCGGGTGGCACCCTGACGTTGGAGCAGCGGCATCTGCTCGAGAGCCTGGACGGGCTCGGATACCGCACAGCCGTGGTGAACAGCATCGAGATTGCAGAGGCCTATCTGCGCGGCTGGGGGATCCCGCTGCGGTCGCGGCCTATGCCTGTTCGGGAGGCTGCCAACAATGGGTGATCTAGAGCTGCGCATGCGCCTTCATGTGCCGGGGCAGGTCACTTGGCCCATGGCGAACACGACCAATCGTTGCACGGACTGCCGCCACTTCTTCACCGGCGACAACAAGATGCCGGGCAAGGGGCGCTGTGATCTTGTTCGCAAGCATAGCGGCGGGCGCGATACGGGCGTCCAGTTCGTCGGCGAGGAGGGCATTGCGTGCACCATGTTCAGCGCGGGTGTGCATCCCCGGAACAAGGATACCGAGCAATGAGAGACATCTGGGACTGTCTCGAGCGGTGGGATCTCGGTGACTGGTGCGACGCGGTGATCGGCTTTGTGTGCGTGTCTGTGTTGTTCTGGGGCGTTCTGTGGATCGTGCCCTTGGCTCATCATGTGCTGCAACCGTGAGCGGGAGGGCGATCCGCGCCCTCAAGGACAAGGTTTCATCCCTGCCGACGCCGGGGGCGAAGCTGCTGTTGTTTCACCTGATGATCGAGCACCGAGAGGGCAAAGACATGACATGTTCGATTAGCGGCCTGGCGCGTGAGCTGGGCGTGAAGCGTGACACGATCCTGACCGCGCTTCGAGAGCTGGAAAGGGCCGGTTTGGCCGTCCGGATCGGCAATGTGATTGCGCTGCAATTACCGGCTGAAACTGTCCAATCATTGGACAGTCGGGCGGGTGCTGAACCCTGTCCAGCCACTGGACAGGAAACTGCCCAACCATTGGACACCACCTGTCCAGCCACTGGACAGAAACTGTCCAATGAGCGGACACCTTTAAAGGAAGAAGAAAAAGAAAGAGAGGGCGCGCGCGTGGAAAAATCGCGCGATTTTTCCACGCGGCCACCGGACCGCGAAAAGGATCCGGCCCACGCCGAAATCGGTTACCGGGAGAAGGAGGGGCCGCAGTGTTTGCGCCTGTCACCGGAAACGGGTGCCTGGCGCAGTCCGGGCAGCGAGGCCGAAAAGGCGATCTTCCTGCACCTCAAGACCAAGCACGGTCTAGAGGGTGAGTACCGGGCGGCGGCGTTTAATCAGCTGATGATCGAGGCCGAGACCGCGAGACAGGCGGGCGAGGTTCCCGACTGGGTTCTGCGCGATGAAAGCCAGTGGCTGCTGTGGACGCTGCGCCACAAGGCAAAAGAGATCGGGCTGGATCCTGTCACATGATTTCCACCACCCAACCAAGAGGAGAGACCTATGGGTGATACTGCAGAGAAAAACAAGCCGGTGAACTTCGCGGATCCAGAGTGGGATGGTCGGCTTCAGATCGTCCTGATCCGTTGCTACGCCAGCGGCGTGCATGTGGGCGGGCTTGTGCGCCGTGATGGCCGAGAGGTTGTCTTGGCAAACGCGCGGCGTCTGTGGCGCTGGCACACTGGCGGTGCAGGCATCAGCCTGAGCGAGGTGAGCCTGACGGGCATTGATCGATACAGGAGCCGCATCTGCGCGGTCGTTCCGAAGATCACACTTCTGGATGCGCTGGAAGTCATCCCGATGTCTGATGAGGCTGTGGCCAGTGTCATGGGCGCTGCGGTCTATAAGCCGTGAGACCGTTCGAGGACTATGAACACGGCTACGGCCACGGCTCCGGCTACGGCTCCGGCGACGGCTACGGCTACGGCGACGGCTCCGGCTGATCGTCAGCGATAACGCAAAGAAAAACCCCCGCCAGTAGCCAGCTGGCGGGGGTTTCATTCGGGACCATCGAGTTGAGGCAAATCTTCCACTGGAAAATTTACACTGGTCATTTTTGGTAGTTTTTGCACATTGTAAAGAAAATTCCTAACTATGGTGCGGTCGGGCGGAATGGAATTTTGCAACCTTGGCGGGAAAGCAGACAAGATCACAGCAGCGAAAGGCCAAGGCCAAAGAGGCCGGGGATCCGTTCGAGTACCTTCTGAACTGCTGGAAGCGCGAGCGCGATCCCGAGAAAAAGCGCGAGCTGGCGTTCCAGCTGCTGCCCTATATCCGGCCAAGGCTAAAGGCGGTTGATGTGTCTGCCACGCTGACCAGCACTGTCGAGGTGACGATCGGGGGCGACGATGAGTAGCTACCGCGTCCATTTCAATCTTCGCCCGCACCAGCTGGCAGCCTATGAGGCGGAGACGCGGTTCGAGTGCCGTGTATGGCACCGGCGCGCGGGCAAGACCTTCCACACCATGGGGCGCATGCTGGCGCGGGCGCTGCAGACAGGGCGCAGCGACTGGCAAGGGTTCTATCTGGCACCGACGCGGGTTCAGGCCAAAAACATCGCCTGGTCATATCTGACGCGGTGGGTGCGCCCGCTGGGCGTGCAGCCCAATGAGAGCGAGCTGAAGGTGGTGCTTCCCAACGGGGCGAAGATCCAGCTTCTGGGCGGCGAGCAGTATGACAGCCTGCGCGGGCTCTACATGGACGATGTCACGCTGGATGAGGCGGCGCTGATCCCCAGCGCTGCATGGACGCAGGTGATCAGCCCGGCGCTGGCGGACCGCAAAGGGCGGGCGACCTTCATGGGCACGCCGATGGGCCGCATGAACCTGCTCTTTGACATGTGGGAGGAGTGTGGCCTGGGCGAGGATCCCGAGTTCTCCCGATCGCTGCTGACGTATCAGGACACCAACATCCTTGATCCGAAAGAGATCGCCCGGATGCGGCGCACCATGATCGAGGCCGAGTTCAACCAGGAGCTGCTGTGTAGCTGGGACGCAGCCATGCCGGGCTCGTACTGGGGCAGGGCGATGGCCAAGGCCGACGCCGAGGGCCGCGTCACCAGCGTGAAGTACGATCATCAGCTGCCGGTCTATGTCGCGCTTGATCTGGGTATCTCACAGGGCGCGATGCCCTGCGTCTACTTCCAACTTGCTGGCACCGAGATCCGCATCATCGATCACGAGACCTTCGAGGGCACCAGCATTCCCGACTTGGTGAAGCACTGGCAAAAAAAGCCCTACCCCATTGCGACCGTCTTGCTGCCCCACGACCGCAAGGTCCGCGAGTTGGGCACCGGCAAGACCCGCGAAGAGACATTCCGGTCACTGGGCTGCACAGTGCGTGCTGTGCCCGATGTGGGCTTGGATGAGGGCATCAGCCAAGTTGAACGCGCCATCCCCAACATGTGGTTCGACCGCGACAACACCAAGATGCTGCGCGAGGCCATGGTCGCCTTTCGCTCGGAGTACGACGAAGTTAAGCGCGTTCACCGCCTGACACCGGTACACGACTGGGCCCGCCACATTGCCGACGCTGTCCGCTACATGGTGGTTGGGCGTCCCGGCACATCGTTTCAGAAACAGAACCGCAACACCCGCGCCAGTTCGCGGGACCATAGCCGATATGGGGGGCTGGTCGCATGAACCAGGAAGAACGAGAGCTGAAGCTGCAGACCACGCTTGCCAATGAGCTGGCGCGCGCGGAGGGCGCAGACAGTGACGAGCTGCAGGCCAACCGCAAGGCGGCACTGGATTATTACAAGGGGCTGTTGCCGAAACCGCCGATGGATGCGGAGGGCAAGGCGATACAGGGGCGCAGCCATGATGTGTCCATGGACGTCTCCGACATGATCAACGCGGACCTGGCGCTGATCGTGCCGATGATCAGCACCGATGCGGTGGTAGATTTCGAGCCCAACGGCGAGGAGGATGAACCGCAAGCGGCCGGCGAAAGCATGGCCTGCAACAAGGTGATCATCGAGGACAACCAGGGCTTCATCCAGATCCAGACAGCGGTCAAGGACGGGCTGC
This sequence comes from Qingshengfaniella alkalisoli, assembly GCF_007855645.1. Lineage (GTDB taxonomy): Bacteria > Pseudomonadota > Alphaproteobacteria > Rhodobacterales > Rhodobacteraceae > Qingshengfaniella > Qingshengfaniella alkalisoli. The sequence goes on from NZ_CP042261.1 coordinate 2,212,601, forward strand.
TGCAGCGCAACGGCGTGATGAAGGTCGAGGTCGATGACAGCGAGAGCGTCCAGCAGATGGATCTGCCGCCGGATCTGGAACCTGCGCAGCTGGCGGCACTCAGGGAGCCGCGCGCGCCGGGTGAGACGCGCGAGATCTCCAAAGGCGTTCTGACCGTCACGCGGCTGCAGCGCCGATTTGTCACGCGGGCTGTGCCGATCGAGAACATCTCTTACGCGGCCGGGCATGTCGGACCGCTGCAAGACATCCGGTTCTTCGCCGAGCAGATCAGCTACACGCGCAGCGAGCTGGTGGAGATGGGTCTGGACAAGGATAAGGTGGAGAGCCTTCCTCCATGGGGTGACTGGGACAACAGCGTGTCCCAGGCGCGCAACGCCACGCACCAGGACAGCCATGATGCAGAGACGCGCGACCAGGACCAGATCGAGTGCCATGAGTGCTATCAGCTGATCGACCTGGACGGCGACGGGATCAGCGAGCGCTACCGCTGCCTGATCGCGAACCGGCAGACGCTGCTGGATTTCGAGCCCGCGGATCTGCTGCCGTATTCGATGGGATCACCGTTCATCAATCCGCACCGCATCACGGGCGAAAGCCTGTTTGACCATCTCAAGGCCACACAAGACGTCAAAACCAAGTTGCTGCGCCAGTACAATGACAACATCGCGGTGATCAACAATGGCCGCTATGCGTATGATCCTGATCAGACCTACGAGGAGGATGTGCTGACACCGCGCGCTGGCGGCGGGATCCGGTCACGCAATCCGACAACGTCTGTGGTCCCGATCGGCATACCGGATGTAACCACGGGGATCCTCGCTGCGCTCAATTACCAGGACAAGATCCGCACGGAGCGCGGGGGCGCTGCGCTCGAGATGCTGAGTGCGGATGCGCAGCTGGTGGGCGAGACTGCGCACGGCATCGAGCGGCAGATGGCGATGCGCGAGGCGATGGTCAGCATGATCGCGAAGAACCTGGCCGAGACGCTTATCAGGGGTATCTACACGCTGACCCATGAGTATATGCGCCGCTTTGCCACCGAGCCTGTCATGGTGCGCATGCAGGGCCAGCATGTGCCTATGGATCCGCGCCGCTGGCCCAGCCGCACCAGGTGCAATGTGACGGTGGGTCTGTCGCCCGGACAGCGCGGCAGCATCCAGAATATCCTGGCACAGTCGCTGCAGCTGCAGATGGCCGCGATCGGACAGGGCGGCAACGGGATCCTGGCAGATGCCACCACCTTCTACCGCACGGCGATTGCCTGGCAGCGCATGGCGGGCGTGGACAACCCTGAACGTCTCTGGATCGATCCCATGAGCCCGCGTGCCCAGCAGGCGCAGCAGGGCCAGCAGCAGGCGCAGCAGGCCGCGAGTGAGGAGGAGCGCAGCGAGCGGCAGAAAGCGTGGATGCTCGAGCAGGCCAAGCTGGCCGAGGATGCGCGCCAGCATGACGATGAGATTGGCCACAAGTACTACGAAAGCGACATGAAGGCCGAGATCGAGGAGGCCAAGATCGCAGGCCAGGGCACGATCGACCTGGAAAGGGAGAGGATGAAAATCGATGCGCAAGAGCGAAATCAACAAGCTGGAAGCGGCGCTGCCAGCAATGAAGGAGGTACTTCATGAGCTCACAACAGCAGGCTTCACCGAATGGTGCCGGGGGGCCGACAGCAACGCCATCCGGGACCAGGTCAACGCTGCCGGACAGTTCGTTCTCCGATGCGAAAACATCGTCGCCGGATCGCGACAAGAGAGCACCGGAGAGCCAGCCGAAGGACTGGGGGGCCGCGACGGATGACGAGCGCGCCGGTGCGATCGACGCGCTTTTGAGAGGTGAGCAACCAGAAGGCACGGACAAGTCCGATGATCAGGGAGACCCTGAACGGGGTCAGGAGCGCGATCAGGGCGATCCTGACCCGTGGATGCCGGAAGATGCCGAGAACGACGCAGACGGGCAGGAGGATGTGCCTGACGGCGACGCCAAACCTGTCACAATCAAGGATGCAGCCGAAAGGCTTGGCTTGGACGCGGAAGCGTTCTATGGTCTGGAAGTAACCACCGGAGACGGTGAGACGGTCAAGCTGGGTGATCTGAAAGATGCCTGGCAAGACCGCGAGGCGGAGGCGCGGGAGACCGCGAAACGAGCCAAAGCCCTTGATGAGCGTGAGAGTGCTCTAACTGCCGATCAGATGTTCTGGGATCAGTTCCAGCAATATCTGGAACCGCAGCTAACCCCCAAAGTGAAAGCCGCGCTGAGAGGCCGGTATGAAGCCCACCAGCAACAGCAGGGCCGCGCGTTACTGAATGCGATGCCAGAGCTCAAGGATCCGGTAGCCCGGGAAAACTTCGAGAGCATGGCGGTGAAGGTACGCAAGGAGCTTGGCTATAGCGATCAGGAGCCGATGCGGGATTACCGCGAGGCACTGGCGCTACGACGGCTGATCCGTGCAGAGGCGCGCCTGGACAAGCTGATGAGCTACGAGCCCGACCGGCAGCCGCCGAAGGCGAGCAAACCCAAGGGCAAGGGGGATAGCGGCAAAGTGCGGCGATCACAGATGATGCAACGCGCGAAAGCCGGGAATGACTTCCAGAAAGTATCGGCGATTAGCGAGCTTCTGAAAGGGTAAGCTTATGGCTCCTACAAGCCAGTACCTGTCCAGCGCGGATCTAAAGGCCGTCAATGATGGTGGCCTGATCCGCGAGGACGTGATGGACCAGATCTGGGACATCTCCAAGATCCCGCTGCCATATACCGACCTGGTGGGCAGCGACAGCTGCGACAATGCCTATTTCGAATGGACCACTGACAAGCTCAGTGATCCGGAGATCGGGGGCTGGGTTGTCGACGGCGCGGACAGCGACAAGAACGACAGCTCCACGGGCGCGCGCCTGGGCAACCACTGCGGCATCCTGGACAAGGAGGTTCAGGTCACGGGCCGTGCGCGGGCGTCCGACACGATCGGGCGCGGTGACGAGCTGTCTTACCAGGTGATGATGCGCCAGCGCGAGCTGCGCCGAAACGTGGAAGCCAACGCGCTTGGCATCCAGGGCAGCCAGGAGGATGACGGGGACGCAACGCCTGGCATTCCCGCCGGTCTGGCGGCGATGGTCACGCAGTTCGACACCGGTTCCGGTGCGGCAGGCGGCGGCTTTGCAGCCAAGGCGTGGACGGAGATCACACCGGGTGCGCGTGTGCCGCTGACGGAAACCATGGTGCGCGATGCGCAGCAGGATGCCTACCTGGACGGTGCGGATCCCACTGTGCTGATGTCCGTGCCTGGCGTGATCCGCAAGCTCAGCGAGTACATGTTCACCAGCTCGAGCCGCATCGCGACCCTTACGCGTGAAACGCAGGGCATCACGGGCGGCGGATCTGCCACGGCGGTGGGCTCGGTCAATGTGTTTATCACGGACTTCGGTCAGACGCTGACGTTCCGTGACAACCGCATCCAGCAGATCTACGAGGACAGTGCCGCAGCTGCAGCCGCGGCTGTGTTCCTGCTGGATCCGGCCTATGCCCGGATCACCTTCCTGCGCGGCTACCGCGTGAACCCGCTGGCCAAGACGGGGGACGCGGACAAGCGGCAGATGCTGGTGGACTGGTCCAACCGCGTGATGAACCCGGACGCGCACCGCGTGCTCCTGGACATCGATCCCACGGCAGCTGTCACCTTCGACGGGGCCTGATCTGAAAGGAATTCTGCATGAACGTCACAAACGAAGGCTTTAACCCAAGCGGGTCAGAGGACATCGCTGCCATCAAGAAAGCGGCAAATGAGCTGGCCGCAGTGATCGAGAAGCACGCGCCTGCGTGCCGGCGTCGGTCGGTAGCACTGACCCACTTGGAAACCGCGTCCATGTTCGCGGTGAAAGCCGTGGTGGAGCCTGATGGCTAACGCCGTACATCCAGACCGCATCCGCTTTCGGCACGCCCATGAAGCCGGGGCGGGTGCGGGCCATGACTGGGCCGGTGAGGCGTTCAACTTCACGGCTGAGGAATACGAGCTGATCACCAAGCTCCATCCGGAGCTGCGTGACGGCTCGCCGCAGGACCAGCGCCGCGCATGGATCCGGTTTGGACAGACCAGCGTGGGGCAGGCCTTCAGGGTGAGGTGAGCAGATGGCGGGAAAGTTTCATCGGGATTACCAGCATTATGCGCGGGACCAGGACGGTCATGTGCTGCCAGCTGGGCATAAGGGGATCCGGGCCTATTCAGAGGGCTATCAGGCCTATCGTTCAGGTGCAGTGAAGGCCAACCCGCATACCTTCAGTACGGACGATGAGAGCGATTTCCAGAGCTGGGAATATGGATGGCAGGATGGCACGCGCGGCGAGCCTTCCACGCATGTGGGCGGGCCTGATGCTGTGGCCGAGCCTGAACCACCAGAGGAGTAAGGACATGGCAAAACTGACACCCATCAAGCAGCGCCCGATCACGGCAGTGCGCAAGCCCGGCCAGCTGATCGTGCCGAACAAGCCCAAGCCGGTGGCGCCATGACGGACCAGCTGACACAGCATTTCAAAAGGGCCGAGTTCGCCTGCAACTGCGGGTGCGGCTTCAACACGGTGGATGTCGAGCTGGTGCAGGTGCTCGAGCGTGTGCGGCTGCATTACGGCAAGCCGGTGGTGATCAACAGCGGGTGCCGCTGTGCGAGCTACAACGCGCGTGTCGGCGGTGCCAGTGGATCCCAGCACTTGATCGGCCGGGCGGCTGACATCCGCATCAGTGGCGTGGATCCTGATGAGGTGTGGAGCTGGCTGAACCCGTCGCACCATGGCGGGTTGGGCCGGTACGGAACGTTTACCCATATCGACACGCGCGATCAGACAGCGAGGTGGGCAGGGTGACGCTGGACGAACTGAGACAGGCGTGGATCCGGTGGATGCACCGCAAGGATGTGCAGGCTGATCTGGCAGCGGTGGAGGCGTTTGCGCTCGAGCATGTGCGCGATCGGCTGATGCTTTCGGACGTACCGGACGTGCTTGACGATGAGGCGGTGGCCGCGATGCCGGGTGTTTGGCTGCATGCGGGGTTGGTGAGCTTGCATGAGCTTGCTCAGGATGATGAGGGCCTGACCAGGGAAATGCAGATGTTCGAGGAGGCAGTGGCCAACCGAAACCGGCGCTACAGCATCGATCGCGGCCCTGCCGTGATGTGTAACCCGTGGTATGAGGGGGCAAGCTGATGGGCTTGGAGGTTGGTAACACGATCGCTGATCTCAATGCTAACTGGCCGCTGGGAAGCGACCCAAAGGCGCAGGGCGATGATCACCTGCGACTGATCAAGGCTGTGCTTCTCAACGATGTTTGGTCAAAGGCGGCAAATCCAAAGGGGTTTGTTTCCAAAGACGGCGACACGATGACGGGGGCACTGACGATAGATCGCTCTGATGGATCGGTGCAGCTGGGAATTCTGAATAGTGGCTCATCTCAGTTCACCCGCGCCACCTATCCAGATGTGAAGATCAACCAGAGCGCAATCGGCCTTTGGGTTGACGGGTCCGCAGCAACAGTTGGTGGCAGCATCTTTCGCGTCACTGGCAGCGCCGTCACCGCAATGTTTGACGTTCTGGATAGTGGCGTGGTGCGAGCAGGTCACGCCGAAGGCGGGGCAGGCGACACGGCAGGGGGCGTTGTACTCGAACTGGATAGCTTTGAGCCGGGGATCAAGTTTACTGACCGTTCAGGCGGAGACAACACAGACAATCGTATATTGGCGAACGGGGGAGGCATACTAAAGATCACCGACAACGGCGGGAACCTTATCTATTCCTTCAACGGCGGCACAAGTGGAGAAGGTATTCCGACGAGAGACTACGCTGACAACCGCTATGCACGTCTCGCGACCAGTAATGTCTTTTCAGGCTTTATAAGGGTTCCTGACGGGACGTTGGGAACTCCAAGCCTGCAATTCGGCAACAACAATATCGGTATATTTGTCAATCCGGGTTCAGATTTCAATTTCAAGATGGCCGGGGACAACATCGGACGCTTGGATCATTCCGACACATCGGTTCCCGCAGACAACTATATTCTGAAACGAGGCGCGGGTGACGCCCGCTACTTCCAGCTATCCACCGCGTGGAACGGCGTAGGATCGACTGTGCTGGCGCGCAATACGTCTGCGACACAGAGCCCGGGCGATACTATTTCTGGCGGAAGCCTCTCGCCCTGCAATGCTAACGGAAACCCGGCCCCATCAGGATCCATGGCGGGATCGTGGCTGTGCTGCGGATATAGCCAAGCACAGACGGACGCGCGCAGCGCTACCGACTTTAGGAGACTGTCATGAACCCGTTTCCCTATCCCGAAGGCACGAAAACCCGCGAGGATCGCAAGGCCTATTTGGAGACGCTGGTATCCGGTCCCTACATGGTGCGTGCCAATGGCATGATCGATTGCGTTCTGGATCATCCGATCCACAGCCCGATTTATGGACCGCTGCCTTATACGGCCTGCCCGAATGACAGCGAGGAGCATTGCAACCTGATCCACGAGATCTGCGAGACGAGGATTGCAGAGGGTGCAGAGTACACTGAGCAGCCGGATCCTGAACCGGAAAGCGAGGGGTAATGCGCGGGCCGAGCTTCAACATGGGTATCAGCATCGGGCATGTGATCAGCGTCGTCACAGCGCTGGCGCTGATGTCTGTGGCTTGGGGCCGGTTCGAGACGCGGCAGGATAGCATGGCGGATGATTACACCGCGCTCGAGACACGCATGCTCGAGGAGGTGGCCAAGGCCCGGGCGGCACGCGAAGCGCTCGATGCACGCACGCGGTACGTGGAGCAACAGGCGGCGCGCACGGATGAGCGGTTTACGCTGATCCTGGCATCGCTGTCGGAGCTGAAGGTAGCAGTTAAGGAGGAACGCCGGTGAAGGGATACCGGACATTGCTGTTCAACGGGGCCGCGGGCGGTCTGCTCGGTCTGGACATGACGCTTGAGGCCGCGCTGGGGGCTGTCATGCTGCCCGAGGTGCAGGGCGTTCTGCCGGAAAGCTGGCTGCCCTGGTATGCGCTGATTGTCGCCCTGGGCAACATGTGGCTGCGCACCAAGACGGACACGCCTGTGGGGCGGAAAGGGTGAGCTGATGCCGAGCTATGCCCGCGAGACGATCGAGCTGCGTAGCCTGGCGCCGGATCTTATCCCGGAAGATGCGCCACTGAACGCCTGGAACAATGGCGCGAATGTGCTGTTCAAGAATGGCGAGAGCATCAGATCACGGGGCGACAAGGCAACGCTGACCGGGGCCGAGGTGACACCGCGCACGGCTGTGTATGTGGAGCCGTTCGATCAGGGGTACTGGGTCTATGCGACGGATGCGGGCATCTTCGTGCATGACGGCACCAACGAGTTCGACATTACGCCGGTGAGCTGGGGCACGCCCACGGCCAACAGTGTTTGGACAAGCGACGTGATCAACGGCCTGGCGGTGATCAATTGCAGCTCTATGGATCCGGTCTACTGGGACGGCATGACGGGAAATCCCTGTGAGCCTTTGCCGGACTGGCCCGCAGGCGGGCGTTGCCTGGCGATGCGTGCGCACAAGAATTTCCTGTTTGCCATTGGCATGGTGAGCGAGGGTGATCAGCGCGTGCGCTGGTCCGATGCGGCAGAGGCGGGGATCATCCCGCAAGAATGGACGCCCAGCGCTTCCAATCTGGCGGGGTTCGTGGACCTGGCACCGCTGAGTAGCCCGTGCATCGACGGCAAGACGCTTCACGACAGCATGCTGATCTACAAGCGCGCCAGCGTGTGGAGCCTGGACTTTGTGGGCGGCAACACGGTGTTCACCGCGCGCAAGCTGTTTGCAAATGTGGGGATACTGGGGGCCAACGCTGTGACGTCCGGGCCTGATGACGTGCATCTGTTCGCAGGCAGCTCGGGCGACATCTACCTGACGGATGGGGCGCAGGTCCGCAGCGTTCTGGACGGTCGCGCACAGCGCACGTTCTACGAGGACTTTTCCGCAGCTGGGGATCTGGTGTTTTCAGCTGTGACGCTGCACCGCGAAAAGATGGGGTTCATCATCTACCCGGGGGCGGGTGACAGCATGGGCACACGCGCGATCGCCTATGACTTCGCAAGCGGTGACATCGGGATGCGTGACATGCCGGGTGTGACATGTGCGGCAGAGGGGCAGGAACTGCAGGATGTGGGGGCGCTGAACGAATGGGACGGGGATCCGGGTGTATGGAACGACGACGACACGGGCTGGAACCATGTGATCGCGGCGGAGACGGTGGACGATTGCCTGATCGGTGGCGATTTCGGTTTCCGGGTGCTCGAGGGGGGCGACACGGGCGCGAGCACCGTGGCCGCACGGCTGGAAAAGTCGGGTCTGTCTTTCGGGGATGCGCAGCGCCGGAAGATGATCCGGGCGATCTGGCCGAAAGTGAGGGGCCGCGAAGGCGATATTGTGACGTTCCGAGTGGGCGGGCAGGAGAGATCCGGCGGTGCCATGCGCTGGGCGGATCCTGTAGCGTTCGCGATCGGGTCTGATGATCCCGTGGAGGTGTTCGTCCAGGGGCGCTACATGGTGCTCGAGGTGACCAGCGACGGTGGCGAGCCGTGGCGCATGGGCACGATCGATGTCGAGTATCGGGGGGCTGGCACATGGTAGATCGCAGTGATCGGCAGATCTTCACGCCCGCACCTATGCCCACCACGGGCGATGCGGCGCTGATGCACCGCTGGCATGTGGAGCAGTGGCGCAGGCTGGGGAATTATATTCAGGCGCTCGAGGGCTATGTGGCCGAGCTCGAGGCGCGCATAGAAGCATTGGAGCCTTGATATGTTCGGGATCGGCGGCGGGAAATCCAGCAGCAAGACAACCAGTTCCAGCCAGAGCAGCAACTGGTCTGATGCGTTCAGCAATGCGTTCGGGTTTAACCAGAGCACGGCCGGCACCTTTGTAGATCCGACGCAGCAGGCGGCGCGTGAGGGTCTATTTTCCCAGATCATGGCCAATATGAACCCCGGCGGGGCGCAAGCAAACGCCACAGGCGCGCTGGAAAGCATGATGCCTCAGCTGCAGGGTGCGTTCACGCAGTTGGGTAGCTTTGGCGATCCCACGGCGCAGATAGCGGCGCAGTCCGAGGCGCTCAAGAAGGGTCTGGGGTCACTGTTCCGCGAGGAGATCATGCCGGGCATCCAGTCTGATGCGATCGCGGCAGGTGGCTTTGGTGGCGGTCGGCAGGGCGTGGCCGAGGGTGTGGCGACGGGTCAGCTGGCGGACAGCTACACCAGCGGTGTGGCCGACATCACAAGCGTGGCCAACAACCAGGCTATCGGAGCACTGGGGCAGCAGGGCGCGCTGGCGGGGTCCATCCTGGGCATGCAGCAGCAGGCCGATCAGACGGGTCTGGGGTATCTGAGCATCCTGAGCGACATTCTGGGACCAGCCACGGTGCTGAGCAGCCAGCAGAGCAGCGGGGCACAGGGATCGACCAGCTCGAGCCAGAGCGCGGGGCAAAGCAGTTCGGAGAGCAAGAGCAAGAGCAAGGACAGCTCTTTCAAGTTGGGGTTCTAGACGATGGCATTGGGCATGATCCTTCCGCTTATGAGTGCCGCGTTTGCGGGACGCATGGGCGCGTCGTTCCTCGAGGACTGGGAAGAAGATCGGGACATACGCCGCCAGGGCGAGCGCCAGGGCTCGATCTTCGATCAGCTGGGCCCGGAGTTCAGCGGCGACGACTATGCGCAGGCGGCGGCGCGACAGGGCGCGCTCAGCCCGCTCGAGATGCTGCAGCAGGGGTTCACCGATCAGCGGGCCGCGTTCGATGCCGAGCAGGCCATGGCGCGGCAGCGCGTGGCATCGGGGCCGGGATACATGAACGCAGCACTGAGCCGTGAGCAGTGGGAGACACAGCAGCGAGAACTGGGCGAGATGCGGGAGTGGACGCGGGCGCAGATGGTGCAGAACGGCACGCCCGGACAGCGCCAGGCGGGAGAGAACCCGTTTACCCCGGGTGTCGTGGTTGACCAGATGACTGAGGCCTATGTGGACGATATGACCATGACGGCGGCTGAGAGGCTCGCGCAGGAGGCCGCTATGGTGCAGGACCAGGCGACGGTGCAGGGGGCGCAGGATGCTTCTGCACTGCGCGCCCGTGAGGACGCGATGCTGCGCGAGGACGGGTATGTGGATGATACTTATTTCACACCCGGAAGTCCGGCGCGCGAGTGGGCCGTGGGAGAGGCCTACAAGGCGCGCGGGGTGGGTGCTGCGCCTAGCCCGCTTGTTCCGGCGATCGATGAAGCACTGCGCGTCTTGGATGGCGTCACGTTCGATCGCGATTTTCTGAGCAGCACCGAAGCGGTGAACACCGCCAACTATGTCAATGAGGTCATGGCGCAGCTGCGCATGGATTATTGGCAGAACACCCTGGGGCGGACTGACGCGCCTGGCGAAAGCGAGATGCGCGAGCTCATGCAGCTGTTCCCACAGGTAGAGGGCAAATGGCAAAACGAGAAGCAGCGCGAGCTGGTGCGGCAGGTGTTCAAGCGTTCCCGCACACGGGCACAGGGTGGGACACCAAGCGCCGAGCTGCAGGGGTCCGGATGGAATTATGACCAATGATCGAAACTGCGCATAACAGCGAAACCGGGGAATTCGCCGTTCGTCAGCCGGGTCTGGGATGGCAGGTGGTGGATCAAGACACCTATGAGCACGCGCGGCAGATGGCCGAGGCTGGCGAGCGCAGCCTGCCGGAGAACCTGGTGCGGGAGATCGGCAGCCAGTGGCAGGATTTTGCGGGTACGGTCACTGAGGCCGCTGGCGGCGGCGGTCTGATCGGTGGCGGTCTGTCTGTTCTGTCTGGTCAATACAGCCAGGCGCAGCGGCCGGGTGCGATGCAGGAGGATCTGCGATCGGCAGGACGGGAGATCCAGCAGGCCAACGATCCACAGCAGCAGGCGCGGTATGCTCAGTTTCCGGGGATCGGCGCGGGTGCGATGGTGCTGGATCCGACCAACTTTGTGCCGGTAGGTGGTGCGGCCAAGGGATTGGGGATGGGGCGGCTCGGATCTCGGGCTGGTGAGCGCGTAGTGGGCGAGACGACATCGCGTGTGGTTGGTGCGGCCGAGCAGGTTGTGGCCCGCACGCGTGGCCGCGTAGCACAGGACGCAGCAGCACAGGAGACAGCGCGGGCGCGAACCCGCAGGGGCGTGGGTGCCCAAGCCAACCCTGATGCGCCTGCAGCGCCACAGGAGCGCGTGCTGGCAGGCATGCTGACGCCGGACGAAGTAGACGATCTCGCCAACGATCTGGATCTGGGCAAACTGCTGACGCCAGGCGATCGGGCAGCGCTGCGGGCTCGGGTCGATACAGACGAGATCCAGCGCGCAGATGCGATGCGGTCGGCCGAGGAGCTGAGCCGCTCGAACGTGGTCACGGATCGAGCGCGCGGTGGCGTCAATGAGGTGCGAGACAATGCCGCGAACGCGGCCACGCGGCTGGTCATGAATGAGCTGGGAGAGGGTGCTGCGTTCAGGCTCACGGCCGAGAACATGGGCAAGCTGGTCGAACAGTCACAGCAGGTATTCGAGAAGGCTGCGCGCGAGGCGGGGGACATCCCTATTGCGAACAGACGCTATGCGGAGCTGCAGGACATCGCGGATGACGTGGGGACCGATGATGCGAACGTGATCCAGCGCTACATCGACAACATCACCAAGGACGCCAAGGATCATGCGGACGTGCTTCCCAACAAGCTGGTGCGGGACTATCGCACCAAGGTCGGCCGGGCGGCTCAGCGGGCAGCGGCTGGCGACAACTTCGAGCGATCGCTGGCGCTGCGCGACGTGCAGGAGTGGCTGGACAAGCTGGTTGATGAGCGCGTGTCGGGCGAGACGCGCGAGGCTCTGGCGGAGGCGCGGTATCGGTGGCGCATCATTCGCGCGCTCGAGGGCAGCACAGCGTCTACGGATGCCGGGGGCAAGGTGAACCTGCCGAGCTTCGTTCGCAGCTATCAGCGGGGCGGGAACCGGTTCTTCAAGAGCACCGGCAAGGAGGAGAGCAGGGGGCGCGATTTCAGCCGCGCCCTTGAAACGCTGCGGTTCCTGACGGCCAAGGTAGAGCCCGACAGCGGCACCGCGGGAAGAGTGCTCCACAATCTTGCGGGACGTGTGCCTTTTAGTGGTCGCTAAAGGCGATCCTCTAGGGCTTTTACCCGGCGCAGGATGCTGTCCATTTCCGCGCCGATGGTATCAATAAGGTGCACGTCTTTTTCGGTTAGGCTTTCCTGCGGCTTTTTCTGAAACTTCTGGAACAGGTATGCGCCAACGACGCCGCCTAGTAGTCCGATGATAAATTCCATGGTTGATCCTCAGCAGTAAACGGTGCCGTTGGCAGCAGTGCATCTGATTGCGTTGCCGTATTGGTCTGAATGGACACCTGGGCCGTAGGCGTTGGGCCGGAGCTCAACACCTGGTGCGGTTTGAACCGGGCGACCGTATTGGTCACTTCCAACGCCGGAACCGTATGTGTCTGGGCTGTAGCCAAACTGCGCATACATGGCGTCCCGGTTCTCAGCGGCGAGCGCGTAGGCGTCGGAATAGGCATCCACCGCCTGCTCACAGCCAGCGACTGCCAGAATTCCCAAAACGGGCATCAATTTATTCATAATCCTATTCTTTCTCTGAAAGTTGATGCAGCTGCGCGGGGCTGATGTGGGTGTATCGTTTGAGGTTTGCCCAGGAGCGATGCCCTGAGACAGCGGCGACCTGGGGGATTGTCCATCCTCGATCGAACAGGCGCGAGATCCCTTCGTGGCGCAGATCGTGGAGGCGGACGCCGCGCACCTTCGCGCGCTGGGCGGAGCGCCGGAAGGTTTGCGAGACATAGTCCTGTTTGTACGGGAACACGTACTCGGACGCCCTGGACTGGGCACCGATGATCGAGGCCGTGCGGCCGAGCAACGGTATCAGCTGATCGTTGCCGTGCTTTCCGTTCGGGTGCTTGCGATCGCGGATGATCGCGGTGCGGGCAGATAGATCCACGTCGCGCCACCGCAGCCGTGTGAGCTCGCCCGAGCGCAGGGGCGTGTCTACCAGGGCCGTGAGGATCTCGGGCGGTATGGATCCGGCCCAGTGGTCGGCGATGCGATCCAGTGCGGGGTCTGCAATGCGTGTCTGCCTTGCCCTGGCTTTGGGTAGCAGTCCCTGCATCGCCAGGTTGGCGATCGCTTGCTTGGCGGCATCCACCGGCACCTGCAAGCCCCATAAGGTGACACCGGCAGACAGCACGCCGGAGAGCGTGTGCAGGATGTAGCGCTTGCTGAGGGGCGACCGCGGGGACGTGAGCGCATAGGTGACGAGCTGAGGGGCTGACACGCTGGATAGGGGTGCATCGCCGAGATCCGCAGCCAGACAGTCCAGCCAATACTCTTTGGTATCCGACCAGCGCAGGTGCGGGCGGAGTGTAGCGCGGTAAGTGGCGATCAGCGTTCCTAGCGTTTTCATGGTTAGTCCCAATTAGCACGGTTGATTATTAACGCATTGATTTAGCTAGATGCTATGATAATGTGACAATACTATCCGCTGATTTTGTCGGCTTAAGATTCGGTTAGTCGGAATGATGCTAAGCGAGTCGCGTTCACAATTTCGGGGCGCGTTATGGATAGTTCTCAGCCGGCCAAGAAAAGATCTGGCTTGAAGCCTTTAATCGTTGGCGTTTGCCTTGCCGCTGTGCTGGGCAGCGGGGCGTTTTACGTTGTGTTCTCAGGCTTGGCAGATGGGCTTTGGGACATCTCGGATAAAGCTGAGGTCGTCGAGCCATTGTCCCCCTTTGCCTTTGTCCAGATCGAGCCGGTTCAGGTCACCTTGTCGTCGGATGGCATGCTCAGACACTTACGATTCGAGGGGCATCTGGAGGTTGACCCGGGCAGCGCCACACAGGTCAGCGAGGTCATGCCCAGGATCATGGATGTGTTGAACACCTATTTGCGCGCAGTCGAAATCACCGACCTGGAAGATCCGTCCGGCCTGTCCCGGCTGCGCGGACAAATGTTGCGCCGTGTGCAGATGGTCACGGGCAGGGGCCAGGTGACAGACCTGCTGATCACGAAATTTCTTGTAAGCTGAACGGAGGCCAGAATGGCATTCATCGCGGATATCCTGCTGATTGCGGGCAGTTTGAGTGCGGCATTGTATTGTGTCGTCCTGTCACGACGTCTGGGGCGGCTTTGCAATCTGGAGCATGGTATGGGTGGAGCGATATCTGCGTTATCCGCACAGGTCGCAGATCTCAACGCGACGTTGGGGCGGGCGCGTGCCGCGGCGACAAACTCAACCGCTACACTATCCGATTCGACCGCTCGTGCCGAAGAAGCCGCCGCAAAGCTGGAACTGCTGCTGGCGTCCTGCCATGATCTGCCTGCTGGTAGGACCGCTGGCACGGAGCGGCGCCAATGACAGAAAACAAGCTGAAACGCCCTGGCGTCGGTGTGGTGATCGCATCGCTGCTTGTGACTTCCTGCGTGGTCCGCCTCGTCGATGGTCCGCCGATCGCACTTGCGCGTGAGACCACGGAAACTGACGCAGAGGCACCATCAGAGAAAAGCCTGAGGTCCTGTGTCGGATCTGAAGAGCTCGACCAGATGATCGCAACAATCCAGATCCGCGAAATGAATGTCGAGCGTGATACCCAAGCCTTGTCAAAGAAACGGCAGGTATTGGAAGAGGCACGCGCAGCGATTGCCGAGCAACTCGCAATGCTGGAGCAGGCAGAAGCGGAACTCGATACCATGATCGCCAAGGCGCAGTCCGCGGCGGAAACTGATGTGACCCAGCTGACGTCTGTCTATGCCACGATGAAGCCCAAGGAAGCCTCCGCGATTTTCGAGGAGATGTCCCCGGAATTTGCAGCCGGCTTCCTCGGGCAGATGGCTCCAGATGCGGCAGCCCGTATTTTTGCCGGGCTTCAGCCGACCACCGCCTATTCAATCAGCGTGATCTTGGCGGGTCGCAATGTCGGAATTCCGGATCAGTAACGGGCTGTAAAGCTTCGCGGGCTACAGCTTCGAGAGAAGAACACCTAAGCGGGAAAGCATGTCATGGCGGGAATTCTGGGTATCGGGTTGATCTTCGTGATGGTCTTTGGCGGCTACCTTTTGGCGGGGGGACAGCTGCCCATCATCCTACATTCTCTGCCCCATGAGATGATGATTATCGGCGGCGCGGCCGTGGGATCTTTCGTGATCGCCAATGATTTCGCGACCATCAGGCATACGATCAAGGATCTGGCAAAGGTATTCAAAGGCCCGCATTGGAAAACTTCGGATTACCGTGATCTGTTATGTTTGCTGTCCGAACTCATCCGGCTTGCGAAGCAGAACCAGATCGATCTGGAAGCCCATATCGAAGCGCCGTCACAATCGTCGATTTTTCAGCGATATCCACGCATCCTGGCAGACAAGGAAGCGATCAATCTGATGTGCGATACGCTCAGATCTGCGTCGATGAACTACGACGACCCGCGGCAGGTCGAAGAGATTCTGGAAAAGCGGATGGACGCGAACCTGCATCGCGCAATGCATTCGAGTCATGCATTGCAAACCATGGCAGACGGCCTTCCAGCGCTGGGAATCGTTGCAGCTGTTCTGGGGGTGATCAAGACGATGGGGTCCATAGATCAGCCACCGCAGGTGCTTGGTAAGCTGATCGGCGGTGCCTTGGTGGGCACCTTCCTGGGCGTGTTTCTGGCCTATGGGCTGGTTGGACCATTTGCGGCACGGGTGAAAGCGGCCGTGGAGGAAGACGACCACTTCTACCAGCTCATTCGTGAAGTTCTTGTGGCGAATCTGCACAAGCACCCAACGAACATATGCATCGAGGTCGGACGCCAGGCGACGCCTGGCCCGATGCGCGCAAGCTTTACCGATCTGGAGGAGGCCATCAGGGAATCAAGAAAGGCTGCGGCATGAAGCAGGTTGGGTTAGCACTGCTTCTTTTGATAATGTCGGCAGGCCTCAGGGCTGATCCGGTTGAGGTTAGGTCGGGTGAGCACGTGGACTTTTCGCGTCTCGTTTTCGAGTTCGGCGAAGAGGTCTCATGGCGGTTCGGGCGGTTTGAGACCGGCTACGTCCTTGAAATTGACGGCAACGAACGAGCGTATGATCTGAATGAAGTTTTTGATTTCATGCCGCGAAGCCGAATCTTGGATATCATCTCGACAGGCGAAATGGTGCGGCTGCAAGTAAGCTGTGCCTGCCACGGAGATGCATTCGAGTACCGGCCCGGTGTCTTGGTGATTGACATCAAGGACGGGCCAGCGCCTGCTCATTCTCGTTTCGAGGCGTCGCTGTCCAGTGATGAGATTACGCCGCCAGCAGAAGCTGCTGAGACATCGAACCGCCCCCCCACGGTGACAAATGTTGTAATGGCACTGGATGATCGTCAGAGCGCCGCCGCCAACATCATCGGTAAGCTTCCATCAGGCGGCCCTTCCTTGGATGGACAGGCCGATCTGCGCCAAACGCTGACAGGAGAAATCGGTCGTGCCACCACACTCGGTTTGGTCGAGGTCGTATCTCGTGAACCAGACTCCGACCCATCCGCTCTTTCCCATGCGCAGGTTCAGGTAAGAAACGGTTTTGAGCAGGTTGCGCGGTCTCCGGTTGGTGATCATCGGAACCGGCCCGGCTGCTTGCCCGATGCGTCCTTCGATATATCGGCATGGGGGATGGCGCAGGATCCGGTGACCGCAATCGGGCTGATTTCCTCGAGAACGAACATGCAAGATGGTCAATTGCAAAGCGCTGAAGCGCTTGCGAAAGCCTATCTCAACCTCGGCTTCGGCGCTGAGGCCAGACAGGTTCTTGCTACCGCAGAAGAAGGAGATGGTAGTCAAGTTCTGCGAGAAATGGCTCGCCTGATCGACGATCCATCATTGGCGCAGGGAGATACGCTGAGGCATCAGTACAGCTGTGACAGCGCTGCGATGCCATGGGCAGTTCTCGCATGGGGCGCAGACCAGCCAAGCGCGTCCTTCGATGAAGCCATTTTGCGACGCACGTTTTCTGAATGGCCACTATGGTTGCGTGCGCATATCGCGCCGGTGTTATCTGCACGTCTGCTGGATGCAGGATACGAGGAAACAGCGCGGTCTGTGCGCGAATCCGTTCTGCGCGCGCAGCAACCCGAAGAAAAGCGCCGCAGTGAAATCACCGACACGTTGCATCCGACCGAGGCCGGGCATGTGGCGACCGACCTTCCAGAAGTCGGGCTGTCCAACATTGCCTCCTTGACCCGTCGCCTGAAGGTAGCGGAACCACATGACATCGATGACGAAATGCTGTCCGCTGCACGCGCTTTCGCGTTCGAGGCGAAGGGCACGAATAGTGGTGAGGCGCTGCTTGATGCTTATGTCGATGCCTTGGCGCGGGTGCAGCTATTTGATGAGGCGTTGGAGGAGCTACAGCGTTTCACCCGTTCGCATAAGATGGACCCGACCAATCTACGGCAAGCACGGAACCGACTGGTTGCCATGATGACGGAACGGGCCAGCGACGGCGCGTTCGTTTCCAACAGTGCCACGTTGGAACGGGGTTGGCTGGACACAGATGTGGCGATGGCTGTCGGTGTTCGGCTGACAGAACTCGGGTTCTCGGAACAGGCAAAACGCTTTGGCATATCACCAGGAATTCGTCAGGATGACAGCAAGCTCGCCGATGTGGTGCCCGTGCAACCCGTGGCGCGCTCCGCACAATCAAACCCGGTCGACAGCTTGCGTGATGGCAGGCAGTTGCTGGAAAACAGCCGTCAGTTGCGCGATAGAGTACAGGCCGTGCTCGCCTCGGGCGACTAGTATGCGATGTGAAAATGCTGCGGGAAAGGTGTACCGCCCGCGCTGATCTGGCCGCGGGCATCCTCGGCGCGACGCAGGGAGGGCTTGGCGATCAGCGGCTTAAGAATGGCCGGAATGACGGCCTGATTGACCTGTGCTCCGAAGCAGCTATGCATGCCCTTCCCCCAGATGATATGCGTGTTGAACGGGCGATCTGGTTTGAAATCGAGTGGGCTGTCTATATCGAGTCTGTCGAACATTGCCGACAACGTGCTGACAAAAACCATCTGGCCGTTGGTGATCTGTTTCTCGCGAAGCGAGGATCGGGCGATCTGGGTGTCACACGTCGCGCGGCGATATATAACAGGGTTATGCGGGTTGAAACGAAGCGCTTCCCATATATGGCCCGCAAACAATTGGTCGTCACCCGCATCTATCGCCTTGCGCGCGCTGGCGAGCGCTTCCGGGCGTCGAAGTAATTCGTCGAGCGCCAGGCAACTTGCTTTGGAAATGGTTGGTATGGCGCCGATGACCAGACCAAGCAGATTGTTACGAATCCCAAGATCATCCATGCCGGGTGTCGCTGCCGCTTGAAGCGCAAGGCATCGCGCCAAGACATCATCCTTCTCGGTGGGTTGGGATTTTCGCTGTGCGATTTCCACGTCGATATAGTTCCGAAGCCCTTTGGCGCTATCCATGGATCGTTGGCGCAATTCGGGATCGGCGCCCAAATCACCGAATAAGTACCAGAAGAGCGTCGTTGCCCAATTCTTGATTGCCTCGGGATCTGGCCCTGGCAGCCCGAAATAGCGCGCAACTATATCCCAAGACACTTCCAGCGTGAGAGCCTGTGGTAGGTCAAGCATGCCTTCGCTCGACGCTACGATCTGTTCGGATAACTCGATCGCGCGGGGCAGAACAACTCGGGGCACGTCGCTGTGCCGCATGGCAAGACGCATGGCAGACGTATCGCGGGTGTAATCCCAACCGGGCTGCATCCCTAGAAAGAAGTTCGCGCCCCCCGTCAGTTCACGCATACGGGGGCCATAGACGACTTCGAAATCCTCGTCGCGTGACAGCACGTCCAGCACGTCTTCGCGTCTGGTGACGACCGAGGTGCCCGTGTTTTCGTAGGCTTTCACGACTTGCCGCTTGAGCGATATGTTGGGCGCCCAAGCGCGTAGGATTGCCAGCACGTGCCGTTGCGGTTCCGGTGCGATCAGTTTTTCGGCTAGTCGGTTTCTGTCGCGGACCGCCAGAACAGCCGCGCCGCGCAACGCCCACAGCGCACGAAACGCATCTGCCCAGATCAAAATCAACCGCCACGCTGTCCTCAAGAGGTTCATGATGCTGGAAATCATGTGGTCTGCCGCCGCATCAGGTTGGGTCCACAATGCCGGTGGCGATCATGTGTAGCGCGGTCATGGACGGCAGGAAGAAGTAGTCCCCGCCGCGCGTCTCTACAAAGGTTTTCAGGCCGCTCATCACATAGGGTGGTTTGCCGCTGTCGGGCGAGGCGGAGATCACGAAGCGCTTGTGGTGATCGTGATTGCCCAATATCGGGCAAGTGTGGTTACCCTGATTGAAGTCCAGCCCATACTGGATCCATTGCTGTTGCACGAACTCGAATTGCCGGAAAATGCTGGCTCCGATGATGATCAGCGCGACGCCTTGATCGGTGTCGTCGGTCTTTTGTTCCCACTCATGTCCGCCATAGGGCAGGCCGCGCCGCAGGATGCGTCGCCGCTTGTTCAACTGGGTGGTGGCTTTTGGATTATCTTCACCCGGTTGGTTCAAAGGGTCCAGATAATCACGAGTGTTCGCCCGCCGCATATGGGCGCCGACCGGGCATCTATAGCCCTGCATGTCGTCGGCAAAACGGAAATCAGATGCCGCAGTGGAAGCCAGATACTGCCGATGCGCCTGCACCGCCTTAATCGGGTCGGGATCATCTAACCCCAGTTTTCGTCCTCAACTTTTGCCAGGCAGAGAAGTCGGGCACGGTCGATAGAGGAATGCCATCGCTCCACCGACCGATCATCTTCGCGCGGAGTGTTTCAATCGCTTCGGGAGGGTCGATTCCCATGACCTTGGCGTATTGCTCGGCCTCCTGATTGACGACCGCGTGAAAGCTGCCGACATTCTGATGAAGTTTGCGGTAAACCATGAAACTGCCGTTATGCATCAGGTTCGGCGGCATCGCAGTCGGCGGCAGTTCCTGACTTTCATCGGGGTAGCCCAGAATGAATTCACCGGTTGCCAACGGCTGCCAACCTTCCTTGGCGTTCATCCATTTGCCCGCGCCCGATGACAACGGATTTCTCCTTTTCCGGCGGGTATTGTCCTTCGAAGACCGGATCGCCAATGCCATCGGTGAACCCGAAATGTTCACGCGGCGTCGGTATTTTTACCCCGTCGATGTCACGAAAAATGGCGTTTGCGGATTGGTACTCTGCGGTTCCGTCCTGGTCATTGGTGGTCAGGATCTTGACCATGCCACCCGATGCCGCGCATAGATCGCGCAGCCACTGGGTTTGTTCGTCCAGCTCGGGGGTGGGTTCCGCGATGCCGTCCGCCACGCTTTGGGCGCTCATGCCAACCCAGATGTGAACGTCCTCGCCCTTTTGGGCCTTGTTGTCACGCCAGATCGGGTCCCAGTTAGCACACCATTCCTGATCGGCTTGCTGCGTCTTGGTTGGGTCACGATCCCCCAGAATGAAGGCGCGGGCCTTCATCCCGTCTACGAAGGACTCCGGCATACCCTGCAGGGTTCGCGTTGGCAGACCCAGCATATGAAGCCCGAAAAAGGTAAAGGCGACGTTCAGTGTGACCTGGGGTTTGGTCGCGTCGGACCACGGTGCGGCTGTTGTCACACGCGCACGCAGTTCATCGACCAGCTTGCGTGCTGCGCGGGTTCCGCCATCTTCGATATACAGAAAGAAATATCGCGCGAATGGAAAGGAATACCGCCCATAGGCCCGCGGGATGTTGCCTTGAATGTCGTCGAGATTGAGCACTCGTTTCATCGGAGGACGTCCGTCACTTGATAATCGCGTTGTCTGAATGAATCGAAATCACACCCGGCGCTTGTGATGGCTGCATCTTGTCGTCGGGCCTGTGCGATTTCAGGAAAGCTCCGAAGTCGCGGTGCAAGGTCTCCGCGTCGGAGCCTTGATGATCTACCACGAAATCCGCGAAATTCTGCTGTAGATATAGCGCTTTCAGAACCGAGGGCAGATCGCCGTACTTGCCCGGCGGCATGGGTGATTGGCCCCTGCGCAGCACATAGAGGTAAAGGCCAACCACAACCAGCGCCGTCACCAGCAGCCCCCACAGGAAGGTCTCATGCGCTTGCCATGGCAAGAGCCACCCAAGGACGACCGGTTCTTCCAACCCTAGAATGACGCCGAACAAACCGAGCAGCATGATCATGGCAGGGACCGCCGCGGCGATGCCCATCGCTTTGACGGGGAGCGGCTCGGTCAACGGGGCTTCTGACCAGTAGTCGTTGAATGGCATTGTCGTTTCGATCTGGCACTTGGTCAGATACGCGGCGAAGTCGTCTGCATTTGCGACATCGTCGAAGCCCACGCAGTTGCCATAGACCGCGCGTAACTCGGCCTCCATCGTCGACCACAGGTTGCGGGCATACGCATCGCGCGCCTTGGTTTGCCCATCGCCATCGAGTGTCTTCGGAAGCGCGTCACCTTCTTCGATCACGGCATCTACATCGGCCGCGAACAGCAGGTAGCCGCAGTTCAGCCGGTCCACAGGTCCGGGGTTGATCGGATCCAGGCCCCGCACCGACATAGCGATCGCGTTCTTCGGATTGCGACCATTATAGATGGCGTCCTCCAGCACCATGAACCGGCAAAGATGGGTTCGACGATTGCGGGCAAAAGGGCTGTTTTCGCCGATCTTTTGCGTGGCAGGCGATTGTAGTGCGGTTGGAAGCAGTGCGAGCGTCATGCGCAGGCGCTGTTCATAGGACATCTGTGTCCCGTCCGCACCGGTGGTTGAACCCGTCTTGATTGGTGTAAGAAACGTCAGGAAAAGATGACCGCCGTCGAAGTCAGGCATGATCGTCCCCCTGATCGGCCAGCTTGAAGCCTTGCAGATGCACATAGGGCAGGCGATTCATATCCGCGCGTTCGGTGTCTAGGCTGGCAACAGGGCCAAATCCCGGATCGCCGAGACAATTCTGAACGGCAAGAAATTCCTGCTTGTAGGTCTTGGCAAATTCTTCCGCCGATTGTGTCTCATGGGCGTTCTGCAGGCGTGTGATGGCGTCATACACCTTCATCGCGCATTTGATGTCACGCTGCGCGGAGCCCGGCGTCGCGTTGTAGTAATAGTCGGTATAGACCTGATTATATGTGATGTAGTTCTTGAACGGCGTGATCGGGATGGATTGGGGGTACTTCGTTGCCGAATACCAAAACAGGTTCAGCCCGTTTGGAATCCCGTCAGAAAACGCGTCGATATACTGATCCCAGGTACCGTTGAAGTTCGAGCAGAACAGCATGTAATCATTTTGCAGCACTTGCTTGCCTTGCCCAAGGTCGGGCCATTGGTCGCGCTTGATGATCACCCATCTGGCGAAGTGGATCAGCGACAACCCAAGAAGCCCGCTGAGCACCGACGGTATGCCGCGCGCGACCATGAATATCAGGCGATTGATCCAGGTTCGGTAAGGCTGGCTGGGCGTGACAACATTCATCGCGTAAGCCTTGCCGGCAATGTTCGACATGCGCGCTCCAATCGCCTCAAGAAAAATGACTTTAGGTAAAGTATAGAGCGTAGATGCCCGCTGTCGAAGGATTTTCACCATTATTGCAGCGAAGGGCAGGAAATCCTGACCGCAGATAACCGCTGTCGCCTAACCATTTCTCAACGCTTGCGGTTTTAGACCTGATGCAGCGGCAAGAACTGCGCGAGTCGGACATGATTGACGAAGGTCTTACGGTGCCCCGGTTGCTGATCGGATTAGGGGTTTGGTTAATGCTGGCGACGGCGTCGGTGGCAAACACATGCGATATGGCGGCGAGGGAGGCTGCGTCGAGAACCCGTGTCCCCCTAGATGTCTTGCGTGCGATCACCCGAACTGAAACGGCTCGCAATGGCAAGCCTTGGCCGTGGACTATCAACATCGCTGGTCGAGGCATATGGCTGGATGATCGCTCTGCTCTGCTGTCCATCGCGCGCGATACGCTTGGTGCAGGCGAGCACAGCTTCGACCTGGGGTGCTTTCAGGTCAATTATCGTTGGCACGGTGCGCAGTTCGCATCGCTGGAGCAGATGGTGGACCCGGTGCAGAACGCGCTGTACGCGGCAAGGTTTCTGGAACGCTTACATGATGAAACCGGGGATTGGACCCTCGCCGCGGGACGTTACCATTCACGGACGGAGCAACATGCCGCGCGTTACCGGACCCTTTACAGCCAGCATGTATCGCAGTTGGATGAACCGGCCGGACGTCTCAATTCCTTCGCATTGCTGCAAGGCGGGGCGGTGCGCATGGGGTCGCTGGTGCCGGTGGATCGCACTGATGCACGGCGACTGATCCCCGATGGTCGCGGCGTAAGCCTGTTCGGGCAGGGGTCGTAACCATGCCGAACGCCAAGACGCTGTTTCAACCGACGATACTTTTGGCGCTCGCGCTGATGGCGATCATTGTCATGATGATCCTGCCGATGCCCGCATGGGTGCTTGACGTGGGGCTCGCGGCCTCTTTCGCACTGGCCATTCTGATCTTCACGGTGACACTGTTTATCGAGCGGCCACTGGATTTTTCTGCCTTTCCGACGATCCTTCTGGCGTCGCTGATGTTGCGCCTGTCCCTGAACGTGTCGTCCACGAAACTGATCATCGGCGAAGGTCATACGGGAACACGAGCTGCGGGTGACGTAATCAACGGCTTTGCGATGTTTGTCATGGGCGGCAGCATTTTTCTCGGGCTCGTCGTGTTCGGGGTGCTGCTGATCGTGAACTTCATGGTTATCACCAAAGGTGCAGCACGTATGGCGGAGGTCGGCGCGCGCTTTGCGTTGGACGGTATGCCGGGCAAACAGCTGGCCATCGATAGCGACGTATCTGCCGGTGCAATCAGCCATGAAGAAGCCAAGCGCCGCCGGGAAACGGAGCAGGCAGAAACGACATTCTTCGGCTCGCTCGATGGTGTTTCCAAGTTCGTGAAGGGGGACGCTATCGCGGGCCTGCTGATCACGTTGCTGAACTTCGTGATGGGCCTTGGGATGGGGATCGCCATCCATGGGATGCCCGCCGGAACAGCGATGGAAACCTACGCGATTTTGACTGTTGGCGACGGGCTGGTGACGCAAATACCGGCGGTGATTATATCCATCGCATCTGCCTTGCTATTGGCGCGGGGCGGGGCGACGGGCACCACTGATCTGGCCGTTATCGGACAGT
This sequence comes from Qingshengfaniella alkalisoli, assembly GCF_007855645.1. GTDB lineage: Bacteria > Pseudomonadota > Alphaproteobacteria > Rhodobacterales > Rhodobacteraceae > Qingshengfaniella > Qingshengfaniella alkalisoli. The sequence goes on from NZ_CP042261.1 coordinate 2,236,822, forward strand.
TGGGGCGGCATCCGGGGGCCTTGGCGACGGTTGCTGCGCTGATGATCCTGTTTGCGCTGGTGCCAGGGTTGCCGTTCTTGCCGTTCCTTCTGGGCGGGCTGGGGCTGGGAACGGCCGCCTTTGCCGTTCATCGACAGGCACAAGCCAAAGTCAAGCAAGCGGCGCAGGTCAAGGCGTCAGACCAGAGCCGACCGGCCGAGAAGTCGATCGGCGACATGCTGGAGTTGGACGACGTCCATGTCGAATTTGCGCCTGATCTGGTGTCGATGGTTCTGGACCCGGGAACCGGGTTGGATGCGCGGATTGTCAGTTTACGGACCCATGTGGCCGAAAGCTATGGGCTAATCCTGCCGGAGATCCGACTGACCGATTCCGCCGTTCTTGGGTCAGGTCAATATGCGATCCGCATACATGGGGTTGAACGTGTGCGCGATCGCATCCGAACCGACCAAGTGCTTGCCCTGTTACCTGATGGAACCAAGACAGCGATCGAGGGGGAAGCAGTACGCGAGCCGGTTTATGGCGCACCGGCCAAATGGGTTTCACCGGACCTTCAGGACGACATCGCGTTGGATGGTGCGACGGTGGTGATGCCGTCAGAAGTGCTCGCAACGCATCTTTTGGAGGTCATAAAATCGAACATGGCGCAGCTAATGACGCTAAAAAGCCTGCGCAAGTTGTTGGACGCGATGACTGGGTTGTCGGACGCAGACCGTGCCGCAGCGAACCGGCGGCTACTGGACGAACTGGTGCCCGACAAAGTTCCGCTGGAGGTTCTGCTCGCGGTTCTGCGGCTGTTATTGGAAGAGCGTGTCTCCATCCGCAACCTGCCCCTGATCCTGGAGGCGATTGCGGAAGTCCGAACCATGCACAGCGCGCCGGAGGCGGTATGCGAACATGTACGCCAGCGGTTAGGTTATCAAATAGTCGCCGACCAGAAGCGGCCGGATGGAACCATTCCGCTGCTGCAACTCGCGGTGGAATGGGAGGGGCGCTTCGAGGCCTATCAGATCCAGAACGACAAGGGTTTGCCGGATGTTGCTTTGCCGCCAGAAGAATTCAATAAGCTGGCGTCGGGGATTTCGGAAAAGATCGGCAAGCTGAGCGGTTCCGATGGCCTTCCAGCGCTCGTGACGTCCACGCGGCGACGGCGCTACCTGAAGACCGTGGTGGCGGCGAAGGGCTTAGCGGTCCCCGTGTTGTCGTTTGAGGAACTCGGCTTTGACGCGCGACCTGCCATTGTCGGTGTGGTGCCCGCGTGAATGAGGCCGGCGCACAGCTTTTTGCGCTGGCCAGTCAATGGATCTGGGTGGCTTGGGTCGTGTTCTTGCGCGTCGGTGCCGCGATCGCGTTGATACCTGTATTCGGCGAACGGTTGGTGCCATTGCGTATCAAGCTGGGGCTGGCTGCTGCGTTCACGTGCATCGTAGCACCGGCGGTGGCGAGTGACATCGGCGCCATTCCGTCCGGTCTGTCAGCCGTGGTTTGGCTGTCGGGGGCGGAGGCCTTGAATGGCCTGGTCTTCGGCTTTTCCCTGCGCGTCTTCATCTGGCTGCTTCAGATAGCGGGTAGCGTTATCGCGCAGTCCGCATCTCTGTCGCAACTGTTGGGCGGGGCTGGTGTCGATCCTCAGCCTGCTATTTCGCAGCTACTGCTTTTCGCGGGGTTGGCCTTGGCCGCGATGGCCGATCTGCATGTCCAGATCGCCGCCGCGATCATCCGGTCTTACCACGTTCTGCCGCCGGGAATTATCCCGATCGCCGGTGATCTGTCGCAATGGAGCGTTGGGCGCGTGGCCTCTGTCTTCTCGCTAGCCTTCAGCTATTCGTCGCCGTTCATCATCGCATCCCTGATCTACAACGTCGCGCTCGGCGTCATCAACCGCGCGATGCCGCAACTGATGGTGGCCTTTGTGGGCGCACCTGCGATCACCTTCGGTGGGCTCGTATTGCTGTTGGTGCTGACGCCGCTTCTTCTGCCGCTGTGGCTAAGAACGTTCATGGCGCATATGTCCGCGCCGATCGGAGTGTTGCCGTGAGCAGCGCGGATAATGACGCTGAGAAACCCCATGATCCGACGCAAAAGCGGCTCGACGACGCCCGCCGTAAAGGGGAGATCCCGCGTTCAACCGATCTGACCACGGCTGCAAGCTACGCGGGGATACTGTTGAGCATGCTTATGCTGGGCGGGCAGTCCGTGCGGGCGATGGGTGATTTGATGGCGGGGATGATCGCGCGTGCCGACAGCGCGTCGGAGCAGTTGCTCCGACTGGATGGTCAAGGTCTGGCCGGCGGTCTGATCCTTAAGGTTGCCCTGGCAGCGGCGCCGTTCTTTGTCGCGCCGGCCATGCTTGTTCTTGTAGCGCTGATCGTGCAGCAAGGCTTCACATTCTCGACTGAGAAGCTGCAACCCAAGCTAAGCCGTATATCTCCGCTGTCGAACCTCAAGAACAAGTTCGGACGTGGCGGGCTTTTCGAATTCGCCAAGAGCTTCACCAAGCTGTCGATTTATTCCGCTGTTTTGGCGTGGTTCTTGCATCGCTACCTTCCGGAGCTTTCCGTAGCGGTTCAACTGGATGCCGGACCGACGGTTTCGTTGCTCGGTCGGACGGTGACGTCATTTCTGAGCGTGGTGCTGGTGATTGCCGTTGGGCTTGGCGTGATCGATGTGCTGTGGCAGCGGGCCGAACACATTCGACGAAACCGCATGTCGCGCAAGGAAATCATGGACGAGCACAAGCAAAGCGAAGGTGACCCGACAATGAAGCAACAGCGCCGTCAGCGTGCCTATGATATTGCGACCAATCGCATGATGCAGGACGTCCCTGACGCCGACGTGATCATCGTAAACCCGACGCATTACGCCGTAGCGCTTAAATGGTCACGTGCAGGCGGGTCCGCGCCCGTTTGCGTGGCCAAGGGGTTGGATGAGGTGGCCGCGCGTATCCGTGAAACAGGTTTGGCCGCCAATGTCCCCATTCACAGAGACGCACCGACCGCGCGTGCGCTTCACGCGACGGTCGAGATTGGTGACGAGATCGCCGTGGAACACTATGCGGCAGTAGCTGCGGCGATCCGGTTTGCGGACCAGATGCGTGCGCGCAAACGTGCGGGTGTGTAGAGATGCAGCGTGCGGCGAGACAACTGCTTCAGGCCGCAGAGCTAAAGCGCGACGATGCGCTTGCGCGGTTGTCCGAATTGCGGAACCAGATTGCCGGGACCCGGTCGCGCATTTCTGAACTGCGCGAGGGTTCTTCCTCGCATTCGTTCGCACTTGAATATGCTCGGGCGGGCTTTGACGACCGGCACGCACTTTGGCGCGATCAGGAGGTAAAACGTCTGAATCTCGAGCTCGCGCAACTTCGCGCGGGGGAGGATGGGCTAAAAAAACAGGCGGGCCGTTCGCTGGGTCGCCTGCAGGTTCTTCAGCGCATTCTGGCTGAGAGAGGCTAGACTTTCTGCTTCACCAGATCCGCAATCAGCACATCGCGCACCATTGGTCCTGCGGTTTTTGCAGCGGCCTCGCGCAGCGCCGAACGAAGGCTGTCCAATTCGATCATCTCAATGAAATTGCCATCGAAGCCACCGGCGTTTGAATGCTCGAACAGTGCGCGCAGGAAGGCGTCCCTGATCTTGGGTTCGCGTTTGAACAGTTCTTCCTTGTGGCCCTGCCCGACCTCCAGGTTCAGTGACAACATGACCATCGCGTCGACGCCGTCCCCGGTGAACACCGGAACGACGAACTGGTTGCTCATCGTGACGAACTCGCTGGGGCCGTCGGCGTGCTTTTTGGGCTCCGTTAGCGTGTACGTCGGGGTGTTGGGCGGTATGCATTCGGTGGTGTGCTCCATCTCCTCGACCGTGTCGGACTTCAGGTGAAGCCCCGCGCCGACCCCGGCACCGATGCCGACGAGCGCAAGAATGGCAGGTAGCAGTTTAGCCATGCGTGTCTCCTAGAATGGCAGGATGATGTCTGCGATCTGCTGGCCGTAGCGTGGCTGCTGCACATCGCTGATCTGCCCACGCCCGCCGTAGGAAATCCGCGCCGCCGCGATCTTGTCATAGGTGATTTCGTTGTTACGCGACACATCTGCGGGACGGACATAACCTTCCACAAGCAATTCGCGGATCTCGAAGTTCACGCGGACCTCCTGTGACCCTTGTATCCGCATGATGCCATTGGGAAGTACATCGGTAACCGTCGCGGCGATGCTCAGCGTCAGCTTTTCGTTCCGGCGCACCGATCCGTCCCCGCCCGAGTCGCTGCTGGATGCGACCGACACGGCGTCGGCGGAAGTCGCCCCGTCCGGCAAGCGCGTGTCCAGTCGCTGCGGCAGTCCGAACAGTTGCGGAATCTGAAGCGATTCATCGGCTGAACGTGACCGCGATGTCGAGTTGGAAATCTCTGCTCTCTCGTCAATTTCAATAACGACGGTCAGGATATCTCCGCGTTCCGCCGCACGCTGGTCACTAAGCAGGGAACTGTTTGTGCCGCTCCAAAGGGACGCCTGATCGACAACGCGCTGCTTCTCCAGCGACGGGGGCAGGCCTGGCACAGCCATTGCGAGGTGGTCGCGTCCGATGTCAGTTGGAGCGAAATCCGGGCGTCGACCCACGTGATCGATCCGGCCACATGCGGCGACGGAGGCGGCAATCAATCCAAGCGTTAGCAAGTTGCGCATGATCTGTCCTTTCTACCTGTTGAGTGGGCCGACGGTGACGCTGCCATCGACCATGACTGTGCCGGTTACGGTGACGCGCGATTCCAGGTTCATGACCCGAATCCGTTCGCCCGCCGCAGCGCGCGCCAGGGATCGCCCTTCGGAAAGGATCGACAGCCCGGCGTTATGGTAGTTCAGCGCGACAATCTGGTTGCGTTCGATCACTGCGGGTGGCCCGATATCACCACTGCGGATCGGACGGTCGGGATACAGGTTGACCCGCGCTTCCATGCCAACGACCTGCGACGGATTCGATAACGTGCCGGGCGTCGTGTCGGGCAGAAGCTTCAGATCCTGTGGCGCGATTATGGTCTGCGCACGGATCACGGCTCTGGCGGCGACTGTTTCTGCTTGGGCGGGGAGGCCGATCGAGACGCAAACAAGAGCGATGGTCAGGGCAATGCGCATTGGATCAGCGGACCTGAGAAGTGGCCGCCATCATTTGGTCGGCGGCGGTGATGACCTTGGCGTTAAGCTCATAGCCACGCTGCGCTTCGATCAGTTCGGTTACTTCGCGCACCGCGTCGACGGAACTGTCTTCCAGATAGCCTTGTTTCAGACGACCCAGTCCGTCTGTGCCCGGATCGCCGATCACCGCAGGGCCGGATGCTTCCGTTTCGCGGAATAGGTTGCTGCCAATGGCTTCCAATCCACGTTCGTTCGTGAAGGCTGCCAAGGTGAATTGACCCAAGACTTCGGGCTCCACGCGGTCGTTGAAATAGGCGTAGACTTCGCCGTCGGCGTTGATGGAGATGCTTGATGCATCCTCGGGGATCACGATTTCCGGTGCAACTGCAAAGCCATCGGCGGTAACAATCAGGCCCTCGCCGTTGCGTTTCAGCGACCCGTCGCGGGTATAGCTCGCGGGTCCGTCGGGCATGGTGATTTCAAGGTATCCGCGGCCTTCGATGGCAACATCCAGATCGCTATTCGTCTGGGTGAGCGATCCTTGCGACAGTTGTACGGAAACCGACGTTGGCCGCACGCCCAGCCCAAGCTGCACACCCGTCGGCAGAACCGTCCCGTCCGATGCGTTGATCGTTCCCGGCTTGGCGAGTTGCTGGTAATGCAGGTCCGAAAACTCGGCGCGGCGGGCATTGTAGGCCGTCGTACTCATATTTGCGAGGTTGTTGGAAATGACCTCGACCCGCGTTTGTTGAGCGGTCATGCCGGTGGCGGCGATTTTCAGGGCACGCATTGGATTTCCTTTGCTTAGCGACCGAGTATGTCGATGGCGGACAGGATTCGGTCATGTTCATTGGAGATGAATTTGGCGCTTTGCTCGTAGGCGCGCTGGACCTCGATCATGCGGGCGACTTCTGTGACCGGATCTACGTTTGAGCTTTCGATGAAACCCTGGACGACGCGCGCGCCCTCCAGCGGTTGAACAACACCATCAACGCTGAAACGTACCCCCGCTGAACGACGCATTTCGTTGACGTCACCGGGCATGTAGATACCGATCTGTGTTATGGCGCGGCCATCAGCGCTGAGTGTGCCATCTGCGGCGACTCCGACCGACATCGCGTCTGGCGGAACGAAGACAGGTGCGCCGCCGATGTCGAGCAACCTTGCGCCGTCGCTCGCGATCAGTTCACCATCGGCGTTCGGCGTGAAATGACCCGCCCGTGTCAACTCGGGGCCATTGGGTGCTTCGACCATGAAATAGCCGTCGCCCTCGATCGCCAAGTCGAACGTGCCATTGGTTCGAGTCAATTGTCCCTGTGCGCGGTCGATCATCCGCCCTTCGGCATGTGCCATGGACAGCGATAAATCGGAATCGTCCATCCTTTGCACGTATTCCGAAAATACGAGGCCTTCTTTTTGGAAGCCATCGGTCGAGGCGTTGGCGATGTTGTTGGCAATGACCTGCATTTCACGACGCAGCCCGGCCTGACGGGTCAGCGTCGCATAGATCGCGTTGTCCATGTCAAACTCCGGCAATGAGGGGTAGCAATGTGGTCTGAAAAAAATTCCCGAGTGTCTGGGTCATGAAGCCCATGGTTGCCCAGAAAACGACTATGATCGCGGCCAGCTTCGGCACGAAGGTCAGGGTCATTTCCTGAATGGAGGTCAGCGCCTGAAACAGTCCAACGACCAAGCCAACAAGCAGTGCAACGGCTAGGATGGGAGTGGACATGACAACAGCCACCCACAACCCCTGCCGCAAAATGTCGAAGAAGACCGCATCCGTCATGGGTCAGACCGGCATGCGCAGGATTTCCTGATAGGCTTCGACAACCTTGTCGCGGACAGACACGGCGGTCTCGACAGCGAGCTGCGACTGGGCCAGTGCCTCGACCAACGCATGGGGGTCGGCGTCGCCCACCAGCGCCGATTGCGCCGTCTGTTCTGCGGCATTCAACGTCGTGGCGAAGTCCTGCGCCACCTTACCCGCAAGTTGACCCGCTCCTTTTGGGTCCGCTTCGGTGACGGGGCGGGCGCTGGCATACGACTTCGCAGCGAAAATGGATGTGATGCTCATCTCGGGTTCTCCGTTACTTGCGCAGCAGTTCGAGCAGCGAACTCGACATCTGCCGCGCTTGGTCAAACATTTTCAGATTGGCTTCATAGCTGCGTTGCGCTTCGCGCGAATCCGCAGATTCGATGACCGTCTCTACGTTGGATCCCTTGTAGAAGCCTTGTTCATCAGCCAGCGGGTGAGACGGGTCGTGGATGGTTTTCAGTTCCGACCGATCGAGTTGGACCGGACCTGTTCTAACCTTCCCGCTACCGCCGTATTCAGTTTCAAAGGAAACCGTTTTTCTGCGATAGCCGGGGGTGTCGGCATTGGCGATGTTCTCTGCAACATGGCGCAGGCGGGTAGACTGAGCGCGCATTCCGCTCGCCGCGATAGCCATACTTGTCTGTAGATCCGACATCAGCGCCGTCCGATGCTGGCGCGCAACATATCAAGGCCGCTGCGATACACCGAAAGCGCGAGTTGGTGTGACTGCCGTGCTTCGCTGGCTTTGATCATTTCATTTTCAAGCGAAACCTGATTGCCGTTTGGTGCGGCGTCTAGAGCGGAAGGAACAAGTATCTGACCGTCGGCCATGCCTTTTCCGGCACCGATATGTCCGTCCCGCGTCGATTTAAGGCGACCGCGATCTGACTCCGCCAGCTGAGAAAACGGTCGCAGATCCTTGCTGACATATCCATTGGTGTCGGCGTTCGCGATGTTGCGCGTAATGGCTGATTGTCTTGCTGACGCATGTGACGCCAGACCGGACGCCAACCTAAAGATTTCCAAACCTTGGTGCATCGGGGTTTCTCCCTCGAAAGATCTCAATCTCGGCTTAACGATGATTCGTTTAGAAACCGTTTGCGATGAAACGGAGAGCGAAATGCCGGAACCTAGTTTGGACAACCTACGGGCGCAGATTTCACGCGGCAGAGCGTGGCGGGAGTTCGGTCGAATCACGGCACTTACGCAGAACAACGCGACTGTTGCGGGTTTGGGCCACGTCGCTGCGATCGGGGATCAGGTCGAGATATGCGGAAGATCAGGGGTACATATCCGTGGCGAAGTGTTGCGACTGGACAAAGGTGTGGCGGACGTGCTTCCAACGGAATCGCTGGACAGCGTTTCGGTGGGCGATCGCGTGCATTTGCTGGGTCCAATCGAAATCGCGCCCGATGACAGCTGGCTTGGGCGACTTATTGATGCAGATGGCTTGCCGCTTGATGGGTGTCCGTTGCTGGCCGGAACGCAGCCGCGATCCCTTGCTGGCTCCCCGCCTAAAGCTTCGATCCGTAAGGCTTTGGGCGAGCGTCTGGAATGCGGGCTTGCCGCGTTCAACACGGCCCTTCCGATCGTGCGGGGTCAGCGTATCGGGTTGTTCGCGGGTTCGGGTGTCGGAAAATCCACCCTCGTTGGGCAACTGGCGCGCAGCATCGAGGCGGACGTGGTCGTAATAGCTTTGATCGGTGAGAGGGGCCGCGAAGTCAGGCATTTCATCGAAGAGGTAATGGGTAAGGACGGCATGTCGCGCGCGGTCGTTGTTGCCGCGACATCAGATCAGTCACCGGTTCTGCGACGGCGATGCGCCTGGACTGCGATGACGGTTGCCGAGCATTTTCGAGCGATGGGCAAACATGTTTTGCTATTTGCGGACTCAGTCACGCGCTTCGCCGAGGCGCATCGAGAGGTCAGCCTGACACTTGGCGAGTCATCTTCCTATGGCGGCTATCCGCCGTCAGTTGCGCGCAACATCATGGCGTTGGCAGAGCGGGCCGGGCCGGGCGAGATGGGTGGTGCAGGGGATATCACCGCAATCTTCAGCGTGCTGGTCGCCGGTTCCGATATGGAAGGTTTGATCGCTGATACTCTGCGCGGTGTGCTGGATGGCCATGTCGTTCTGGATCGTACGATAGCCGAACGCGGGCGCTTTCCTGCGATAGATCTGCTTGCTTCCGTGTCGCGCAGCTTGCCTGGTGCAGCGAGTGCGACAGAGAACGCGCTTCTGAAGCATCTGCGACGTTTGCTGTCTGTCCACAGTCAAACCGAGTTGATGATCAGGTCCGGGCTTTATGAAAAAGGTTCCGACCCGGAGGTAGATTCAGCCGTAGAGTTATGGCCGCAATTGGATGAGTTTCTGGGGGCTCAATCACCTGAAAGCATTGCAGAGAGCTTTGACCGCTTGGCGAACATTCTGACAGCCGAAGGTTAAAGTCAGCCAGAATAGAGCGTCGAAAGAATACTGGCGGCGGAGGCTCTACTGCCCAGTATAGACCTCACAGGGTCAGCGTTGCCAGCCGGTGAGGTCATGTCGGTATTCACCAGAAACAAATTCCGTAATCTATCAAGGACCTCGGGAGCGGCAATCTTGTGAACCTCGGATACCCCCAGATAGGCTCGCGCCTTGTCTCGAAAGGCGTCCAACTGTTGATCTATGTCAATGGCGGCAAAGCTGTCAGGCAGTCGAAAGGCGGTCTGAAAGACTTTCCTTAACGGTGCTGTGCCCATAACCGCGTACCAGGCGGAGTTCTCGGTGGTGGCGCTTTCCATGACATTGGTCAGTTCTCGTTCGAGCGCCAGCGCAAGGCGCATGCTTTCATCGCGCTCACCCACAGCAACCTCGAACGTCTGGTCTGCATAGCTCGACAGAACATGGTTCGCGAAGCCGGGTTCCAAGGTCCCCGGACCCAAAGGGTTGTCGAAATCGAATGCCTTTACCATGGCGCGGTAGCGTTTGTCCGACAAGCGGTTGGCAAGTGCATCGGAAGCGCTGGCGCCTTCTTCGAGGACCTTCTGAATAAAATACTTGTTCGGAAGGTCGTCCTGCAATCCGAACGCGCCAAGTGCGACCTTCAACAATCTGCTGTCGGCGACCAGTTCTTCGGCGGTGGTAATTGTGCTGATCTTCTCGCGAAAGTACTCCGTATCGCGTTTCATCACAGCCGTAGACGCATGCGCGTCCTGCTGCACCCCCAGCGTGCGGCTGAGAAAAGCCCAGCCTGTCAGACCGGACATGGGAATGACGGGTGTATAAGTCACCGGAGTGCCCCATTAATCAGCCTTTGCTCGCGCGGCAAAAGAGACCTTAAGTGTTTCAGGGCGCGGTAAAATTCGCCTTCACCGAGGGCTAAGGTCGCCGCATCCAATGTTTGGTGACTTTCCAGGTCACCAAAGGCGCGGCTTAGCTGTTCGATGCCACGCAACATTTGCGGCTCCGCTTCTGAAGGGGCGGCGTCACCTGACAGGACCAGTTGTGCAATATAGCATATCCGGCGGACGGGGGTGTTAACCTCTTCGGGATGGATTGCGTCACGAAGACGCAGGATCTTCGCGTTTGGCGTGACGATGTTGAGGCGGCTTCGACGGTCGCCGTTCTCGATCACCGCGCCGTTGATGAGAACCCTCTCTCTGGGGCCGAGTTTCAGGACCAGACCGCTCATGCAGCCTCTCCTTTGCCGCGCAGACCGCGCATGATGGCAGTGTTTATTTCGACAAGGACCGAAGCGTCGGACTTGCGTGATAGGACTTTGCTGGTGTGTTGGTTCGTGAACTCGTAAAGGTAGTAAATCTGTGCTTTCAGTTCCTGAGGCAAGGGATTTGTCGGTTCGGCAACGTCGGCAGCAAAACGAAACCACAGCTTGCGGTTTTGATCCAAAGCCTCTGCCAGTTCTGGGAAGCCGGATTCATCTGTGTCAGTCGCCCTCAGTCGTCGAGTGATGCGCGCCAAGGCGTCGTACTCAACGGCTTTGTCGTTTCGATTTGGCATAGAAGCGGGAGAATAGGCCGTTCGGGCTCGGTCGAATGCGCTCACTGAAATCTCTCCACCGAAAATGGGTTACAACCTTTTGGCTGTGATTGGGGGCGCATGATGCGCCCCCGATTCGGGTTTAGCGGAATAGCGACAGGATGGTCTGCGGTGCCTGGTTCGCGATCGACAGCGATTGAACGCCAAGCTGTTGTTGTACCTGCAACGCCTGAAGCCGTGCCGACGCTTCTTCCATATCCGCATCAACCATCGCGCCGATACCGGCCTTGAGCGAGTCAGACAATTTCGAAATGAAGTTGTTCTGAATCTCGATCCGGTTTTGGGTGGAGCCGAACGATGTCGCCGCATCGATGGATGCCTGGATCATGCCCTCGATGTCTGCCAGTGCCTGTTCGGCACCCTCCTGAGTCGTGACATCCATATCGGACAGGTCAGCCAGGGAGCCACGGTTGCGTTCTACATCCACTCCGATGTCGGCCGCTGCTATCCCGTTATTCGCGATCTCGATATCCGCGCCGGTCAATGCGACGTTATAGTCCGTCAGACCAGTACCGCTGAGAGCATCGTTCAACCCGGCCGTGACTTCCGCCGCAGTATCACCTGCGGCGACCGTGTAGGTCACCTCGTTGTCATCGATTGTCAGACGAAGCACATCACCAGCCGCCAGATTGGTACCGGTTACGGCGTTCGGGTCACTGGTGAAGCCGGCCTCGGTTGCGCCGGCCGTGCCGTCTTCGTTCATGAAGCCGACAGTGAAGGTCGCGGTAGACCCGGCGGCAGCAACAGTGCCGCTGGCGATTGCTGCGAAACCCACGCCTTCATTCGTCGTAAGGTTCTGGGCGTCTACGCCAATTTCGTTGACGTTGACCTGGCCCGATGAATTTCGATCAAGAGACGATAGAAAATCGAGACCGCGCGCGCCGTTGACGTTGGTCGTTTCGGTTGAACCGTTGACGAAGTTGACACCGTTGTACTGAGCGCCTTCCACGACGGTAGCGATCTGCTCGCGCAGCCGCGTGATGTCGGTCTGTAGCTCGTCGCGGCCGGCAATGTCAGACTGAGCCGCAATGATCTTGTCTTTGATTCCGGCCAGAAGATCCTGAACGCTTTCCGATGCTGTACTGGCAACTGCAACTGCGGATTCGGCCAGTGACAGGTTGTCGGAAATGGTACTAAGCCCGCTGACATCGGCCTCCATCACCTTGGAAATGGCCCAGATCGAGGCGTTGTCCTTGGCGGTGGCGACTGTTTTGCCCGTGGCGATTTCGTTCTGAGTCGTTTCAAGCCCAGAGTTGATACCTTTCAGTGTCTGAAGGGCAACCATGGCGCTTGTGTTGGTCAGAATGCTGGACATTAGAATATTCCCTAGTCTGTGGGTGATTTTCACCCCGTTGCAATGCTGCTCTATTGAGCAGAATCAATTGCCCTTCTGACATTACTGGCCGTCGTGTATCGCGACGCCGCGCCGGCCTTTCATCAGCCGCAGAACCAGACTAGGGGTGAACTTGCTAAGGAAACCCTAAGCTGAAAGATTTAAGCGTTTGTATTTTATATAAAATCTAAGCGCGTTTTTCGATCGATTGGGGTGTCTGGTGGGTGGTGCGCTGTCCGTTGCCGGTGTAGGTGGTCGTGGCGGCGCGGTTTTGCAGCAGATCGGAAAGCCGTTGTTTCGCTGTCCCTATTCCTTCACTGCAGGCCTGCATCAGAGCTTGATTGCGCTTTAGCTTGCGCGCGAGCGCCGATAGCTCAGACTGATCAAGCGATACCCGTTTGATCCGGTCTATCAACGCGACCTTCTGTTCTGCGATCTGTTGCAGACCGTTCAGATCACTCGTGATCAGCTTTTGGCGTTCCTTATCCAAGAGGGCTTCCAACTTGTCATGGGCGTTCATCGGTCACCTCCTTCAACGATTCGAAGATGTGTTGTGCCAGCCCGAGACCACCGGCTTCGGTCATGGCTCCGGAATGAGCGTCCCGCAGGAGCGAGGCGAACTGTTCCTCTCCTGCTCCACCGCCGAAGCTTTCCGACATTTCACCAAAACCTGCTGATTTAAGCATCTGAGACAGAAAAGTCGCCTCCAGATCCACTGCTGTGTCGCGGAGTCTATCATGCCTGAACGATAACGGAGTCTGTATGCTGTTGATATCCATTGTCATGCCGATTCCTGCAATTCTACTTAGTTTTCAGAACTTGCGTGGTGCTTGGTAAAGATCCGGTAATCTTGATGCGCCAATGTGACCGAAAGGTTCACAGCGCCGGGGGCGAGATGCAGGTCGAATTTCCTATTGACATGGGCGCGAAACCAAAAGTGCGGGGTATATCCGGCCCGACGTCAAGTGCTGCACGGGAGCAGTTGTTCGATCGACTCACCCAGGTTCGGGTGTTTTTAGGCTGTGATGCCCTAAGTCCTGATCGGGCGGGAAGAAGAGAAGAGACCTTTGAAGAGGAAACTGTGCCTTGGGCCGGTCTGCATCTCAGCGAGACGTTTACACGTCCCGACTGTGCGGTCGCAGCGGGCGTGCCTGGGGCGCTGCCGTCGGCTCAGGCCGAGCCTGTCGGGACTGAGCCATCTGTAGTTCGCGACCCACTGATGCTTGGTGAGATCCCGAACCAGTATCCGGTCAATGGAGTCTCCGACCCCCCCGGCGAGCAATCGGGGGCGCGTTCGGAGGGAGATTCTGATCGGGTGAGCGCGGCTGTTGTCGTGGAGTCAGATGGCCTGTCGCAACCCTGGATTCCAATGCTATCGGAGCTTGAACCCGATAAAGTACAGGCTGGTGCTGAGTTAACGAAGAAGTCAGAGAAATCAGTCGTGGTTACTGCGCCGCAGACGCCTTCTGCGGAGCGGCAGGTCGCGACAGAGGATCACCCGGACTTTGCCGTGCGAAAGACCCCTCGACCTGACAAAATCGAACCGTTGGCTCCGTCTTTGGATAACGGCGACTCGGACTCAATGTTGGTCGCAATGCGAAAGGCAGACAGGGACTCACCCGTGCCTCTGGCTGGACAGCCGATAGCCACAGCTTCTGGTGTTCCGACGACATCCCCAACGCAGACGAATGGCGCTGCAAGCCAGTCGGCGAACGCCCCTGCGATCCCGGTCGAAACATCAGAGCAATCGCTCACAAAACGTGACACGGTCGTGCCGATCAGCGAGCCTCATAGAGATTACTCGCTGACGCAGCCGCGATTGAGAGAGGATGCGGTCAGGTCGATGCAGATACACCCGGAGATGGTTCTATCGGAGCGCGATGACGTCCCATCAGACGCGCGCGCAGATGAACTCGCGTCGATCGCGGAGGTGCGCAGTGGGAAAGAAGCATCCCCAGCTGATGCGCCGCGTACCTTGCATATGAATCGGGCCGAGATCGTTCGACAGGTCGCACAGGGTCTGGTGGAAGTGATCCAAAGAGGCGCTGATGATGCAATCGAAGTCAGTCTCAACCCTGAAGAGCTCGGCCGCGTGCGAATAAGCTTGACGCAGGGCGATTCAGGGCTGCTGGTTGCGTTGAGCGCAGATCGCGGTGAAACGCTGGATCTGTTGCGACGATATATCACTGACCTGCAAAGCGATCTCTGCCGACTTGGCTATGGACAAGCGAGCTTCGATTTCTCTGAAAGTGGGCGGGACCATCCGGCAGATGAATCTTCAACATCGCAAAACGGTGGCGATGCCGCTTCGGTGTCCGAGTCGACTTCTGTAGAGGCGGAACAGCTTCCTGTGGCCAGCGGGCTGGATCTCAGACTGTAGGATACTCAAATGGAAATCAGCACAAATCCCACCTCACCCATCATGGCCAACAGCGTAACAGCCAGGACGTCCGACGGCAAAATTAGTTCCGATTTCGAGACATTCCTGGTGATGCTGACGGCCCAGATGGAAAATCAGGACCCGCTGAATCCGGTCGATTCGTCCGACTACGCGGTCCAGTTGGCGACATTCTCAAGTGTTGAGCAGCAGGTAATGACCAATGACCTTCTAAAGGAAATGATTGGCGCATCTGGCAGCGATAATCTGGCGCAAATGTCTGACTGGGTCGGTATGGATGCGCGCTTGAGCGGTTTAGCGGAGTTTGCGGGCGGTCCAGTGGAATTGTATTTCGATGTGCCGACTGCGGCGACCAAAAGCGAAATTGTCCTGACTGACAAGGATGGCAATGATGTTAGGAAGATCGATGTGACAGGGCGTAAGTCGCCGCTAACGTGGGACGGCTTGACGAATACCGGGGCGCTTGCCGACACCGGCGCATACACTGCGATGCTGGTCCGCTATGGTGCGGACGGCAACGTGACGGGGGCAATCAATGTGGATAGCTACGCGACCGTTTCAGAAGTTCGCAACTCCGGCGGCGCGACCGAAATCATGACGCAAACAGGGGCGGTGATCAGTACCGAATCTATCGTCGCGCTTCGGGGCTGACGCTAAAACGACTGGATGACCAGAACCGCTATCGTCGCACAACCGGCGCCGAGGCCTGCCCAAAGCGCGGGTGAGTTACCCCTTTTCGGTTTTGGTTCTGGCGTCGGGTTGTTCTGTCGGATCAGGGCATCTTCGGCCAGTTGCGGCAGGCGTGGACCGAAGCGGGCCAGTACCCGGATCGTTCTTGCAAAGTCACGCGCCAGCGCCCGCGGGCCGATATTGTCCTTGATGTAGCCTTCGACCACAGGTTCTGCGACGTTCCAGATATTGATCTGCGGATCAAGCGAGCGGGCAACGCCCTCGACCACGACCATCGTGCGTTGCAGAAGGATAAGTTCGGTGCGCGTCTGCATGCCGAACTGTTCTGTGACTTCGAACAGGTAAGCGAGTACACGGGCCATTGAGATGCGCGTGGCGTCCATCCCGAAAATCGGCTCACCCACGGCGCGAAGGGCGCGTGCGAACTGGTCGATGTCGCGGTCAGCGGGGACATATCCGGCCTCGAAATGGACCTCGGCGACGCGTTGGTAATCGCGACTTATGAAACCATACAGGATTTCGGCGTAGACCCGGCGCGTGTATTCGTCGATCCGGCCCATGATTCCGAAATCCAGCGCAATCAGGTCACCATTTGGTGCGACCTTGAGGTTGCCTTGATGCATGTCGGCATGGAAATACCCGTCGCGCAAGGCATGGCTCAGGAATACCTGAAGCACTCGTTCGCCAAGCGCCCTGCGATCATGACCGACCGCATCCAGAGCCGCGAGATCACTGATGGCGATGCCTTCGGCCCAATCCAATGTCATCACACGGCGGCCGGACAAATCCCAGCGCACAGAGGGCACTCGGAAGCCCGCATCCTTTTCGGTACTTTGGGCGAATTCGGCTGCGGCTGATGATTCCAGACGCAAGTCCAGTTCGCCCATCACCACGCCTTCAAAGTGACGAATGACGTCGGTGGGGCGCAGGCGGCGGGAAAAGGGAAGCAGAAATTCGATCATACGGGCCGCAAAGTAGAATGCGTCCACATCGCGTCTGAATGCCCGCTCAATCCCCGGACGCAACACCTTTACGGCAACTTCGTGCCCGGTATCCCGCAGGGTGGCGCGATGAACCTGGGCGATGGAGGCGGCAGCAACGGCATCGCTAAACGTGCTGAAGGTTTGATCTGTGGTCGCGCCGGTCTCACGCTCGAATGATGCTTTTGCCGCATCGGTGGAGAAGGGTGGCAGCTTATCCTGAAGAACTTGGAGCTGCGTCGCCAGATCGGGACCGACGACGTCGGGCCGCGTCGAAAGGATTTGACCGAACTTGATGTAGGCTGGGCCGAGGGCCGTCAGCGCACGTGTCACCGGCGGCATGGATGGATCGCCCTTGTAGCCCAGCCACCGGAACGGCCAGCCAATTACATGGGCTGCCGCCCGCAGCGGCGCAGGTGCTTGCAGAGCTTCCAATACGACACGCATCGCGCCTGTGCGCTCGAACGTCGCGCCGGTGCGGATCAGGCGCCAGATATTGTGAGGCCCACGCATTTAGATCTTCCAGCCCGAATGCAGCGCAGCGATTCCCATCGACAGGTTCCGGTATTTGACCTGTTCAAAGCCCGCTGTGCGGAGCATCCCAGCGAAGGTGTCTTGATCGGGGAAACGGCGGATCGACTCGACTAGATACTGATAGCTTTCCCTGTCTTGGGCGATCATCTGGCCCATCGCCGGAATTAGGTTGAAGGAATAGCGATCATAGGCCCATTGCATTCCTGCATTTGGAAGTTGACTGAACTCCAGAACCATCATCCGTCCGCCGGGGCGCAGCACGCGGTAGGCCTCCGACAGTGCGTCTTCGATTCGCGTGACATTCCTGATGCCGAAAGAAATCGTGTAGATATCGAAGCTGTTGTCCTGAAATGGCAGGGCCATGGCATCGCCAACCACCCAATCGAGCCGATCCGCGAGTGCCGCCGCCTCTGCCCGCTGTCGGCCCTCGACCAGCATCGACTCGGTCATGTCGCAGACCGTCACACTGCTGTTCGGTGCGCGGTTCAGAAACCGGAACGCGATATCGCCGGTGCCACCCGCCATATCCAGCAAATGCTGGCCGTTGCGGGGAGCCAACCAATCCATCATCGCATTTTTCCAGATGCGGTGGATGCCCATCGACATGACATCGTTCATCACGTCATAGCGTGAAGCGACATTTGTGAACACGCCGTGCACCAGCCCGGCCTTGTCGTTTTCTTCCACTTCGCGGAAACCGAAATGGGTTGTGCGTCTGACGTTTTCGGTCATGGGCCTTGCCGTTTTAATTCTGCACCCTTCATATGGGGCGTCGCGCAGACTGACAACGCCCTGCGCAAACACGCCCTTATGTCGGAGTTGAAGTTGCCTGAACTGCCCGAGGTCGAAACCGTCCGCCGTGGTCTTGCCCCGCATTTGGAAGGTAAACGTATCACGCGCGCCGATTTCAGGCGGCCCGATTTGCGCTGGCCGTTTCCAACGGACATCGTCGCCCGGTTGGAGGGGCAGACGATTGTGCGGTTGGGCCGGCGCTCCAAGTATTTGCTGGCGGATTTATCCTCGGGTGAAACACTGCTTGTGCATCTGGGTATGTCAGGGCGGTTGCTTCTGTCCGGGGCAGGGCGTGACGCGCCAGTGCAGTTCGCCGATTTCGCCCTCGAACACCCGGCCTTCGAAAAGCACGACCATGTCGTACTGGATTTTGAAGGCGGTGCGCGGCTGACCTTCAATGATCCGCGGCGGTTCGGGGCGATGGACATGATCGGGCGGGGGCAATCGGGTGGTCACCCATTGCTCGCTGCCTTGGGGCCGGAGCCGCTGGGGAATGATTTCCACGCGCCCTATCTCATCGGGCGTTTAAGGGGTCGCAAGACCTCGGCCAAAGCTGCCCTGCTTGATCAGAGAATCATTGCGGGACTCGGAAATATTTACGTGTGCGAGGCGCTGTTTCGTGCGGGGATTGCGCCGACACGTCAAGCGGGCCGGATTGGCAAAGCGCGCATCGAGGCGCTGGTGCCGATTGTCCGCGAAGTGTTGACCGAAGCGATTGCATCAGGAGGCTCGTCGTTGCGCGACTTCCGTCAAGCCGATGGAAATATTGGATATTTCCAGCATCGCTTTAACGTCTACGGTCGCGAAGGTGAGCCCTGTGTCAAACCGGATTGCGCGGGGCAGGTGCGTCGTGTGGCGCAATCGGGGCGGTCCACATTCTATTGCCCCGTCTGCCAGAGATAACTTGATTGTGTGTGTGGGGCTGGTAAGCCTGAGGACTGTCGCAACAGCACCGCAGGACATCTATGGCTTATGAGACGCTGACCGTCGAAACCGAAGACCACATCGCAATCATCAAGCTGAATCGTCCCGACGCAATGAACGCGCTGAACAAGGCGCTGCTGAAGGAATTGTCCGATGCGCTGCGTGAGTTGGACCGCTCTGATCGTGTGCGCTGTATCATCCTGACGGGGTCCGAAAAGGCCTTCGCGGCTGGTGCGGACATTGCGGAAATGGTTGATATGTCCTTTGTGGATATGTTTACCACCGACAAGTTCGGGCGCGAGTGTGACCAGATTATTGACACCCGCAAGCCGATCATCGCAGCCGTTTCTGGCTATGCTTTGGGCGGTGGGTGTGAGTTGGCGATGATGTGCGATTTTATTCTCGCCGCCGATACGGCCAAGTTCGGCCAGCCAGAGGTCAATCTGGGCATCATGCCCGGGATGGGTGGCACACAGCGCCTGACCCATGCCGTCGGCAAAGCGAAGGCGATGGAAATGGCGCTGACCGGTCGGTTCATGGATGCGGAAGAAGCAGAACGGGCAGGGCTGGTCAGTCGAGTCGTTCCGGCCAAGAAACTGATGGAAGAGGCGCGGGCCGCGGCGGAGAAGATCGCCGAGAAGTCGATTCTGTCCACGATGGCGATCAAGGAATCGGTCAACCGCAGTTTTGAATCTCCGCTCTCGGAAGGCTTGTTGTTCGAGCGCCGCATGTTCCACGGCCTGTTTTCTACCAATGATCAGGCAGAGGGTATGAAGGCGTTTCTGGAAAAGCGCGAACCGCAGTTCCGCGGAAAGTGACGGGCGGTTTTCTCACGGTTTGTGTTGACTTGCCCGTGAGTCGGGTCTATTAGCCCGGCTTCAACGGATTTCACCCATAATTTGGGAAGCTCAGACATGGCAAATACGCCTCAATCAAAAAAGCGCGCTCGCCAGGCCGAGCGCCGTACTGAAGTTAACAAAGCGCGTCGTTCGCGTATCCGCACCTTCCTGCGCAAGGTTGAGGAAGCTATTGCTTCCGGCGACAAGGATGCCGCCAGCGCCGCTCTGCGCAGCGCTCAGCCGGAGCTGATGCGCGGTGTGACGAAGGGCATCGTTCATAAGAACACCGCAGCGCGCAAAATGTCGCGCCTGTCGGCACGCGTCAAAGCGATCGCCTAAGAGAATCCGATCGCTAGCAGGAAGTGGGGCACGATTCATCGTGCCCTTTTTTCTTGCGTATGTGCATGTGGCTGTATTGCCGCAACCATGAGTTGTGCAGGCTGTCTAACATACTGAAAATACGTGCATCAGATACAAGCCGCTCGCAGTAGAAGATTCGGGTGGCTGTAAATAATCTGTCAACGGTGAAGTTCTGTTGCGCGTTGCGGACACCGATTGCTATCTTCACTAGGCGATTCACTTCGTCTTGGGGGACATGAGACGAACGCGCCAAGTGTGTGACACTCCGGAGAGCTTTTCGGGATGTTAGGTGGTATGGCGCAGATGTTCGTCTCTTTTGCAGGTGGCCGGAGGGGGAACCGGCGTCTGTTGGGTATCGCTACTGGATCGGCAGATTCAGAGCGATGCGTGTCCTTAACTCCGCATACCG